>NZ_BAAAZU010000001.1:199167-289146 GCF_039537065.1 Luteimonas lutimaris | reverse complement strand
GTAAAGCCATCGCGGCTTCCGCCGCTCCTACAGCATCCGGCCATCGCGGGCGCCGCTCCCCACGCGACCGTCGCCCGTGATCGACCCGTTAATCGTCTTTTGACACATGCCGGTTATGCTCCCCGCATGCCCCCGGCCTTCCCCCGCACCGCCGCCGCAGCCCTGCTCCTGATCGCCTGCGGCGTCGCCGATGCGGCGACCGTGCGCTCGGTCGAGATCCACGGCCTCGACGACCCCATGACCGAGAACGTGCGCGTCTCGCTGTCGCTGGTCGACGCGATCGGCAAGGATGTGGCCGGCCGCCGCCTTGCCTATCTGGTGCGCGAGGCCGAGGACGAGACCCGCGAGGCGCTGGAACCGTTCGGCTACTACTCGCCGCAGATCACCGTCGAACGCAACCGCGGCGACGGCGGCCTGGACGTGGTGATCACGGTCGATCCCGGCGAACCGGTGCGCGTGCGCAACGCCGACATCGCGATCGTCGGTGCCGGTGGCCGCGACCGCTACCTCAGGCAGGACCTGGGCAAGTTCCAGCCCAACACCGGCGATGTCTTCAACCACGCCCTGTACGAGGCCAGCAAGACCCGCATCACCCGCCGCCTGGCCGAACGCGGCTACTTCGACGCCGACTTCGCCTCGCACCGGGTCGAGGTGACGCGCGCGGACAACGCCGCCGACATCGACCTGGTCTGGACCAGCGGCGACCGCTACGACATGGGCCCGATCGATTTCGAGCAGACGCCCAAGCGCGTCGTGCGCGAGCGCCTGCTGCGCAAGCTGGTGTACTGGAAGCAGGGCCAGTACTACCACCAGGGCCGGCTGGACCGCCTGCGCGAGTCGCTGGTGGCGCTGGACTACTTCAGCCGCATCGACATCCAGCCGTACCCGGAGAAGGCCGTCGACGGCGAGGTCCCGATCGAGGTCACGCTCACCCCGGCCAAGCGCGACGTCTACACCGCCGGCCTGAGCTACGGCACCGAGAGCGGGCCCGGCGTGCGCCTCGGGCTGGAGCGCCGCTACGTCAACACCCGCGGGCACAAGGCGCTGGCGCAGCTGGACTACGCGCAGAAGCGCAAGACGCTGACCCTGCAGTACCGGATCCCGGCATTCGCCTGGCTCGACGGCTGGTATACCGCCAGCCTGCAGTTCGCCGACGAACAGACCGACTACATCGACACGCGCCGGGTCGAGTTCGTCGCCAGCCGCAGCGGCCAGTACAACCGGCACCTGAACCTCGTCGCGGCGCTGCACGTGCTGCGCGAGCGCTGGGCCTACGTGGACGAGGACGACGGCGACCCCGACACGCCGACCGCGTACCGCTACGCCACGTTTACCTATCCGTCGCTCACCGCCGAATACGTGGACGTGGACAGCAAGATGTTCCCGCGCCGCGGCATCGGCGGCTCGCTGACCCTGCGCGGCGGCGTCGAGGGCGCCGGCTCCGACGCCAGCTTCACCCAGCTGCACGCGCGCGCGAGCTGGTTCAAGGGCCTGGGCGAGCGCAACCGCCTGATCGTGCGCGGCGAGATCGGCCACACCTTCACCGACGCGCTGACCGCGATGCCGCCGAGCCTGCGCTTCTACGCCGGCGGCGACCGCAGCATCCGCGGCTACGAGTGGCGCGAGGTCGGCCCGCGCATCGGCGACTTCTCGATCGGTGCCAAGAACGTGGTCACCACCAGCGCCGAGTTCGAACGCTACTTCACCGACAGCTGGGGCGGCGCGGTGTTCGTCGACAGCGGCAGCGCCTTCGATGGCACCGACCCCGACTGGCACACCGGCGTGGGCGTGGGCGTGCGCTGGCGCTCGCCGGTGGGTCCGCTGCGCTTCGACATCGCGCGCGGCCTCGACCACCCCGACTCGCCGTTCACCATCGGCCTGAGCATCGGGGCCGAGTTCTGACATGGCGCCGGGCTTCCGCCGCCGCCCGCGCATCGACCCCGGCCTGACGCCGGAGCAGCGCGAGGCGCGCATCGCCGAACTGCGCGCCAAGCGCCGCGCGCGGGCACGCAAGCTGGCGCGGCGCAGCGCGTTCACCGCGGTCGGGCTGGCGCTGCTGGTCGTGGTGGTGGCGTGGTGGCTGCTGTCCACGCTGGGCGGGCGCGACTTCCTGCTTGCGCAGGTCAAGGCGCGGCTGCCGGCCGGCGTCGAGCTGTCGTGGTCCAGCGCCGAGGGGCCGGCCCGCGGCCCGATGACGCTGCACGACGTGCGCTTCGTGCAGAAGACCTGCCCGCAGGAAGGCGGCGAGCCGGTGCCCTACGGGCAGTGCCCGAAGCCCGGCACGCTGACCTTTACCGCGCGCCGGATCGTGATCGATCCCGACATCCGTCCGCTGCTGGGCAAGCTGCTGCGGCTGGACACGATGATCGTCGAGGGCGCCACGCTCGATCTGCCGAAGACCGATTCACCGTTCGAACTGCCCACCTGGCCCGAAGTGCTGCCCGACATCACCCCGCCGCTGGGGCTGCAGGCCGACGCGATCCAGGTGGACGGCTTCCGCGTCTCGCAGGAGGGCGAGCACCTGATCGACATCCGTCGCGTGCGCGGCGGCCTCGATGCGCGCACCCAGACGCTGCACCTGGAACACGTCGTGGTCGACAGCGACCGCGGCCGCTTCACCGCGCACGGCGACTACGCGCCGCGCGACAACTACCGCATGGACCTGGCCGCGACCGCGGTGATCCCGGTGGCATCGGGCACGCTGCCGCTGCGCCGCGCGCTGCAGGTGGGCGTGATCGCGCGCGGCGACCTGGAGCACCTGGAAGTCGGCGTCGGCGGCGCCCTGCCGGGCCAGGTGCGCGCCCGCCTGTCGCTGTCCGGCAGGGACCGGCCAAGCTGGCAGCTGCGCGCAAGCGCCGACAAGATCGACACCGCCCTGCTCGCCGGCGCGGACGAGGCCAGCGAAAACCCGCTGTCGCTGCAGCTGCAGGCAGACGGGGTCGGCGGCCGCGCCACGCTGCAGGGCCGCTTCGAGCAGGGCGACCTGCACGCCACCGTGCGGCCGTCGAAGCTGGTGCTGGAAGACAAGGTGCTGGCGTTCGAACCGCTGGTGCTGGACATCTTCGACGGCACGATCACCGCGCGCGGGCGCGGCGACTTCAGCGATCCCGAACACGCCACGTTCCGCTATGCGACCAATGCGCGCGGCCTGCGCTTCGGCGGTGCGGCGGCCGATCCGGCCACGGGCACGGAGGCGACGCCGGTAATCGCGGTCGACGCCGACCTCGGCCTGGCGGGCACCACGGCCGCATGGGCCGTGGCGGGCAAGGCCGACGTCAGCCGCGACGGCGAACGCGCCGAGGTGGTACTCGACGGCCGCGGCCGCGACGGCGGCATGGCGCTCAAGTCGCTGCGCGCGACCACGCCGACCGGCGCGCTCGACGCCCACGGCGACATCGCCTGGAACCCGGCCACGCGCTGGAAGCTCGACGCGACCCTGGACGGTTTCGACCCCGGCTACTTCGTGGCCGGCTGGGACGGCGACATCGACGGCACCTTGGCCACGCAGGGCCGTGCGCTCGACGTCGGCGGCTTCGAGGCGACGCTGGACGTGCCCAAGCTCGGCGGCACGCTGCGCGGACGCACGCTCGACGGCAAGGCGCACGCCACCGCGCACGGCGAGGACTACACCGCCAGCGTGAACCTGGCGCTGGACCGCGGACGCATCGACGTGGAGGGCACCGCCGGCGTCGCGCCGCGCCTGCATTGGGACGCGAAGGCCACGCTCGACGGCTTCGACCCGGGCTTCTTCGTCGACGGCTGGAACGGCGCGGTCGACGCCAACCTCGCCAGCCAGGGCAGCGCGCGCGAGGACGGCGGCTACGACGCCACCGTCGATGTCCCCCACATCGGCGGCCAGCTGCGCGGACGCGCGCTCGACGGCCACGCCCACGCCGAGCTCAAGGCGCTGGCCAGCAACACGGTGCAGCCGGTCTACTCGGGCGAGGTCGCGCTGCGCGCCGGCAACAGCCGGATCGACGCCGAGGGCCGCGTCGACCGGGTGATGGCGATCGACGCCCGGCTCTCGCCGCTGCACCTGGACGACCTGCTACCCGACGCGAAGGGCACGCTGCGCGGCACCCTGCGGCTGGCCGGCCCGCGCGACGCGCCCGACGTCGAGGCCGACCTCGTCGGCAACGACCTCGCCTGGGGCGACTACACCGCCGCCGCGCTGACCGCGCGCGGGCACCTGCCCTGGCGCAACGGCAACGGCGCGCTGGCGCTTGAGGCCCAGGGGGTGCAGGCCGGCGTCGCGCTCGACAGCGTGCAGGTCGACGCCCGCGGCGCGGTCGAGGACCTGCAGCTCGACGCCCGCGCGCGCGGCGAGATCGGCGCGCTCGACCTGTCGGGCAGCGCGGAAAAGCGCGGCGCAAACTGGCAGGGCACCCTCGCCAGCCTGCAGCTCGCGCCGGCCAAGGGTGCCTTCTGGCGCCTGCAGTCGCCGGCGCAGTACGCGCAGCGCGGCAGCGCCTGGACGCTCTCGCGCAGCTGCTTCGCCGCCAGCGACGGCGGCGCGCTGTGCGCCAGCGCCGACTGGCCGCGCAACGGCCTGTCCGTCGAAGGCCAGGGCCTGCCGCTGTCGCTGGCCGAGCCCTACCTGCCCGAACGCGGCGACAGCCGCCCGTGGGTGCTGCGCGGCGAAATCGCGCTCGACGGCACCCTGCGCCCGGCCGGCGGCGCCTGGCAGGGCCACTTCAACGTCACCTCCGCCGACGGCGGCCTGCGCCTGAGCCAGCGCTCGCGCCGCGACGTGATCGGCTATTCCAACCTTGCACTCGAAGCCAGCTTCGATCCGCAGCGCATCGAAGCGACCCTCGCCAGCGGCTTCAACGGCGACGGCCGCATCGACGCGCGCGTGGCCACCGGCTGGAGCCCCGACGCGGCGATGTCCGGCGCGCTCGACATCAACACCGACGATCTCATCTGGCTGGAGTTGTTCTCGCAGGACATCGTGGAACCGGTCGGCCGGCTCGAAGGCCATGTCACGATCGCCGGCACCCGGGCCGAGCCGGCGCTGGGCGGGCAGGCGCGGCTCACCGGCTTCGGCACCGAACTGCCGGCACTGGGCATCGCGCTCGACAACGGCAACATCGACCTGGACGCGCTGGCCGACGGCACCGCGCGGATCAGCGGCAGCGTGCGCTCCGCGCCGCCCGACAGCGCCACCGACGCCGGCATCCTGCACATCGACGGCAGCCTGGGCTGGCGCGGCGACGACACCCCGCTGGTGCTGCGCCTGCACGGCGACGACGTGCTGGTGTCCAACACCCGCGACCTGCGCGCCAGCGCCAGCCCCGACATCACCGTGCGCTACGCCGCACGGCAGCCGCTCAACGTCACCGGCAAGGTCACCGTGCCCAGCGCGCTGATCGACCTGGAACGCCTCGACCAGGGCGTGTCGGCCTCGCCGGACGTGGTGGTGCTCGACCCGGTCGATCCCGAGGAAGGCCCCGCCGCGCCGCTGGAGCTCGACCTCTCGCTGGTGATGGGCGACGACGTCAAGCTCAAGGGCTTCGGCCTGGACGGCACCCTGGGCGGCCAGATGCGCGTGCGCGCGGTGCCCGGGCGCGAGATGACGGCCACCGGCAACCTCGAGGTCGGCGGCCGCTACGCCGCCTACGGCCAGAAGCTGCAGATCGCGCGCGGCCACCTGACCTGGTCGAACAGCCCGGTGTCCGACCCGATCCTCGACATCAGCGCGACCCGCAGGATCGAGGCCCAGGACATCACCGCCGGCATCGACGTCACCGGCCGCGCCTCGTCACCGCAGGCGAAGGTCTGGACGGACCCGGCGACCAACGACTCCGAGGCGCTGTCGTACCTGGCGCTCGGCCGCTCCACCTCCAACCTGTCCAGCGACGAGAACAAGCAGCTCAACGCCGCCACCGCCGCGCTCAACGCCGGCGGCAGCCTGCTGGCCGGCCAGGTCGGCAGCAAGATCGGCCTCGACGACGCCGGCGTGATGGAATCGCGCGCGCTCGGCGGCAGCGTGCTCGGCGTCGGCAAGCAGCTCTCGCCGCGGCTCTACGTCGGCTTCGGCGTGTCCCTGCTCGGCACCGGCCAGGTGCTCACGCTCAAGTACCTGCTGAAGAAGGGCTTCGACGTCGAGATCGAATCGAGCAGCGTGGAGAACCGCGGCTCGGTGAACTGGCGGAAGGAGAAGTAGGGACCGGAAGCCGGAAGCCGGAAGCCGGAAGCCGGAAGCCGGAAGCCGGAAGCCGGAAGCCGGAAGCCGGAAGCCGGAAGCCGGAAGCCGGAAGCCGGAAGCCGGAAGCCGGAAGCCGGAAGCCGGAAGCCGGAACAGCTTGCGGCCTGCCTTCCGGTCTGTCATCCCGAGCGCAGCGAGGGATCTGCTTCACGAAGCGACCAGGACAGCAGATCCCTCGCTGCGCTCGGGATGACAGGAACGGGGGCGTGGCGCTTCGGGCACACTCCGCAAAGCCCGCGGCGGAAGCCGCACCCACAAGAACCACGCGGAGCTCTCCGATGCGGATCCTGATCGCCACCCTCCTGCTGCTCGGCTGCAGCGCCGCCCTCGCCGGCACGCCGCTGCCCGACACGCCGCACATCGTCGCTTCCGGCCAGGGAAAGGCGACGGCAAAGCCGGATACGGCGCGCATCACGTTCCAGTTCGAACAGCGCGCACCACAGCCGCTGCCGGCCAAGCAGGCTGTCGATACGGCGGTCAACCGGCTGCTTGCCGGCCTCGATGCCTATGGCGTCGCGGACGATGACATCACCGCATCCAGCCTCGACGCGTCGGAAGACATCGACTACGACGACGACGGCAGGCGCACGAGCCAGGGCTTCGTCGCCGCGCGCAGTGTCACCATGCTGCTGAAGGACGTCGACCGGCTGAATGATTTCCTCGACGCCGGCCTGGCTGCGGGCGCACACGGCATCGGCGGGATCGAGTTCGAGTCGAGCCGCAAGGAGGCGCTGCGCGAGCAGGCCCGGCACGAGGCCGTCAGCGACGCGCGCGCGAAGGCGGCGGAAATGGCGGCCGCGTTCGGGGCCCGGTTGGGGGCGGTATACAGCATCGGCAGCCTGGATTCCCGCTACGGGGACCAGTACGGCGCGACGACCCTGGACCGGGTGGAGGTGTCCGGCTCGCGCACCCGGCCGGGACGCTACCTGCAACCGGAGGTGGCATACACCGAACGCGTCAGCGCGGTATTCGAACTGCAACGCTGAGGCCGCCGCGGGAGGCGGACGCCGCGATCAGCCCGCCGGCACGACCCGCACGCCCTGCAGCTGCGGCCCGCCGTTGGCGATGTCGGTCCACACCAGGAACGCCTCGCCGTCGCGCACCACGAGCTTCGGGAAGCCGGTGCCGCGGCCGCGGCCCTGCAGCTTCGCGACCTCCGTGCGCGAGAGTTCGCGCGACAGGTCCGGCGCGTAGCGCGCCAGCCACAGCGACTGGCCGCCGGCGTCCTCGCGCAGCCAGGCCACCCAGGCCTGCCTGGCGTCGAGGGCGACGTCGACGCGGCCCTGCACGGCCTCGCCTTCATCCACGACCACGGCGTCGGCGAAGCTGTCGCCGGCGTCGCCGCTGTGGGCGAGCTGCACCTTGGGCACGTCGCTGGCGGCGCTGTACCAGGCCACGACCGCGTTGTCGTCCGCGGCGGCGACCGCGGGGCCGTTGACCGGGCAGGCGGCGATCTTCCAGCCGTCGTCGTGCACCGCCCGCGGCGCGCCCCAGGCGTCGCCGTCCAGCCGCGTGGCATGGATGTCGCGGATCTCCTCGGCGGTGCGGTCGCGGTAGACCAGCAGCGGGCCGCGCGTGGTCATCGCCACGTCGGTGCCGCAGCAGTCGCAGACGGTGGCGTCGACTTCCACCGCGTCGGCGATGTGCGAGGCGGTGTCGATGCTGGCCGCCCGCAGCGAGGTCATCCCGGTGCCGGCCGCCGTGGCTTCGCCGCCCTCGTGCCCGGCGTGCGCATCGCCGGTCGTGTTGCGCCCGTCCAGCCACGCCACGCCGATCCGGTCGCGCGCGGCCGGCCAGAACGAAACGAAGCCGTGCTCGACCGGCTTGCCGTCGTCGTGCACGCGCACCGGCGGGCTCCAGGTCAGGCCGTTGTCGGTCGAGTGCGAGGCAATCACGTCGTAGGCGTGGCCTTCGCCCTCCCCGCGCGTCTTCTGCAGCCAGTGGGCCCAGAGCGTGCCGTCGGCGGTGGCGGCGATGTGCGGCGTGTCGGCCCAGTTGACCACCATCGACGCGCCTACGGCGATCATCTTCGGCGTCCACTCCCAGTGGCCGGTGCGGTCGAAGGTGGTGTACTGCAGCGCGTGCCGGTCCTTCTCGAAAGGCCTGATCCAGCTCAGCAGCAGGCGCCCGTCCGGCGCCAGCGACAGGTCGGGCTGCGCCGCGCCCGCGGGCGCCGGCAGCGGCCACTGGGTGAGCGTGTTGCCCGCGGCGTCGGTACGGGTTTCGGGCTGCGGCACCTGCTGGCAGCCGGCCAGCAGCGCGCACGCGGCGATCGCGGCGAAGGTCGTGGTTTTCATGGCGCCCAAGCCTACTCCAGGCGACCGCGCGCGGCATGCCGGCCGTCGATGGCGCGATCACCCGCGGCGGCGCATCATCGAGCCACCATGTTCACCACCGTCGCCCACTACACCGACCCGATCGAGGCGCACCTGGCGCGCGGGCGGCTGCAGTCCGAGGGCATCGACGCGCACCTGGGCGACGAGCACCTGGCGGTGGCGAACTGGGAATGGCGACTGGCGGTAGGCGGGGTGAAGCTGCGCGTGGCCGAGCGCGATGCCGGCCGCGCGCGCGCCGTGCTCGCGGCGATGGACGCGGGCGAGTACGCGCTGGAAGCCGACACCGAGGACGCGCGGGCGCTGCTGCCGCCCGACCGCGAGAGCTGGTCCAGCCGGCTGGCGTGGCTGGCGCTGATGCTGTTCGCGATCCCGCTGCCGTGGCGGCGCCGCAAGCACGACGGGCGGGCGCGGCGCAGGCTCTGACGCCGGTTCCCGGCGCTGTCAATCTGTTGTCGCACGCACGGCGCGGCGACAATGCCGCGACACGTCGCACGGAATCCACGACACGATGCAGGCCCCCTCCCCCGCGCTGGCGCGCAAGATCGCCGCCACCATCGCCGACGAGATCGGCGCCCGTCCCGACCAGGTCGAGGCCGCCGTCGGCCTGCTCGACGAAGGCGCGACCGTGCCGTTCGTCGCGCGCTACCGCAAGGAAGTCACCGGCGGCCTCGACGACACCCAGCTGCGCAACCTGGAAACGCGCCTGGCCTACCTGCGCGAGCTGGAGGACCGGCGCGCCGCGATCCTCGCCAGCATCGACGAGCAGGGCAAGCTCGACGACGCGCTGCGCGCCGGCATCGAGGCCGCCGACAGCAAGTCGCGGCTGGAAGACCTGTACCTGCCGTACAAGCCGAAACGCCGCACCCGGGCCCAGATCGCACGCGAGGCCGGGCTGGAACCGCTGGCCGACGGCCTGCTCGCCGATCCGACCCGCGTGCCGGAGGAATTCGCCGCCGCTTTCGTCGACGCCGACAAGGGCGTGAACGATGCCAAGGCCGCGCTGGAAGGCGCGCGCGCGATCCTGATCGAGCGCTGGGGCGAGGACGCCACGCTGGTTGGCGAGCTGCGCGAGTGGCTGTCGGCCAACGGCGTGATCCGCGCGCGCGTGGCCACGGGCAAGGAAGACGCGGGCGCCAAGTACCGCGACTACTTCGACCATGCCGAGCCGCTGGCGAAGATCCCCTCGCACCGCCTGCTTGCGCTGCTGCGCGGCCGCCGCGAGGAGTTCCTGCAGCTCGACCTCGACCCGGGCGCCGATGCCGAGGCCGGCAACGCCTACGCCGAGGGCCGCGTCGCCCTGCACGCCGGCATCCGCGCCAGCGGCCGCGCCGCCGACGCCTGGCTCGGCAACGCCTGCCGCCTGGCCTGGCGCGCGAAACTGCATCTGCACCTGATGCTGGACCTGCTCAACCAGGCGCGCGAGAAGGCCGAGGCCGAGGCGATCGACGTGTTCGGCGACAACCTCAAGGACCTGCTGCTGGCCGCGCCGGCCGGACCGAAGGCGGTGCTCGGCCTCGACCCGGGCCTGCGCACCGGCGTGAAAGTCGCGGTGGTCGACGCCACCGGCAAGCTGGTCGCCACCGACACCATCTACCCGCACGAGCCGCGGCGGCAGTGGGACCAGTCGCTGGCGACGCTCGGCAAACTGTGCGTCGCGCACGGCGTGCAGCTGGTCGCCATCGGCAACGGCACCGCCAGCCGCGAGACCGACCGCCTGGCCGGCGAACTGCTCAAGCTCGCACCGCAACTGAAGATGCAGAAGGTCGTGGTCAGCGAAGCGGGCGCGTCGGTGTATTCGGCGTCGGAACTGGCGGCGAAGGAATTCCCCGGTCTCGACGTTTCGCTGCGCGGCGCGGTGTCGATCGCACGCCGGCTGCAGGATCCGCTGGCGGAGCTGGTGAAGATCGAACCCAAGGCGATCGGCGTCGGCCAGTACCAGCACGACGTCGACCAGTACAAGCTGGCGCGCGCGCTGGACGCGAGGGTCGAGGACTGCGTGAACGCGGTCGGCGTGCACGTCAACACCGCCTCGGCGGCGCTGCTGGCGCGGGTGTCCGGGCTGTCGGCGTCGGTGGCCGAAAACGTCGTCGCGCACCGCGACGCGAACGGCCCGTTCCGCAGCCGCCGCGCGCTGCTCAAGGTGCCGCGGCTGGGCGAGAAGACCTTCGAGCAGTGCGCCGGCTTCCTGCGCATCGCCGACGGCGACGAACCGCTCGACGCTTCCGCGGTGCACCCGGAGGCCTATCCGGTCGTCGAGCGCATCGTCGCCGCGACGGGCAAACCGATCCGCGCGCTGGCCGGCGACGCCGCGTTCGTGCGCACGCTGAAGGCCCGCGAATTCACCGACGAGCGCTTCGGCGAACCGACCGTGCGCGACATCCTCAAGGAGCTGGAAAAGCCCGGCCGCGACCCGCGCCCCGAGTTCAAGGCCGCGCGCTTCGCCGACGGCGTGGAGGACATCAAGGACCTGCGCGAAGGCATGGTGCTCGAAGGCGTGGTCAGCAACGTCGCCGCGTTCGGCGCGTTCGTCGACATCGGCGTGCACCAGGACGGACTGGTCCACATCTCCGCGCTGGCCGACCGTTACGTTAGGGACCCGCGCGAGGTGGTCAAGGCCGGCGACATCGTCAAGGTGAAGGTGCTGGAGGTCGACGTGGCGCGCAAGCGCATCGCCCTGACGCGACGGCTGGACGACGCGCCGGGTGAAGGCAGGCCGCGCGACGAACGCGGCGCCCGCAATCCGCGCGGCGAGCGGCGCGATGCCCGCCCGCCGAAGCCTTCGCCGCCGCCGCCGGACAACGCGCTGGCCGCCGCCTTCGCCAAGGCGCGCCGCAGCTAGACCCCAGTCACCCCGTAGCCCGGATGCAGCGCAGCGGAATCCGGGGCCCGTGCCTCGTCGGAGTCGCTTTGCTCCAACTACGCAGGACAGGATGCTGCGCCGCGGAGTTGGGATTGCCCGGCCCCGGATTCCATTTCATTCCATCCGGGCTACGCCACCTCGCGCCGCGCGCGCGACAGGTGCACCAGCAGCAGCGAGACCGCCGCCGGGGTGACGCCGGGGATGCGCTGCGCCTGGCCGACGGTCTGCGGGCGCACGCGCTCGAACTTCTGCCGCACCTCGGCCGACAGGCCGTGCACGGCGGCGTAGTCGAAGCCGTCCGGGATCGCGGTGCCCTCGTGGCGGCGGGCGCGGGCGATTTCCTCGCGCTGGCGGTCGAGGTAACCCGAATACTTGGCCTCGATCTGCACCTGTTCGGCGACCGCCGGATCCGCGGCCGCGGGTGCGAACGCGGGCACTGCGGTGAGCCTGGCGTAGTCCAGCTCCGGCCGCCGCAGCAGGTCCAGGCCGCTGCATTCGCGGCTGAGCTCGATGCCCAGCGTGGCGACCGCCTCGCGACCGGCGGCGTTGTTGGGCGAGGCCCACAGGCCGCCGAGGCGCTGCAGCTCCGCGGCCACCGCGTCGCGCTTGCGGGCGAAGGCCTCCCAGCGCGCGTCGTCGACCAGCCCCAGCTCGCGGCCGACGCCGGTCAGGCGCAGGTCGGCGTTGTCCTCGCGCAGCTGCAGGCGGTATTCGGCGCGCGAGGTGAACATGCGGTAGGGCTCGGTCGTGCCCTGGGTGATCAGGTCGTCGATCAGCACGCCGATGTAGGCCTGGTCGCGGCGCGGCGACCAGGCCTGCCTGCCCTGCACGTGGCGCGCGGCGTTGAGCCCGGCGACCAGGCCCTGCGCGGCGGCTTCCTCGTAGCCGGTGGTGCCGTTGATCTGGCCGGCGAAGAACAGGCCGGACACGGCCTTGGTTTCCAGCGAGGCCTTCAGCCCGCGCGGGTCGAAGAAGTCGTACTCGATCGCGTAGCCGGGGCGGGTGACGTGCGCGTTCCCGAAGCCGCGGATCGAACGCACCAGCGCCAGCTGCACGTCGAACGGCAGCGAGGTGGAAATGCCGTTGGGATAGATCTCGGCAACGTCCAGGCCCTCGGGTTCGACGAAGATCTGGTGGCTGTCCTTCTCCGCGAAGCGCACCACCTTGTCCTCGATCGACGGGCAGTAGCGCGGGCCGACGCCCTCGATCTGGCCGGAATACAGCGGCGAGCGGTGCAGCGCCGCGCGGATGATGTCGTGTGTGCGTTCGCTGGTGTGCGTGATCCAGCACGGCACCTGGCGCGGATGGTCGGCGCGCGAACCGGTGAACGAGAACACCGGGCGCGGGTCGTCGCCGGGCTGTTCGGTCATCACCGAGTAGTCCAGCGTGCGCCCGTCGATGCGCGGCGGGGTGCCGGTCTTGAGGCGGTCGACGACGAATGGGCGCTCGCGCAGGCGCGCGGCCAGCGTGGTCGCCGGTGCGTCGCCCATGCGGCCGGCGGCGTACTGGGTGTCGCCGACGTGGATCTTTCCCGCCAGGAAAGTGCCGGCCGTCAGCACCACGGCCGGCGCCTTGAAGCGCAGGCCGGTATTGGTGACCGCGCCGCGCACGGCGTCGTTTTCGATCAGCAGGTCGTCGACCGCGGCCTGGAAGACGGTGAGGTTGGGCTGCGCCTCCACCGCGCGGCGGATGTAGGCGCGGTACAGGGCGCGGTCGGCCTGGCAGCGGGTGGCGCGCACCGCCGGGCCCTTGGACGCGTTGAGCCGCCGCCACTGGATGCCGGCGGCGTCCGCGGCCTTCGCCATCACCCCGCCCAGCGCGTCGATCTCGCGCACCAGGTGGCCCTTGCCGATGCCGCCGATGGCCGGGTTGCAGCTCATCGCGCCCACGGTTTCGATGTTGTGGGTCAGCAGCAGGGTGCGTGCGCCCGCACGCGCGGATGCCAGCGCGGCCTCGGTGCCGGCGTGGCCGCCGCCGATGACGATGACGTCGTGCTGGTGGAAGGAGTCGGTCATGGGATGCCGGGCACGAATGGGCGGCCGGGGCGACTGCAGCTGGACTGTGCGCGCCGACACAAAACGGGGGCGGATATTCTAGGTCGTCCGGCGGCGATCGCCGCAGGCTGGGGTTCCGGCAGGTTGGCACGCTTCCTGCGTCCCATCCCGCTGCACCCGGCGTGGCAACGCGAGGGGCGTAGGTCGGAATTCGGAACAGGGCCGACCATGCGCACGACGGGGGAGCAACGGGGCCGGATGTCGGGGGACATTCGGCCCCTTTTTTTCTGGTGTGCGCGGGGGTTGATCGTTCAAGCCAACCGCCCGGCGTTTCGTCATCCGGGCCCGCGTCGGCGGGGCGAGGGCGTGGGAACGGTGGATGCTGCTTGGCGAGGGCGCCGACGCCCGGCGGGGAGCGGAACAGGGGGGATCCGGATTACCCCGCCGGGTGTCGACATTGGTCAGTCCGTGTTACGTCCAAAAGAGACGCTACCGGTCAGTCGTGCCTAGCTTGCGTCCACTTCGCGCCGGACGCAAGCGTGTCAGCGCTCCCTTTCACGACGGGGTTCACGTTCCCGGGAAATCGGCCGCGCCGGCGGCGGCGGCGGCTGCGAGACCCGGGGCGCCGCCGGGCGGCTGGAGGCCGGCGGTGGCTGCGTCCGGGACCGCACCTGCGTGCGCGGGACCGGCCGCGACATCGCCGGCGGACGCGCTTCGGCCCGTCCGCGCAACGGCCCCTGCTGCGGCCGCGCCGGCGGCAGCATCGGCCGCGCGCCGTTGCGCGGCAGGACATGGGTCCGGCCGCTCGGCGCCGGGTTGCGGATAACCCGGTTGGGCGGCAGGTTGCCGCCGGTCACGCGCGGCGGGCGCGCATGGTCGTCCTGCGGCGGACGGTGCGGGCGATGGGGGCGTCGCGGCGTGTAGTACCACCAGTACGGATACGCCGAGTAGTAGCCGCCGTAATAGCCGTAGGGCGTCCCGTAACCGTAGCGGCCGGGACCGTAGTAGCCCCCGTAGCCGTAGCCGATGCCGCCGTACCAGCCGCCGGGGGAGCCGTAGATGCTGCCGTAGGGCGCGCCGTAACCGTAGTCGTAGTACTCGACCGACGGGCGTCCGTAGTAGTAATCGCCCACGCCGCCGCGATAGGTGTAGTCGGTCGCACAACCGGACAGCGCGACCGCGGCGACAAGGATGGCGAGGTGGCGGAACATGGCAACATCCCCTGTTTACGTGCCTGCAGCATCGGCTCCAGGCTTTGAATCGGTGCTTAATTGCGCCGGAACGGCGTTGCGTTAGCTGAACGGGCACGACCATCGTACGCTGCGCGCATGAACAGTGCCGCCCTTCCCGGTTTCGACGACATCCTCGCTGCCGCCGCGCGCATCGCGCCGCACGCGCACGCCACCCCGGTGCTGCGTTCGCGCAGCATCGACGCCATCGCGGGCTGTTCGCTGCACTTCAAGGCCGAGCCGCTGCAGCGCGCCGGCGCGTTCAAGTTCCGCGGCGCCTGCAACGCGGTGTGGTCGCTGGACGCCGCCACCGCCGCGCGCGGCGTGGTCACCCATTCATCGGGCAACCACGGCGGTGCGCTGGCGCTGGCCGCGCGCACGCGTTCGATTCCCTGCCACGTGGTGGTGCCGGAAAACGCCGTGGCCGCCAAGATCGCCGCGATCGAAGCCTACGGCGCGACCGTGCACCGCTGCGCGCCGACGATCGCCGCGCGCGAGGCCGCCTGCGCGCGCGTGCAGGTGGAGACCGGCGCCGAACTGGTGCATCCCTACGCCGATCCGCGCGTGATCGCGGGCCAGGGCACCGCGACGCTGGAACTGCTCAATGTCGCCGGGCCACTTGATGCGGTGGTGGTGCCGGTCGGCGGCGGCGGGCTTGCGTCGGGCACTGCCATCGCCGCGCACGCGCTGGCGGCGGAGTGCCAGGTCTGGGGGGCCGAACCCAGCGGCGCGGCAGACACCTTCGAATCGCTGCGCCGCGGCGAGCACGTCACCGACTTCGTCCCCGACACGATCTGCGACGGCCTGCGCGGCACGCTCGGCGCGCCGGGTTTCGCACTGCTGCGCGCACACGCGGTCAAGGTGTTGACGGTCGACGACGCCGATACGGTCACCGCGATGCGGCTGCTGTGGCAGCGGATGAAGCTGCTGGTGGAGCCGTCGTCGGCGATCGCCCTGGCGATGGTGCTGGGGCATCGCCAGCGGTTTGCCGGCAAGCGCGTGGGCGTGATCCTGTCGGGTGGCAACGTCGATCTCGACGCGCTGCCGTGGTGAAGCCCGCGGGAGCGGCTTCAGCCGCGAGCTTTTGAAAGGGCGGGTGAGTTCAAGAGCAAATCCCCCATCCCCCCTTTTTCAAAGGGGGCAACGGCGCGAAGCTTCTCCCGAGTCCCGAGTCCCGAGTCCCGGCCCCTAAAAGCTCGCGGCTGAAGCCGCGCCTGCGAGGGCGCCGGGGCCAACCTTCAGCGCGGCGCCAGCTGCGCCATCCCTTCGCTGAGCATCAGTCGCGTTGCCGCGGCGCGCTGCGCCATCGGCACGTCGGCCAGCGCGTCGAGCATCCAGCCGAACGAGCGGCAGCGCGCGTCGCGGCTGGCCTGGTCGCTGCCTTCGGTGGTCATACCAACCATGAAGCCGTCGTGCAGCAGCATCGCGGTCACGCCGGCGGACTTGAGCGTCTGCTTCGCCGCGGCGGGATCATAGGGCTGGCGCGGATTCTGCAGGCCGCTGGCGGCGATGTCGGCCAGGGCGACGGCGAAGCGTTCGCGGCTGCCGGCGTCGAGCCGGTTGGCGGTGGCGGCCAGCGATTCGAAACTGCGGTCGGCGTGCGGATCGAACAGCGCGCACAGCAGTCTGGCATCGTCTGGCGACTGCGCGGCCGTGTGCGTGGCCTGGAACAGCGCGTCGATCTGCGCATCCGGCGCACGCATGAGCACGTCGCCCGCGCTGGCGAGGATCGCGGCGGGATCGATCTGCGAGAGGTCGACGACGTACTCCTGGGCGGCGGCCGGCGCCGTCGCCAGTGCGCCGGCCAGGAAGAGCGGAATCACGCGGAAGCAAGGGGGCATGGATGCGGTCCCGGGAACGATCGTGGCGGAGTGTAGGCAGCCGCGGCTGAATCGTGGCGACGGTGTTGTTGCGGGAGCGGCCATGGCCGCGATTGCCGGTGACGCTCGCTGCCCACGGTGGAGGTCGCGGCCATGGCCGCTCCCACGTAGCAGGAAGCCACGCCCACAAGACGCCGGCGCGCCTCCCGCCGCGGCGCGATTCACTCAGCGCTTGCGGATCGGGATCTTCGACACCGGGATCGCGGTGACGTCGAAGCCGCCTTCGCGGATCGGCGCGCCCGGCTGCGGGGCCCAGGCGTGGGCGTAGATCACTTCCCAGGTCACGGGCAGGCGGCCGTCGCGGCGCTCGCGTTCGTAGGCGTCGGCCGCGCGTGCGAAGCGGGCCTTGCCGGTCAGCGTGTGGCGGCGACCGGTCAACGCGTTGGTGGCGCCGATTGCGCGCAGCTCGCGCATCAGCGCCGGCAGGTCGTCATGGCCGTGCACGAACGCATCGCGGTCGAGCACCGGGTCGCGGAAGCCGGCGTGCATCAGCGCGTCGCCGAACTGCGCGATCGAGGCGAACGGGCTGACGTGCGGCACGCGGTCGTCGGCCACGGCGAAGGCGTCGCGCAGCTCCTGCAGGGTGTCGGGGCCGAAGGTCGAGACCAGCAGCAGCCCGTCGGGCCGCAGCACGCGGCGGAAACCGGCGAACACCGCTGGCAGGTCCTCCACCCACTGCAGGCACAGGTTGCAGAACAGCACGTCGACGCTGTCGTCGGCCAGCGGCAGCGCGCGCGCGTCGGCGTTGATGCGCTCGATCGGCTTGTGCAAGCCGCTCCACGACAGCGCGCCCCAGCCGCTGCGCGGGCGCGCATGCCGCAGCATCGGCAGCGCCAGGTCCATGGCGAGGACGCGCGCACGCGGCCAGCGCCTGCGCATCGCCGCGGCGGCGTGGCCGGGACCGCAGCCGAGGTCGAGCACGGTGCCGGGTTCGCGGTCCTCAAGGTAGTCGAGCGATTCGAGCAGGCGCCCTTCGACCTCGTGCTGCAGCGCCGCCGCCGCGTCGTAGCTGTCGGACGCGCGCGAAAACGCGCGGCGCACCTGGCGCGCGTCGAACACCGCACCGCCACCGGCGGCGCTCATGCCGGCAGTTCCTGCATGAAAGCGTCGAGCCGCGTCGCGACTTCGTCGGCGTGGGTCAGGAACGGCGCGTGGCCGCCGTGTTCGATGACCGCGAACGAAGCACCCGGCGCGGCGTCGGCGGCCGACCGCATCGCGCGCGGATCGACCAGCCGGTCGCGGCGGCCGGCGATCCACAGGCTCGGCACGGCAAGCGCCGGCAATTCGTCGCGCAGGTCGGCGGTTTCCAGCAGCTCCAGGCCGTCGGCGAGCACGTGCGCGGCCGGTTCGCCGCGCGAGAACACCTCGGCGCGAAGCGTGCGCAGCTCGCCGCGCGCGTCGTCCGAGCCGAACGCCTCCAGGGCGATGAAGCGATCCAGCGTGCCGCGGTAATCGGCGCGCAGGCCGCTGGCGAAGTCGCGGAAGATCTCCGGCGACATGCCGTATTTCCAGCCGTCGCCGCGCACGAAGCGCGGGCTGGCACAGACCATCGCCAGGCCCGGTACCGCATCCGGGCGCGTGGCTGCGGCGTGCAGCGCGACCAGCCCGCCCAGCGACCAGCCGCACCACGGCGCGCGCGGCACGCGCGCGGCGATCGCCGCGGCGCAGGCACCCGGGTCGAGCGGCACCGCGCTGTCGCGGCTGCGGCCGTGGCCGGGCAGGTCGACGATGTACAGCCGGTGGCGTTCGCGCAGGCGTTCGGCCAGCAGCGAGAACACGCCGCCATGCATCGCCCAGCCGTGCAGCAATACCAGCGGCGAGCCGGCGCCGGTTTCCTCGATGTAAAGCCCGTCGTTCATGCCCCTCGATCCGTCCGCAGCGCGCGCGTGCGCGGCAGGCTGCCGGCGCTGCGGCGCGCCACCAGCCGCGCGAACGCGACGATTCCTAGAATCACCAGCAACGCGCCCCACGCGGCGACGCCGCTCGGCCACGCCTCGTGCAGGAACGCCACCCCGAGCAACGTGGCGAACAACAGCTCGGCCGCCTGCATCGCCTCGGCCGCGCCCAGCGCGACCGGGTTGTCGCGCACCATGCCCGTGGCCTGGAAGAACAG
Source organism: Luteimonas lutimaris (assembly GCF_039537065.1). Lineage (NCBI taxonomy): Bacteria > Pseudomonadati > Pseudomonadota > Gammaproteobacteria > Lysobacterales > Lysobacteraceae > Luteimonas > Luteimonas lutimaris. The sequence goes on along the minus strand of NZ_BAAAZU010000001.1, from coordinate 270,526 downwards.
GATGGTGGCGATGACGCCCGCGCTCAATGCCACCCCGGCCGCCATCCAGGCCTGCGCGGCCGGCGGCGTGCCGGCCTGCTGCCAGGCGAACGCGGCGATGAGGATCCACAGCGGCTGGCTGGCCAGGGTCATGCCGAACACGCGCTGGGTGGCGTTGAGCTGCTCGCCCGTGCGTTCCAGGTGCAGCAGCAACAGGCGATTGCCGAGCGGGAACATGAAGGCCGCGGCCAGCAGGCAGGCCAGCGCGATCCAGCCGGCACGGTCGAGCGCGCCGCGCGCGTGGCCGAGCTGCAGCAGCAGCACGCCGGCGAAGATCACCGCGCCGATGCCCAGCGCCGCCAGCGGAATCCGGCGCCTGGCATCGCGATAGATGAAGGGCGCCAGCAGCATCCCCGCGATCACGGTGAACTGGAAACTGCCGGCCACCAGCCACGACGGCCCGCTGCCCGCGGCGTAGCTGAGCAGCAGGTAGAAGACGACGAAGCCGATCGCGCTGCAGCGCAGCCACGCCCACGGATGTGCGCGGATTGCGCGCCACGCCGGCGCCATGCCGCCCTGCCACGGCATCAGCGGCAGCAGCAGCGGCAGGGTGATGAAGTAGCGCAGGCTGGCCGTCCACGCCCAGTGCCCGCCGCCGGTGGCGCTGGCGCGGTTGAGCACGTAGGTCAGGGTGAAGAACAGCGCCGAGGCCAGCGCGATCGCGACCGCCGCAAGCGCGCGGCGAGTGTCGGCGGCGGGCGCGTTCACGACCGCGGTGCCGTGGCGGCAGGCGCCAGGCCGCTGCGTTCTGCGGCGACGGCCAGTGCGTCGACCAGCGCCTCGATCTCTTCCGGCGCGTGCAGCGCGGTGAGCGTGATGCGCAGGCGCGCACGGCCCTCGGGCACGGTCGGCGGGCGGATCGCGGCGACCCAGAAACCCTGTTCCTCCAGCGCCGCGGCCATCGCCACCGCCTGCGCGTCGCTGCCGCACAGCAGCGGCTGGATCGGCGTGTCCGAGGCCAGCAGTTCCAGCCCGCGGCGCGCGGCCAGGCGGCGGAACTGGGCCACCTGCGCCAGCAGCTTGTCGCGGCGCCAGCCTTCGCGCCGGGCCAGCTTCACCGCCGCCAGCGACGCGGCGGCCTGCGCCGGCGGCAGTGCGGTGGTGTAGACGTAGGGGCGCGCGGTTTCAGCGAGGTGTCCGATCACATCGGCATCGCCGAGCACCGCGGCGCCGTAGCCGCCCAGCGCCTTGCCCAGCGTCACCAGCTGCAGCGGCGGCGCGCCGTGCAGGCGCGCGACGGCCACGCTGCCGCGGCCGTCGGGGCCGACCACGCCGATGCCGTGCGCGTCGTCGACGTACAGCAGCGCGTGCTGCGCCTGCGCGGCCAGCGCCAGCTCGCGCAGCGGGGCGATGTCGCCGTCCATGCTGAAGACCCCGTCGGTCGCCAGCAGCGCGGCGCCGTCGGGATTGCCGCGCAGCTGGCGCAGCGCGCCGTCGGGATCGGCGTGCGGGTAGCGGCGCAGGCGGCAGCCGGCCAGGCGCGCGGCGTCGACCAGGCTGGCGTGGTTGAGGCGGTCCTGCACGCACAGGTCATCGTCGCCGAGCAGTGCCTGCACCACCGCCAGGTTGGCGAGAAAGCCGCTGCCCAGCAGCAGCGCGCGCGGCGCGCCGATCCAGTCGGCCAGCTCGCGCTCCAGCGCGTCGTGGACGGCGTGGTGGCCGCAGACCAGGTGCGAGGCGGTGCTGCCGGCGCCCTCGCGCGCGGCCGTGTCCTGCAGCGCGTTGACCACCGCGAACTGCTGCGACAGGCCGAGGTAGTCGTTGCTGCAGAAGTTCAGCAGCCAGCGGCCGTCCACCTCGCTGCGCATGCCGTCGCGGCGGGTGACCGTGCGCCGCACGCGCGTGCGCCCGGCCGCGGCGCGCCGTTCGCGCTGCGCGGCGATCCGCGCGTGCAGGTCGGGGCGCTCAGCCACCGCGCTGCTGCCAGAAGGCAAGCACGCCAAGCAATGCGCCGGGCACCAGCAGCAGCTGTCCCAGCGCCGCGGCCAGGCGCGCGGCAGGCGCGACGGGCGCGCCTGCGTCGGCGCGCGCATCGGCGAAGGAGGTCCGCGCCAGCACCGCAATCGCGCACAGCAGCGCCAGACCGTAGGCGACGCCCGCCCCCTCGCCGCGGAAGTACAGCCCCACGCCCCAGGCCAGCACGCTCACCGCCGCAAGCTGCAGAAACGCCAGCCGCGCGCGGCCCGCACGCAGGCCGGCGACGAAGCCGGCCGCGCCGATCATGCACAGCACGCCGAGATAGGCCCAGCCGTACCAGGGCATGTCAGGTCGTCCGTGCGCGGGTCAGGCTGCGCACGAGCAGCCCGAATCGACGATGTCCGCATGCACCGTGCCGCCGTGATCGTGATCGTCCGCATCCACCGTCACCTGCATCGGGCGCAGGCCCAGCCGTTCGAACAGCGCCAGGTCGCGCTCGGTGTCGGGATTGCCGGTGGTCAGCAGCTTCTCGCCGTAGAAGATCGAATTGGCGCCGGCCGCGAAGCACAGCGCCTGCAGCTCGTCGCTCATCTGCTCACGGCCGGCCGACAGCCGCACCATCGATCTGGGCATGGTGATGCGGGCCACGGCGATCGTGCGCACGAATTCGAACGGGTCCAGCTCCGCGGTGCCGTGCAGCGGCGTGCCTTCCACCTGCACCAGCCGGTTGATCGGCACCGAGTCCGGGTGCGCCGGCAGCGTGGCCAGTGTCTGCAGCAGTCCTGCACGCTGGCGGCGCGACTCGCCCATGCCGACGATGCCGCCGCAGCAGGTCTTCATGCCGGCGTCGCGCACGTGTTCGAGCGTGTCGAAGCGGTCCTGCATCTCGCGGGTGTGGATGATGTCGCCGTAGTACTCGGGATCGGTGTCGATGTTGTGGTTGTAGTAGTCCAGGCCCGCGGCCTTGAGCGCGCCGGCCTGCTCGCCGGTCAGCATGCCCAGGGTGGCGCAGGTCTCCAGGCCCAGCGCCTTCACCCCGGCGATCATCTCGGCGACCTTGGGAATGTCGCGGTCCTTGGGCGAGCGCCAGGCCGCGCCCATGCAAAAGCGCGAGGCGCCGGCGTCCTTCGCCTGCTTCGCCTTCGCCAGCACGTCTTCGGTGGACATCAGCTTCTGCGCATCGACGCCGGTGTGGTAGCGCTGCGCCTGCGGGCAGTAGGCACAGTCCTCCGGGCAGCCGCCGGTCTTGACCGACAGCAGGGTGCTGACCTGGACTTCGGCCGGATCGAAGTGTTCGCGATGCACGCTGGCGGCACGGAACAGCAGCTCGGTGAACGGCAGGTCGAACAGCGCCTCGACCTCGCGGCGGCTCCAGTCGTGGCGGGGCGCGGCGGTCGCGGCGGCGTGGTCGCGGGATTCCCTGACGGTGTGCATGACGGTTTCCTGACAGACGGCTCGGCGCAGACCGGGCAGTCTGGAAAGCATGTCGACCCCTGTCAACCAATCCCCGCTCGCGGATGTTGACGGTCGCTGGCGGCGATGGATCGGCGACCTGTGGCCGGCACGCTGCCTGGCGTGTGCCGAAGCCGGCCTGCCCGGCCGTGACCTGTGCGCGGCATGCTTTGCCGCCCTGCCCTGGAACCACCACGCCTGCGCGCGCTGCGCGACTCCGCTGCCGGCGCCGGGCGACACCGTTTCGCCGCAGGTTTGCGGCGCCTGCCTGCGCCGCCCCCCGCCGGTGCAGGCCGCGCATGCGGCCTTCCTCTATGCCGCCCCGCTCGACCGCCTGCTGCCGCGCTTCAAGTTCCACCACGACCTCGCCGCCGGCCGCCTGCTGTCCCAGCTGATGGTGCAGGCGCTCGCCGGTGCCGGGCGCCCGCAGGCGCTGCTGCCGATTCCGCTGCACCACGCCCGGCTGCGGACGCGTGGCTACGACCAGGCGCTGGAGCTGGCGAAGCCGCTCGCCCGGGCCCTGCGCCTGCCGATGCTGCCCGACGCGTTGCGGCGCATCCGCGCCACCGCGCCGCAGTCCGAACTCGACGCCGCGCGGCGCAGGCGCAACCTGCGCCATGCGTTCGACGTGCGGCGGGACGCACCGCTGCCCGCGCACGTCGCGCTGATCGACGACGTCATGACCACCGGCGCCACGCTGCACGCGGCGGCCGATGCGTTGCGGCGCGCCGGCGTCGCGCGGGTCGATGCGTGGGTGTGCGCGCGGGTGCCATGACCGGCGGCTACCGCAGGCAGACGTACGATAGGGCCCACCGGCAACACCGCTTCCCATCCGCCGGAACCGCCTGGAATACAGACGCACATGTCGGTCCAACCCGGAATCGAGATCCTCAACCTGATCAACGCCATCGAACGTCGTACCACGGCCCGCATGCAGCGCCTGCTGCGCGAGGCCGGCGTCGGCCTGGCGGCGATGGAAGCGCGCACCCTGCGTTTCGTCGCCCGCCATCCGGGATGCACGCAAAGCGACATCGTCCGCGCCAGCGGCCGCGACAAGGCGCAGATCGCCCGCATCATCAAGATCCTGCGCGAGCGCGATTTCATCGGACCCCCCGCCGGCGGCGGACGGCGTCCGCAGCCGCTGGCGCTGACGGCAACCGGCACCGCCATCCATTCGCACGCGGAGTCGCTGCGCGCCGACACGGCGCGCGAGCTGGTCGCCGGACTCGGCCCCGACGAACGCTCGCAGCTGGAGGCGCTGCTCGGACGGCTTTCGCCGCTGGAATCCGCCGACCAGGATTGAACGGGCCGCCCCGAACTCTTTGTTGACAATATCAACTTATTCCACAATAGTTGACATTGTCATCTTGGCTCGCCGGGCCGAGCCACCCCGCCAGGAACCTTCCTCCCATGCCGAACCCGACACCCCTCGACACGGATCCTGCCGGCACCGACGCCGCATCGATGCTCCAACACCTCCGCCGCCAGCTCCGGGACCGGCCGCCTGCGGTCCTCATCGACGGCCGCTGGCAACCGTGCGCATCCGGGAAGACGCTGCCGGTCGACGATCCCGCGACCGGCGAGCCGATCGCCGCCATCGCGGCCGGGGACGGGGCCGACATCGACCTCGCCGTGGCCGCGGCGCGCCGCGCATTCCGCGAGGGCCCGTGGCCGCGCATGCCGGCCTGGCAGCGCGCGGCCCTGCTGCAGGCGCTGGCCGATGCCATCGAGGCCCGGCGAGAGACGTTCGCCTTGCTGGAATCGCTCGATGCCGGCCACTGCATCGCGTCGGTCCGCGACGGCGACCTGCCGCTGGGCCTGCGCGCGCTGCGCGACTGCGCGGGCTGGGCCACCAAGCTCGCCGGCGAGGTGCCCATGCGCCCGGCCACGCAGCCGGGCATGGATTATTTCCTGCGCGAGCCGATCGGCGTCGCCGGCCTGATCACGCCCTGGAACGCGCCTTTCCTGATGGTGCTGCAGAAACTCGCCGCGGCGTTGGCGACCGGCTGCACCGCCGTGGTCAAGCCGGCCGAACTGGCGCCGCTGTCGGCACTGCTGATCGGCGACCTGTGCCGCCAGGTCGGCATCCCGGACGGCGTCGTGAACATCGTCACCGGCGCGGGCGCCAGCGCCGGCCAGGCGCTGGCCGACCACGCAGGCGTCGACATCATCAGTTTCACCGGCTCCACCGCGGTGGGCAAGTCGATCATGGCCGCCTCCGCGCACGGCAACCTGAAGCGCGTGGTGCTGGAGCTGGGCGGCAAGTCGCCGGTGGTGGTGTTCGCCGATGCCGACCTGGACCGGGCGGCCAAGGCGATCGTCGGCGAGATCACGTTCAAGTGCGGGCAGTACTGCGCGGCGGGCTCGCGGGTGTTCGTGCAACGTTCCGTGTACGAGGCCCTGCTCCAGCGCATGCTGGCGGCAATGGACGGCCTGCGCATCGGACCGGGCTACGAGGAAGGCAACCAGATGGGGCCGATGATCTCCGCCGCGCAACGCCGGCGCGCCGAAGACATCATCGATCACAGCGTGGCCGCCGGGGCGCGCCTGTTGCGCGGAGGACACGCACGCCCGGGCAACGGCTACTTCTTCGAACCGGCAATCCTGGTCGACGCGGCCGCGGACATGCGGGTTTCGCAGGAGGAGATCTTCGCGCCTGCGCTGACGGTGACGCCGTTCGACGACGACGCCTCGCCGGCAGCCGTCGCTGCGCTCGCCAACGATTCGCGCTACGGCCTCTCGGCCAAGCTGTGGGCCCGCGACATAGGCACGGTGCACACGCTGGTCGGCCTGCTGGAAAGCGGGCAGGTCATCGTCAATGGCGGCGGCGGCGGCGCGACGTTGCCGTTCGGTGGCGTGAAGCAGTCCGGCTATGGCCGGGAAAACGGCCGCATCGGACTGGAGCACTTCACCGAGGTCAAGGCAGTCAGGCTCGGCTACTGAAGCCGGCCGCGGCCCGTGCCGGCAATGCTCATGGCGCCACCGGCGGCACGTATTGCAGCGTCAACCCCAGCACCCACAGCAGGCCCAGTACCAGCGGGATATGCACCAGCAGCTGCAGGAAGGTGAAGCCGACGATGTCGCGCGCGCGCAGGCCCAGCACGCCCAGCAGCGGCAGCATCCAGAACGGGTTGATCAGGTTCGGCAGCGCCTCGGCGGCGTTGTAAACCTGTACCGCCCAGCCCAGGTGGAACTGCAGGTCGTTGGCCGCCTGCATCACGTACGGCGCCTCGACGATCCACTTGCCGCCGCCCGAGGGCACGAAGAAGCCCAGCACCGCCGAGTACACGCCCATCACCAGCGCGAAGGTGTCGGTGGAGGCGACCTGCACGAACACTTCCGACAGCCGGTGCGCCAGCGTCTCGCCGCCGCGGCCCACGGCATGGGTGAGGATCAGCGCGATGCCCCCGTACAGCGGGAACTGGATCAGCACCCCGGTGGTCGCCGGCACCGCGCGCGACACGGCGTCAAGGAAGCTGCGCGGGCGCCAGTGCAGCAGCAGGCCCAGCGACAGGAACAGCAGGTTGTAGGTATTGAGGTTGGCGATCGCGCTGACGGCGGGCTTGCTCGCGAACTCGCCGAACAGCCAGCCGAACGCCAGCAGCGACAGCAGCACGGTCAGCAGCGGGCTGTATTCGAGCCACTCGCCCGGCCGCGTGCGCGGCGGCAGCGCGGGCGCCTTTGCCTCGTCCACGTCGACGAAGTCGCGCGCGGTGCGCGCCGCGTCGCCGGTGGGCGCGGTGAGCCAGGCAACGACCAGCGACGCGAGGATCAGGATCGCGGTCAGCACGATCGACTGCCACAGGAAGATCGTCTGCGAGAACGGCAACACGCCGGTGATTTCCACCAGCCCCGGCGGCATGCTCGCCGGGTTGGCCTGCAGCTGCGCGGCCGAGGACGACAGCCCCATCGCCCACACCGCGCCCAGGCCGAGGTACGCGGACGCACCGGCGGCGCGGTAGTCCATCGCCAGGTCCGTCCGCCGCGCCAGCGCGCGCACCAGCAGACCGCCGAACACCAGCGAGAAGCCCCAGCTCAGCAGCGAGGCCAGCATGCTGACCAGGCCCACGTACACCACCGCGCCGCGCCCGGTCTTCGGCACCCGCGCCAGCAGGTCGATGAAGCGCGCCACCACCGGCGCGGTCGCCACCACGTAGCCGCCGATCACCACGAACGCCATCTGCATGGTGAAGGGGATCAGGCTCCAGAAGCCTTCGCCGAACGCGTGGGCGGTCTCGGCCGGGCTGGCGCCGAAGCCCATCGCGCACGCCGCCACCAGCACCACCCCGGCCACCGCGAACACGTAGGCATCGGGGAACCAGCGCTCGGCGAAGGCCGCGCTGCGCAGCGCAAAGCGGACGGGCCAGCCCTGGGCCTGCGGTTCGGACATGGTGGCGTCTCCCGGTGGCGAAGCCCACATTGTCGCGCGCGCCGCACCCAGCCGGCCCCCGACTTTTGTACGAGCGGCGGAAGCCGCGATGGCTTTACCGGTGAAGCATCGCGGCTCCCGCCGCTCCTACAACGCGCCTACAAAGACAACAGCCGCGACCCGGCCTCCGTCGCCATGAAGTAATCCAGCGCGATCCCCGCGAACACCGCCAGCCCCACCCAGTGGTTGTGCAGGAATGCGCGGAAGCAGGCGTCGCGGTCGCGGTAGCGGGTGATGACGAACTCCCACGCCACCAGCGCCGCCGCCACGCCCATCCCGCCGAAATACCAGACGCCCAGCCCCGCCTGCTGCCCGGCCAGCGCCAGCGCCGTGAAGACCAGCGCGTACAGCACGCCCTGGATCACCAGGTCGAGTTCGCCGAACAGGATCGCGGTGGACTTCGCGCCCATGCGGATGTCGTCGTCGCGGTCGACCATCGCGTACCAGGTGTCGTAGGCGGTCGACCACAGGATGTTGGCGCCGTACAGCAGCCACGCCACCGGCGGCACCGTGCCCTGCACCGCGGCGAACGCCATCGGGATGCCCCAGCCGAACGACATGCCCAGGTACACCTGCGGCAGGTAGGTGTAGCGCTTCAGGTACGGATAGCTGGCCGCCAGCGCCACGCCGACGAAGCTCATCAGGATCGTGAGCCGGTTCAGCGTCAGCACCAGCGCGAACGCGGCCAGCATCAGCACCGCGAACAGCGCCAGCGCCTCGCGCCCGCGCACCGCGCCGGTGGCCAGCGGGCGGTCCTTCGTGCGTTCGACCTGCGGGTCGAGCCAGCGGTCGGCGTAATCGTTGATCACGCAGCCAGCCGAACGGGTCAGCCAGACCCCCAGCGAGAACACCACCAGGATCCACCACGGCGGCACGCCCCCGGCTGCGATCCACAGCCCCCACCAGGTTGGCCACAGCAGCAGCAGCCAGCCGATCGGCCGGTCGCCGCGGGTCAACTTCCAGTACTGGCCCAGCCGCTCGCGCCAGCGGGGCACCGGGGCGGGCTGGAAGCGTTCATAGGACATGGGCAAAGCGTACGCGACTCGCGCGGCAAAGCACGATCGTGGACAATAGACGGCCGGGCGCCTGTAGCTCAGCCGGATAGAGTAGTGGCTTCCGAAGCCATTGGTCGGGGGTTCGAATCCCTCCAGGCGCGCCAGTCTTTATACTTCTGTGCGGAAAAGCACGGCCTCCGAGCGGCCGCCAAGGGTGAAACGTGCGCAACTACGACCTCGTCTTTCTCAAGCATTTCTCGATGGTGATCGGCTTCCTGGTAGTGGTCTCCCTGGCCCTGCTGGTGTTCGCCCACTACCTCAACGGCGTCATTCCGCCGGAGGTATCACCCACCGCGGCGCGCGCCACGCAGGCGCGGATCGCGCCCGCAGGCGACGTCTACGCCGGCGCCACCGGCGCGGCCTCGCAGGCCGCCGCGCAGGCCGCGGCCGCCGCCGCCGCCGCTTCGCAGGTCGCCTATGACGGCACCCTGGACGGCTCGGTGATCTTCAACAACCTCTGCACCGGCTGCCACACCGCCGGCGTCGGCGGCGCGCCGACCATGGACCAGGCGCACTGGAGCGCGCGCATCGCGCAGGGCACCGAGACGCTCTACAAGCACGCCATCGACGGCTACACCGGCCCCGACGGCGGGATCATGCCGCCCAAGGGCGGCAACCCGGCGCTGTCCGACGAGCAGGTCAAGGCCACCGTCGACTGGATCCTCGACAACCTCAAGTAAGCCGTCGCCACCGCGATGCGATGACGCCGCCTGCGGGCGGCGTCACTGTTTACGGGCGTCGCCGACGGGTTGCAATTCCGGCGATCGCGCGCCCATTGCGCCGCATCTTCGGCAATCGACGTCGAACACGGCGGGTGCATTCCTCGCCTGGCGCATCGCCGCCGCGCGCAGCGGCGCGCCAGCGCCTATCATTCCGCGCATGACCAACCCACCCTTCCCGCAGGCTTCGGGCCCCGTCACCCTCGCCGGTCCCGCCGGCGCGCTGGAGCTGCACGTCGACCTGCCCGAGGACGATGTCGCCCCGCGCCCGCTGGTCGCGATCATCTGCCACCCGCTGCCCACCGAGGGCGGCACGATGCACAACAAGGTGGTGACGATGGCGGCGCGCGCGCTGCGCGAGCTGGGCGCGGCCACGGTGCGCTTCAACTTCCGCGGCACCGGCGATTCCGAAGGCACGTTCGACGAAGGCCGCGGCGAGGTCGACGACCTGCGCGCGGTGGCCGCCTGGGTCCGCGAACAGCGTCCGGATGATGCGCTGTGGCTGGCCGGTTTCAGCTTCGGCGCCTATGTCTCGCTGCGCGCGGCGGCCTCGCTCAAGCCCGGCCTGCTGGTCAGCATCGCACCGCCGGCCGGACGCTGGGACTTCGACGACATCGAGCTGCCGACCATGCCGTGGCTGGTGGTGCAGGGCGAGAACGACGAGATCGTCGATCCGCAGGCGGTCTACGACTGGCTGGAACAGTCGAAGGCGCAGGCCGAACTGGTCCGCATGCCCGACACCACGCACTTCTTCCACCGCAAGCTGATCGACCTGCGCGGCGCGATCAAGAACGGCGTCAAGGCCTACCTCCCTGCCGCCAATGGCTGACGCGGGCGTGGTGGCGGCGCGGCCGTCGCAGCGCTACGCCGACGGCGTGGCGCGCGGCGACTGGCAGGACGATCCCGCGCAGCGCGCGGTGCTGGGCGAACTCGACCGCATCCACGACGCCATCGCCGACGCCCCGCGCGCGGGACTGCTGGGCCGGCTGTTCGGCGGCGGCGGCGGCGAGACGGTCGACGGCCTGTACCTGTGGGGCGGCGTCGGCCGCGGCAAGACATTCCTGATCGACCTGTTCTACGCCGGCCTGCCGCTGCCCGAGAGCAAGCCCGGCAGCGACGTGCGCGGCGGCAAGCGCCGCACCCACTTCCACCGCTTCATGCGCAGCGTGCACGAACGCCTGCGCGCGCACGCCGGCGAGCGCGACCCGCTGGTGGCGATCGCGCGCGAGTGGCGCGCGCAGCTGCGGGTGCTGGTGCTCGACGAGTTCTTCGTCAGCGACATCGGCGACGCGATGCTGCTCGGACGCCTGCTCGAACGCCTGTTCGCCGAGGGCGTGGTGCTGGTGACGAGCTCCAACGCCGCGCCGGAAAACCTGTACAAGGACGGTCTCCAGCGTGCGCGCTTCCTGCCGGCGATCGCGCTGATCCAGCAGCACTGCCGCGTGTTGTACATGGAAAGCGACACCGACTACCGCCTGCGCGAGCTGACCCGCTCGCCGGTGTACCGCGCGCCGCTGGACGACGAATCGGATGCCTGGCTGGCCTCGCGCTGGCACGCACTGGGCGGCGACGACGCACACCGCGACGGCAGCATTGACATCGACGGCCGCCGCATCGCCACCCGCGCGCGCTGCAAGGGCATGGCCTGGTTCGACTTCGCCGCGCTGTGCGAGGGCCCGCGCGCGGCCGGCGACTACATCGAGATCGCGCGCGAGTTCCACACCGTGCTGCTTGGGGGCGTGCCGGTGATGGACACCGCCGTGGACGACGCCGCGCGCCGCTTCGTCACCCTGGTCGACGAGCTCTACGACCGCCACGTCAACCTCGTCTGCACCGCCGACGCCGCGCCGCCGGGGCTGTACACGGGCGAGCGCCTGGCGGGCGCGTTCGAGCGCACCGCCTCGCGACTGATCGAGATGCGCAGCGCGGAGTACCTGGCGCAGGAACATCGCGACTGAGGCGGCGCCGATGTTTTGGCAGGAGCGGCTTCAGCCGCGAGCCCCTGCCCCTGCTTGTGTAGGAGCGACGGAAGTCGCGAAGGGCTTTACCGGTAAAGCATCGCGGCTTTCGTCGCTCCTGCCAGGAACGGAATCGAAAGCTCGTGGCTGAAACCGCTAAGCGCCAACAGCGGGTCGGTGCCGATGAAGGCTTCCAGGCGGTGGCCGCGCGGCTGCCGATGCCCGCGCGGCGCTAGAAGCCGTCCGGCTCCGCCGCGATCGTCCCCGCCAGCTCGAAGCGGATGGCGCGGGTGGCCGGGTCGGCCTCCACCAGCCGCGCGCGCACGCGGTCGCCCAGCGGCAGTGCGCCGGGGGATTCGATGCGGGCGAGGATCGCCGGGGCGGCCAGCATGATGTCGCCACGGTGCGGATCCTTGCCGTCGACCTCGACGATGGCGCCCTCGAATTCCTCGCCCACGCGCGGCGCCAGGGCGATCGCCTCGGCCAGGTCGAGCACCGCGTTCTCGTAGCGACCGGCGCGCTGCGAGGACGCCTGCATCGCCGCCGGCAGCCCGGGCAGCGCTTCCAGCACCCACGGCGGCACCGGCGTGCCCGCGCTCAGCGCCAGGCAGACCTCGCCGGTGTAGCGGTCCACCAGCCGCCGCAAGGGCGCCGTGGCGTGGGTGTACTGCGCGGCCAGCGCGGCGTGGTCGGAATGTTCGGGCACGGCGCCGTCGAAGGCGACGTACCCTGCGCCGCGCAGCACCATGGTGCAGGCGGTCATCATCGCGATGTCGCGCGGGTTGCGCGGCTCGAGCGAGCGGATGAAGTCGGGATAGCCGCGCGCCTTCGGCCAGGCGATGCCCAGCGCGTGTGCGGTGCGGCGCAGCTTCGCCAGCGCGCGCGGGTCGGCCGGCGGCAGCGTGCGCAGCAGGCCGACGCGGTGCGCCACCATCATGTGCGCGGCGGCCATGCCGGTGAGCAGCGAGATCTGCTCGTTCCAGTCCTCGACCGGATGCCGCGCGCGGAATTCCAGCGACCAGCGCCCTTCGTCGATGCGCACCTCCTGCTCCGGCAGCGGCAGGCTGACGCCGCCGTGGCGCTGTTCGCGCCGCATGCGCAACTCGCCGATCTCGCGCAGCACGGCGAACATCGGGTCGGCGTCGCCGGCATCGATGCGCGCCTGCACGCCGGCGTAGTCGAGCTGGGCGCGGCTGCGCACCCGCGCGCGGCGCACGTCCACGGCGACGCCTTCGCCGGTGGCGTCCAGGTCGATCGTCCACAGCAGCGCCGGCCGCAGCTGGTCCGGCAGCAGCGAGGCCGCGTCCTCGGACAGCGCCTTGGGGTGCAGCGGGATCTTGTCGTCGGCGCCGTACAGGGTCTCGCCGCGGCGGTGGGCCTCCAGGTCGACCGGGTCGCCGGGGCGGACGAAGGCGCCCACGTCGGCGATCGCGTAATACACGCGGTAACCGTCGCCGGCGCGCTCGACGAACAGGGCCTGGTCCAGGTCCATCGCGCCGGGCGGGTCGATGGTGACCAGCGCCAGCCCGCTGCGGTCCTCGCCCGGGAAGCGCGGGCCGGCCGCCGCGGCCGCCTGCGCCGCTGCTTCGACCTCGGGCGGGAACGCGCCGGGCAGTTGCAGCTCGCGGCGGATCGCGTCGATGCCCGCGTCCAGCGCGTGCTGGCGCCGGTCGTGGATGCGGAGGCGGCGGGTGGTCGACATGCGGGCTCCGGTTGCGGTGCGGCCGGTGATTCTAGGGCAGCGCCGGCTGCGGCCCATGGTCGCGCAGCGGCTCGCGCAGGCAATCGACGAACGCGCGCAGCTTGGGCGGCAGCTGCCGCCGCGCCGGGTAGTAGATGTAGAAGCCGGGGAAGGAGACATAGTGCGGCTCGAGCACGCGCACCAGCCGTCCGGCGGCGATGTCGTCGGCAACATTGTTCTCGAACAGCTGCGCCAGCCCGAGTCCGCGCAGCGCCGCCGCCTGCGCCATCGCGCCGTCGTTGAGGATCAGCCGACCGCCGACTTCCACCGAGTATTCCTGGCCGTCGCGCAGGAACTCCCACGGCACCAGCCGGCCGCTGCTGGTGAAACGGAAGTGGATGCACTGGTGCGCCGCAAGGTCCGCGGGCTCCCGCGGCGGCGGGTGGCGTTCGAAATAGCCGGGCGAGCCGACCACCGCCATCCGCAGCGGCGGCGTCACCGGCAGCGCCACCATGTCGCGGCTGAGGCATTCGCCCAGCCGGATCCCCGCGTCGAACCCCCCCGCGACCAGGTCGCTGAGCCCGTCATCGGCGAACAGTTCAACCTGGACCTCGGGATAGCGCGCGCTGAACCCCGGCAGCCGCTCGGCCACCGTCGGCCATACGCCGCGTGCCAGATTGATCCGCAGCAGGCCGGCCGGGCGGTCGCGATCGGCTTCGACCTGCTCCAGCGCGTCGGCCAGGGCCGCGATCGCGGGCGCGGCCTGCGCCTGCAGGCGCTCGCCAGCCTCGGTCAGGCCGACCCGGCGGGTGGTGCGGTTGAGCAGGCGCACGCCCAACCGGGTTTCCAGTGCCCGCAGATTCTGCGACACCGCCGACGGGCTGACTTCCAGCTGGTCGGCCGCGGCACGGAAACTGCCCAGCCGCGCCACGCGCAGGAATACCGGCAGCGCAGCCAGGGTTTCTGGCGACATCGTGAAGTTTTTCTTCATGGTTCATGAAGGCTAGCACTGTTTTTCCGCACACCGGCGGCGCCCAGACTGCCTGCCGTCGCCCACCCACGAAGGAGTTCACGATGTCGACCCCGCTCACCTTGCTGGCCGAACTCAAGGCCAGCCCCGGCCAGGCCGAGGAACTCGGCGCGCGCCTGCAGGCGTTGCTCGCCCCCACCCGCCGCGAGGCCGGCTGCCTGGGTTACGCCCTGCACCGCTCCAGCGACGACCCCGATCTGTTCGTGCTGTACGAGAACTGGCGCTCGCGCCGCGACCTGGACGAGCACCTGGCCACGCCCTACCTGCTCGACTTCTTCGCGCAAGCCCCCCGGCTGCTGGCGCAGGACGTGGCCATGCGCTTCTTCTCACCGGCCACGGCGGCGGAGCCCGCATGAGCGCCGCCTGTCACACATCCGCCACCCCCTTGCACAGGAGCCCCTTCGCATGAAAACCCGTACCCTCGGCCGCAATGGCCCCACCGTCTCCGCCCTCGGCCTGGGCTGCATGGGCATGAGCTTCGCCTACGGCAGCAGCGATGCCGCCGAGTCGCGCGCCACCCTGGAGCGCGCGCTGGAACTGGGCGTGACCCTGTTCGACACCGCCGACATCTACGGCCCGCATGCCAACGAGGAACTGCTCGGCGGGTTCCTGCAGGGCAAGCGCGACCGGGTCTTCCTGGCCACCAAGTTCGGCATCCGGCTCGACCCCGCCGACCCGGGCGCGCGCGGCGTCGACGGCCGCCCGGAGTACGTGCGCCGCGCGGTGGAAGGCAGCCTGCAGCGCCTGCGCACCGACCATATCGACCTCTACTACCAGCATCGCATCGACCCCAACGTGCCGATCGAGGACACCGTCGGCGCGATGGCCGAACTGGTGCAGGCCGGCAAGGTGCGCTTCCTCGGGCTGTCGGAAGCCTCGGCCGAGACCATCCGCCGCGCCCACGCCGTGCACCCGATCACCGCGGTGCAGAGCGAGTACTCGCTGTGGACCCGCGACCCGGAACGCAACGGCGTGTTCGACGCCTGCCGCGACCTGGGCATCGGCTTCGTGCCGTACTCGCCGCTGGGCCGCGGCTTCCTCACCGGCGCGATCAAGTCGCCCGATGACTTCGACGCCGACGACTGGCGCCGCACCAATCCGCGCTTCCAGGGCGGGAACTTCACGAAGAACCTCGCGCTGGTGGAACAGGTCAAAGCGCTTGCCGCCGGCAAGGGCGCGACGCCCGGCCAACTGGCGCTGGCGTGGGTGCTGGCCCAGGGTGACGACATCGTGCCGATCCCGGGCACCAGGCGCCGCAGGTACCTGGAGGAGAACGCCGGAGCGCTCGACGTCACACTGGACAAGGCGGACCTGGCCGCGATCGGCGCCGCCTTCCCACCCGACGCCGCGGCGGGCCCGCGCTACACCGAGGCGATGATGGGGCTGGTCAACGGCTGATCGGAGACCCGGGCGTGATTGCAGGTTCCAGCAACGCTTTCCGCCGGGAATCCCCGGCGGAAACCCCTGCCGGTGTCAGCGATTATTGAGAACGATTCTCATGCATGGAAGAATCCGGGCACGCCCGCCACGGCCGACCCCTCGACCGGAGCCGCCATGCCACAACGTCCCGTTTCCCGCCCGGCGCCCCGTCGTGTGCCGGGCCTGCTGCAGGCGTTTCTTGCGCGGATGCTCGCGCCCTGATGCCAACGCGCACGCCCGCCGCCCGCGTGGCGGCGGGCGTGAAACCTGCATGCCCGTGTTCCACAACATTTTGTGTTGACAAAATAATTGGCCACGATATGTTGTGTCCGTCGGTTCCGGTGGCGCCCGCCACCGGATGAAAAGGGAAGCCGGTGCGGACGCCTCCAGGGGTCCCATTCCGGCGCTGCCCCGCAGCGGTAATTGGAAACGACCGCCGTCATTGGCACTGGGATGCATCAGGTCCCGGGAAGCGACGGCCAGTAGGAGGAACGGGCTGTTGTAGGAGCGGCGGACGCCGCGAACGCTTTTCCGGATCCGAAAAGCTCGCGGCTTCCGCCGCTCCTACAGGGCCCGACCCGCGTCCACGAGCCCGAAGACCTGCCGACAGCCGCGCGAATGCACGACGCGCGGTGCCGGCCGCGGAATCTCCGGGGGGAGATGGCTGGCGAAGCAGCCCCGGACGCGGCTCGCCCGCGCAGTCCCGGTCCCTGCGACGCCGCCCCAGCATCCTCGGGATTCCAACGCCATCCGGCCTTTCGCGGGAAGGGCCGGGCGCGTGCGCGACGCGTGGAGGACCCCATGACCCAGACCCAGACGCAGGCCGACACCGAGCCGGTCGCCGACCGGATTTCCGATGCCCGCCCCGATGCCCGCCCCGATGCTGCTCCCGTTCCCGCCCGGGCCACCGCGCAGGCCGCGCCCGGCCCGGCCGCGCCGGATGCCACGGACGGCGACGACGCCATCCCCCCGCCGAGAACCACCGACATGCCCACCGCCACCCCCACAGGCCAGGCGGTCGCCACCTGGATCACCAAGGAAGCCGGCAACCGCCGCATCCCGTACGATCGTGCGCGCCTGGAGCGCAGCATCGACCGCGTGCGCGCCGAGTTCCCGCAGCTGGACGTCGCCGACTACAAGCGCAGCGTGTTCGGCTTCGTCGAGCGCAAGGACGCGGTCAACGCCGACGACCTGGTCGACCACTTGATCCGCGAGGCCGAGGCGCGCGTGGACGTCACCGCGCCGGAGTGGGAACAGTTCGCCGCGCGCCTGTACCTGCACCGGCTGTACAAGCGCGCCAGCCGCAACCGCTTCTACGACACCGAGCAGAAGTACGGTTCCTACGTCGGCCTGCAGGAAAGCCTGGCCGACCGCAACGTCTACTCCAACGACATCCTGCGCGCGTACTCGAAGGAAGAGCTGCAGGAAGCCGGGCGCATGATCGACCCGGAACGCGACAAGCTGTTCGCCTACAACGGCCTGTACCTGCTGGCCACGCGCTACCTGGCCACCGACACCTCGCGCGAGGTGTACGAGTTGCCGCAGGAGCGCTGGCTCACCATCGCGCTGTACCTGATGCAGGAAGAGAAGCCCCGCGAGCGCCGCATGCAGCTGGTCGGCGAGGCCTACTGGGCGCTGTCGAACCTGTACATGACCGTGGCCACGCCGACGCTGCAGAACGCCGGCAAGACCGGCGGCCAGCTGTCGAGCTGCTTCATCGACACCGTCGACGATTCTCTGCAGGGCATCTACGACTCCAACACCGACATCGCGCGCGTGTCCAAGGGCGGCGGCGGCGTGGGCGCCTACATGGGCTACGTGCGCGCCTCGGGTTCGGCGATCCGCGGCGTGCCCAACTCGTCGGGCGGCGTGGTGCCGTGGATCAAGCAGCTCAACAACACCGCGGTGTCGGTCGACCAGCTCGGCCAGCGCAAGGGCGCGGTGGCGGTGTACCTGGACGTGTGGCATCGCGACATCGAGGCGTTCCTGGACCTGCGCCTGAACAACGGCGACCAGCGCCTGCGCGCGCACGACGTGTTCACCTCGGTGTGCATCCCGGACCTCTTCATGGAAGCCGTCGAGCGCCGCGGCGACTGGTACCTGTTCGATCCGTATGAAGTGAAGCGGATCAAGGGCTGGTACCTGCAGGACTTCTTCGATGAAAAGAAGGGCGAGGGCTCGTTCCGGCAGAAGTACGAGGAGGTCGTCGCCGACGAGCGCATCGCGCGCAGGACGGTCAAGGCGATCGACCTCTTCAAGCGGATCATGGTCAGCCAGCTGGAGACCGGCAACCCGTTCATGTTCTACCGCGACGAGGTCAACCGGAAGAACCCGAACAAGCACGCCGGCATGGTGTACTCAAGCAACCTGTGCACCGAGATCCTGCAGAACATGAGCCCGACGCGGTTGATGCAGGAGATCATTTCCGGCAACCAGATCGTCACCACCAAGAAGGCCGGTGACTTCGTCGTGTGCAACCTGTCGTCGATCAACCTCGGCCGCGCCGTGGTGCCACCGGCGGGCCAGGGCGACCTGATCACCGACGTGCTCGAGCGCCTGATCCCGATCCAGGTGCGCATGCTCGACAACGTGATCGACCTCAACGCCCTGCCGGTGCCGCAGGCCACGATCACCAACCAGAAGTACCGCGCGATCGGCCTGGGCACGTTCGGCTGGCACCACCTGCTGGCGCTCAAGGGCATCGAGTGGAACGCGAAGGCCGCCGAGGACTACAGCGACGCGCTGTACGAGCGGATCAACTTCCTGACCGTGCAGGCCAGCATGGCGCTGGCGAAGGAGAAGGGCGCCTACAGCGTGTTCGCCGGCAGCGACTGGCACACCGGCGCCTACTTCCGCGACCGCGACTACAACAGCCCGCAGTGGCTCGAGCTGGCCGCGCAGGTTGCCGTCAACGGCGTGCGCAACGGCTGGCTGATGGCGATTGCGCCGAACATGTCCACCGCGCAGATCGCCGGTTCCACCGCGTCGATCGACCCGATCTTCTCGGCGTTCTACTACGAGGAGAAGAAGGACTACCGGCGCCCGGTCGCCGCGCCCGGGCTGTCGCTGGAGACCTGGCCGTTCTACGAGAAGGGTGCCTACAAGGTCGACCAGTTCGCCTCCGTACGCCAGAACGCGCGCCGCCAGCGCCACGTCGACCAGTCGATCAGCTTCAACTTCTACGTGCCCAGCACCATCCGCGCCAGCATCCTGCTGGAGCTGCACATGACCGCCTGGCGGGAAGGCATGAAGACCACGTACTACGTGCGCTCCAACGATATCGACATCGCCGAGTGCGAGTGGTGCAGTAGCTGAAAACGCATTCGCGCTTTCAGCTTCCACGGTTCGCGTTGCGAACCGTGGACCCTGCATCACCAGCACCCACACCCCTGCGCCTTCGGCGCGCCCCCCTGACTCAGGGGGGCTTTCCTCCAGAACGTCCGCGCCGCTGCGCGTAACAGAAACACGAGAAAACACACATGTCCGCCACCGCACCGCTTACTTCCACGCCGCTCGACCGCATCAGGATCCTGGAGCCGCGCCACCCCAACCGCTCGACCGGCATCATCAACGGCCGCACCAGCGGCATCCTCAACTGGAACGACATCCCGTACCCGTCGTTCTACCGCGCCTACAAGGAACTCTCGACCAACTTCTGGATCCCGGACGAGGTCGACATGAAGAGCGACGCCAAGCAGTACGGCGAGCTCTCGGCGCGCGAGAAGAACGCCTACGACTCGATCATCGGCCTGCTGGCGACGCTCGACTCGCCGCAGACGCGCTTCATCTACAACGTCGCCGAGTACATCACCGACCCGGCCGCGCACGCCAACGCCGCGATCATCGGCCAGCAGGAGGTGATCCACAACGAGAGCTACAGCTACGTGCTGGCCTCGATCACCGACCTGGCCAACCAGAACCGGATCTTCGAGATCGCGCGCACCCACCCGACGATCCTCAAGCGCAACGCGCCGATCATGGATTCCTACGACGAGTTCATGCGCGAGAAGACCGCCGAGACCCTGCTGCGCTCGCTGATCCAGTCCTCGATCCTGGAGGGCATCAACTTCTATTCCGGCTTCGCCTACTTCTACAACCTGGTGCGCCAGAACCGGATGACCGGCACCGGCAAGATCATCAGCTTCATCAACCGCGACGAGCTGGCCCACACCAAGTTCATCAGCGAGGTGATCCGCGCCATCGTCGGCGAGAACCCGGAACTGCAGACCGACGAGCTGACCGACTACGTGCACGGCGCCTTCAAGCACGCGATCGAACTCGAAGTGCAGTGGACCGGTGAAGTGCTCGACGGCATCGACGGCATCGACGTCGACGAGATGGTCCGCTACGTGAAGTACCGCGCCAACAAGATGGCCGGGATGCTGGGCATCGAGAAGCTGTACTCGGAGTCCACCGAAAATGTGATGCCGTGGATCAAGGCCTACGCCGACAACTTCACCGAGACCAAGACCGACTTCTTCGAGATGCGCAACGCGTCGTACAAGAAGACGAACGCGGACAACGGGTTCGACGATCTTTGATGGCCGGGATCCGGGATCCGGGATCCGGGATCCGGGATCCGGGATCCGGGATCCGGGATTCGGGATTCGGGATTCGGGATTCGAAGATGCGCCTCGTTCCTGCCATCCCGCCTGTCATCCCGAGCGCAGCGAGGGATCTCGGCCCCGGCGCAGCAATCAGATCCCTCGCTGCGCTCGGGATGACAGGGCGCGCCTACTTCCAATTCCTGATCCCGAACCCCTAACCCCAATCCCCAATCCCCGCCCCCATGCGCATCCTCATTGCCTTCGCCTCGCTCAGCGGCAACACCCGCGACCTCGCGCGCATGGTGCGCGCGCGCTGCGAGGCGCGCGGGCACGCGGTGACCTGGATCGAGACCGACATCCAGGGCCTCGCCGTGGCCGGGCCCGACCCGTGCCACGACCTGTACTTGCTCGGCTCGTGGAGCGACAACGCCGGGCGCACGCCGCCGGAGATGAAGCGTTTCATCGCCGAGCTGGTCGACGCGGTCGGCAAGCCCGGCAACCTCGCAGTATTCGGCACCGGCGAGACGCAGTGGGGCGACGAGTACTACTGCGGCGCCGTACGGCGGATGGCCGCGTTCTTCGGTTCGCGTCATCCGCGCCTGGAGATCGAGCAGATGCCGCACGGCGAACGCGACGCATTGAAAGTCCAACGCTGGACCGACCGCATCCTGGATTCCACCGAGACCACCGACCATGCAGACCCTGCACGCCGCTTCGCCTGACGACTACGCCGCCGCGCTCACCGCGCATCCGCGCCTGCTGGTGGACTACCATAAGGACGACTGCGCCGGCTGCCGCATGCTCGACATGTCGCTGCGCAAGTTTGCCGACAACCCGGCGGCGGCCGGGGTCGTGCTGCTCAAGGTGAAGCTGGAAACCGTCGGCGAGGATTTCTTCCGCGGCCTTGGCCTGCGGCAGACGCCCACGCTGTCGCTGTTCGCCGACGGCAGCGAGGCCGCACGTTTGCCCGGGTTCCAGACCCCGGCGCAAATCGAAGCCGCCGTCGGCCGGAATTTCGGTTGACCACACCCCTCGCAAGATCGATACAAGGAAGTTTTCACGCATGGAACGCAACATCGTCAACATCGTCGGGGCCGTCTTCCTGCTGGTTGGCCTCGCGCTTTTCGCCTTCAGCGGCTCCGCCTTCCTGCGGCACGAGCAGGGCAGCTGGATACCGGTCCTGCTCGGCCTTGCGTTCGCGCTCGTGGGTGGCGGCATCCTCGGATACGGCATCGCCGCGAAACGCCGACGGGCCTGGCTCCTGGCCAACGGCCGCCCGGTGCCGGCCATCTTCGACCACGTCGAGGTCAACACGACCGTGGCCGTCAACGACAAGCACCCCTTCCGCATCGTCGGCCACTGGCACGACCACACGCGCAACGAGCTGCACGTGTTCCGCAGCGCCAACCTCTGGGTCGACCCGAGTCCCTTCGTCACCGACGGACAATCCCTGCGGGTGCTGGTCGACCCCGGCAAGCCCTCGCGCTACCACATGGACATCTCCTTCCTGCCCAAGGTTCGCGGCTGACACCGGCGCGAGAACCGGGCATCGCCCTTCTCCACGAGTCCGATCCGCATGTCCACAAACGACGAACCCCACCGTCCCGTCGAGGCCAGGCTGCCGCAGATGGTCTTCCCCGACCACACCAACCACCTGGGCACGCTGTTCGGCGGCCAGGCGCTGGCGTGGATGGACATGGCCGCCTTCATCGCCGCTTCGCGCTACGCGCGGCGCACGGTGGTCACCGCGCGCTCGGAGCAGGTGGACTTCAAGCTGCCGATCCGCCAGGGCCAGCTGGTGGAAGCCATCGCCCGCGTGGTCGAGGTGGGCAACACCTCGATGCAGGTGGAGGTGGAGCTGGTCGCCGAAGACCTGCTCAGCGGCGAGCGCGAACTGTGCACGCGCGGGCGCTTCGTGATGATCGCGCTCGACGCGCGCGGGCGGCCGACCACGGTCGCGGCGCTGCCGACGGCCTGAGCCGCCGCACACGCGACCGGGACGAATGCCCGACGCCGCTTCGATGGCCAGGCGCCACTGCGTCGCATGCGCGGTAGCATCGGCGCATCTTCCGTCGAAGGACACCACCATGCGCCTCGCCCACCGCATCTCCCCCCTGCTGCTGGCCCTGCTGGCCGGCCCGCTGTCCGCCGTCGCGCAGGAGGCGGCACCGGCGCAGCGGCCCGAGGTCGCCGCCGCCGCGCAGAAGCTGCAGCAGCCGGTGGTCGACTGGCGCCGCGACTTCCATGCCCACCCGGAGCTGTCCAACCGCGAGGAGCGCACCTCGGCCGCGGTCGCCAAGCACCTGCGCGCGCTCGGACTGGAGCCGCGCACCGGCATCGCCCACCACGGCGTGACCGCGGTCATCAAGGGCGGCAAGCCCGGCCCGAAGCTCGCGCTGCGCGCCGACATGGACGCACTGCCCGTGACCGAGCAGACCGGCCTGCCGTTCGCATCGAAGGTCACGACCACCTTCAACGGCCAGCAGACCGGTGTGATGCACGCCTGCGGCCACGACGCGCACACCGCGATCCTGCTCGGCGTGGCCGATGCGCTGGTCGCGATGCGTGACGACCTGCCGGGCGAGGTGATGCTGGTGTTCCAGCCGTCCGAGGAAGGCGCGCCGGGCGACGAGGAGGGCGGCGCCTCGCTGATGCTCAAGGAGGGCCTGTTCAAGGACTTCAGGCCCGACGCGATGTTCGGCCTGCACGTGTTCTCGTCTGTGCAGGCCGGGCAGATCGCGGTACGCGGCGGCCCGCTGATGGCCGCCTCCGACCGCTTCAGCATCACCGTCAACGGCCGCCAGACCCACGGCTCGGCACCGTGGAACGGGGTCGACCCGATCGCCGCCAGCGCCGACCTGATCTCGACCGCGCAGACCATCGTCAGCCGCCGCACCAACATCTCGAAGCTGCCGGCGGTGGTGACCTTCGGCGCCATCCACGGCGGCATCCGCTACAACATCATCCCCGACAGCGTGGAGATGGTCGGCACCATCCGCACCTTCGACGACGGCATGCGCGAGGACATCCTCGCCGACCTGAAGAACGTGGCCGAACACGTCGCCGCCGCCCACGGCGCCACCGCGCAGGCGAACGTGCCCGATCAGACCGGCAACCCGGTGACCTACAACGACCCCGACCTGACCGCGCGCATGCTGCCGAGCCTGCAGGCCGTCGTCGGGACCGACAACGTCTACGAGCCGCCGCTGCAGATGGGTGCCGAGGACTTCGCCTATTACGCCAAGGAGGTGCCGTCGATGTTCTTCTTCGTCGGCTCGACCTCGGAGGGCATCGACCCGGCCACCGCGCCGAGCAACCACTCGCCGGAGTTCCTGCTCGACGAGTCGTCGCTCGACATCGGCCTGCGCGCGATCCTGCAGGTGACGCTGGATTATCTGGAAGGAGGCGCGCCAGCGGCCGGCGCATAGCTCCAAAAAGAGACCCAAAACCCCTGTAGGAGCGGCTTCAGCCGCGAGCTTTTCCACTGAATGGGAACAGGCAAAAGCTCGCGGCTGAAGCCGCTCCTGCACGAAGCCGGAAGGACTACGGCAACTCGTTGGCCGAATGCGGGTCGATCGCATACGGGAACATCTCGTCCAGGAACCGCGGCTGCGCGCGCACGCGTTCGATCCAGTCGCGCAGGTGCGCGTGCGGCTGCAGCGACAACCCGTCGGCCTCGTCGGCGCGGCTGGCGTAGGCGAACAGCGCGATGTCGGCGACGGTATAGCCGTCGCCGGCGATGAAGGCGCGCTGCGCGAACTGCGCATCGAGGACCTCCAGCGCACGCCGCGCGCCGTTGCGCTTCGCCTCCACCAGTGCCGGTGCGCGGCGCGCCAGCTTGCCGGTGAGGGCCCAGTGGCGCAGCGCGCCGACCTGGCTCTCGATCCGTTCCTGTTCGAACGACAGCCACTGCCACACCTTCGCCCGCCCGAACGCGTCGCCGGGCAGCCAGGGCGTGCCGTCGGCCAGGTAGCACAGGATCGCGTTCGACTCGGCCAGCACGCGGCCGTCGTCGAGTTCGAGCGCCGGCACCGTGCCGGTGGGGCTGACGCGCAGGAACGCCTCGCGCCGGCCTTCGCCTTCGAAAATGCCCACGTGTCGCACGCGGTGCGGCCGCTGCAGGTGGTGCAGCAACTGGCGCACCTTCCAGGCGTTCTGCGAAGGCAGGTAGTCGTACAGGGTCAACATGCGCAGTCTCCGGGAAAGGACGCAAGTATCACGCCGTCGCGGCCGGCGCGCGCTCCGGTTCTTGCGCCGGTATCCGCGTAAAATCGGTCCATGGCTGCCCACCACCTCCCGCTGGGCCGCGCGGTCGACTATCCGCGCGGCTACGATCCGTCGCTGCTGTTCCCGATCCCGCGCGCGCACGGCCGTGCCGAACTCGGCATCGCCGACGGCGCCGTCCTGCCTTTCGATGGCATGGACCGTTGGCATGCCTATGAACTGGGCTGGCTGGACGCGCGCGGCAAGCCCGCCGTCGCCACCGCCACGATCACCGTGCCGGCCGCTTCGCCGCAGCTGGTCGAATCCAAGTCGCTCAAGCTCTACCTCAACTCGCTCAACGCCGAGCGCTTCGACGATGCCGAAGCGGTGCGCGCGCGCATCGCCGGCGACCTGTCGCAGGCCGCGGGCACGCCGGTCGAGGTCGCGTTCGGCCTGCCACCGATGACGGCGCATGACGACGCCACCCCGATCGACGCGATCGACATCGACTGCGACACGTACGACGCGCCGCGCCCGGAGTTCCTCGAAGCCGACGCCGGCGACATCGCCAACGAAGTCCTGCGCTCGGATCTGCTCAAGTCCAACTGCCCGGTCACCGGCCAGCCGGACTGGGCCAGCGTGCGCATCGCCTACCGCGGCCCGCGCATCGACCGCGCCGGGCTGCTGCGCTACCTGGTGTCGTTCCGCGAGCACGCCGGCTTCCACGAGCAGTGCGTCGAGCGCATCTTCGTCGACCTGCTCGCGCGCTGCCGGCCCGCAGCGCTGGCCGTGGAAGCGCGCTACACGCGCCGCGGCGGGCTCGACATCAACCCCTGGCGGGTGCTGCCCGGCACCCCGGCCCCGGCCGCCAGGCGCGATCCCCGACAATGAATGCGGCCTTCACGGAATTGCCCGGCGCGATATTTTCTTAACAGGCGCCGTGGGACGCTGCCGTTCGCAAACGCGGCACAGGAGGCCCCGATGAGCAATCCGAACAATCCCAACGATCCCGATTCGCTGTCGCTCGCACCCAGCGGCGGCCAGGGCGACAAGAAAGCCGACTTCTCCAACGTCAAGGGTGGCTCCAGCAGCACCGAAGAGCCCGCCACCAAGCCCAAGGCTGATTTCAGCAACGTGCAGGGCGGCTCCAGCAGCACCGAGGAGACCATCGGCGAGCAGACCTACACCGTGCAGAAGGGCGACACGCTGTCGCACATCGCCAAGCAGTTCTACGGCAATGCCGGCAACTGGAACCGGATCTTCGAAGCCAACCGCGACCAGCTCGACAACCCGGACCTGATCAAGCCCGGCCAGACGCTGAAGATCCCGCAGGGCGGCTGATCGCGGCGCACTGCCCGGCTTTTCGCCATTCCCCTTTCCTCACGGAGACATCCACATGACAAGCAAGACGCTCAATCTCGCGATCGCCGCGGCCCTGTTCGGTTCGCTGGCGCTGGTCGGCTGCAAGAAGAACCAGGACGAAGCGGCGATCACGCCGCCGCCGGCCACCACCGAGCCGGCACCGACCACCACCCCCGAACCGGCGCCGGCACCCGCCGCCGAGGCGACGGTCACCTCGGTCGACCTGGGCAACGCCGTCGGCGCCGACATGAAGATCGACGCGCCGTCGACCACGTTCGCGCCCACCGACACGATCTATGCCTCGGTGGCCACCGCCACCAGCGACCCTGCCGCGACCGTGCCCAGCAAGCTCACCGCGAAGTGGTCGTTCGAAGACGGCCAGGTCGTCAACGAGGAGAGCAGGGACGTGAACCTCAGCGGCGACGGTTCCACCGAGTTCCACATCGAAAAGCCCGATGGCTTCCCGGCCGGCCAGTACAAGGTCGAGATCTCGCTGGACGGCAACGTGGTGCAGAGCAAGGACTTCACGGTCGAGTAACAGCACCGGCGCGCGTGGCGCGAACGGTCGAGGGCGCGGCGCAGGCCGCGCCCTTTTTTGTTCTTCGCCCCGAGGGCGAAGGCTGCATCGGCGTGAAGGCCGGGCGCGGACGCGGTGGCCGCCGCGCAGGACGAAGGCAACTCCCACGCAAGCCTGGGTTCCGGTGCCCCGCTGCGACCGGCGGGCCCGTCAGATCGCGGCGCGAATTGCGATCGGGAAATCAGCCGGCAACCTGTCCCCGGAACAGAAGAAGAACCTGTATCCGCGCAAACGCCCCCTCCGGGTTTTCCCTAGCTGCGGTCCGCCCCAGCTGCCGCTGCGATCACCGGGCTGCCACCCTGCAGCGCAGAGTCCGCGCAGGAGAGGTCCATGCTGTCGATTTCCGGTTCCGGCA
Organism: Luteimonas lutimaris; assembly: GCF_039537065.1. Lineage (NCBI taxonomy): Bacteria > Pseudomonadati > Pseudomonadota > Gammaproteobacteria > Lysobacterales > Lysobacteraceae > Luteimonas > Luteimonas lutimaris. The sequence continues at coordinate 243,783 of NZ_BAAAZU010000001.1, read as the reverse complement.
ATGCCGCCCCCATCCACCCGATCGACCTGCCGTCGCAGGGGCCGCAGCCGCTGGACAACCCCGCGGCCCGCGCGCCGGTCGCCGACGGCGTCGCCCGCATGCTGCATGCCGTGCCCTCCGGCGGCAGCCCGTCGCCACTGCCCACGGGCGAACGCGAGCTGGTCGCCTCCGAGGACAGCGTCACCGCCGGCGGCGTGCGCGATGCCTACGACATGCAACTGTACCGCGAGGCCGACGGCAGCTACACGCTCGAACTGGACATGAAGATCGAATTCGACTTCACCCGCGGGCCGGATGGCCAGACCTGGACGGCGGACGAAAAGGAACAGTTCATGGCCGATTACCGCCAGGCGATCGAGGCCGCGTGGGACGGCCACACCATCACCACCGACGACGGCCAGGAGGTCACCCTGGACGTCAACCTGGACCTTGCCGAGGAAGCCGGCGACAACGGCGAGAACTGGAACATCGAGGTGGTGAAGATCGACAAGGGCGGCTTCAACCAGAGCTACGTGGTGCCCAGCCAGAACACCGGCCGCTTCGACAGCGAGGACGTGAACCCGGTCGCCAAGGGCGCTTCCGACCCGCAGGTGGGCGCGGCGCACGAGTTCGGCCACATGATCGGCCTGCCCGACGAATACAACGGCAGCGCCGGCCCGGACGCGGCGAAGGACACCGACAGCATCATGCACACCGGCATGGACGTGCGCGAGCGGCATCTGGATATCATGGAGTCCTGGATCGAGGGCCACCTCTGAGCAGGTATCGATGAAGAAGCTGTCGCTGCTGGCCTGTACCCTGTTGCTCGTCGCCTGCAGCGGCAGGCTCAAAGGTGAAGGCATGGGCGCACACCAGGATTTCGATGCCGCGTGGCAGGCGGTGCAGGCGGCCGGGACCGCGGAGGACCAGCGCCGCGAGATCGACGCGTTCCTGTCGATGAACCAGCAGGCCGGCGCGCCGCCGCTGCAGGTCAACGTGCGCAGGCGCGACAGCGGCGAGGCCGCGCCGATCGACCAGGCCCTGTGGGACCACCCTGGCGAGTACGAGGTGGTGCTGCGCTACGGCGACCGGAAGTATCCCTTCGTGCCGAAGTCGCGATCGAGCCTGGAACCGCTGTTCCGCGAATAGCCGCGCGCCTCGCGCAGCCGGCATGCAACACCGCTTCCCGCACGCGGCACGCCCGCGCGCTTGGCCCTGCCGTGCCCTGCGGGCGACAATGGGGGGTCATCCCGCGGCCGCGCCGTGGCCACCGCGTGCCGGTGGCCGGCCCCCGCGCCTCCTTTTGCAGCGCAAGGCGAGCCCTCCATGCCCAAGACCCCCACGATCCTCTACACCCTCACCGACGAAGCCCCGTGGCTGGCCACCCAGTCGCTGCTGCCGGTCGTGCAGGCCTATGCCGCCACCGCCGGCGTCGACGTCGGCACCCGCGACATCTCGCTGGCCGCGCGCATCCTGGCGCAGTTCCCCGAGGCGCTGCGCGAAGAGCAGCGCGTGGCCGACGACCTGGCCGAACTCGGTGAGCTGGCGAAGACGCCCGAAGCCAACATCATCAAGCTACCCAACATCAGCGCCTCGGTGCCGCAGCTCAAGGCCGCGATTGCCGAACTGCAGGCGCAGGGCTTCGCGCTGCCGGCCTACCCCGACGAGCCGCGCGACGAGTCCGAGCGCGAGACCAAGTCCCGCTACGACAAGGTCAAGGGCAGCGCGGTCAACCCGGTGCTGCGCGAGGGCAACTCCGACCGCCGCGCGCCGGCCTCGGTGAAGGCGTATGCGCGCAAGCATCCGCACCGCATGGGCAAGTGGGACAAGGATTCGAAGTCGCACGTCGCACACATGGACGACGGCGACTTCTACGGCAGCGAACAGTCGGTGGAAGTCGCCCAGGCGGGCAGCGTGCGCATCGAGCTGGAAGGCCGCGACGGCCGCCGCCACATGCTCAGGACCGGCATCGCGGTGCAGGCTGGCGAGCTGATCGACGCCGCGGTGATGGACGCCGCCGCGCTGTCGCGCTTCGTCGGCGAGCAGATCGACGACGCCCGCGCGCAGGGCGTGCTGTTCTCGCTGCACCTGAAGGCGACCATGATGAAGGTCTCCGACCCGATCATGTTCGGCATCGCGGTCGAGGCGTTCTACAAGCCGGTGCTGGACAAGCACCGCGCCGCGCTGGAAGACGCCGGCTTCGACCCCAACAACGGCATCGGCGACCTGTATGCGCGCCTGTCGTCGCTGCCGGACGACGTGGCGGCGCAGATCAGGGCCGACATCGACGCGCTGTACGCGCAGCGCCCGGGGCTGGCGATGGTCAACTCCGACAAGGGCATCACCAACCTGCACGTGCCGTCGGACGTGATCGTCGACGCCTCGATGCCGGCGATGATCCGCGACTCGGGGCGGATGTGGAACGCCGAGGGCAAGCTGCAGGACACCAAGGCGCTGATCCCCGACCGCAGCTACGCCGGCATCTACCAGGCCGTGATCGCCGACTGCAAGGCCAACGGCGCATTCGACCCGGCCACGATGGGCAGCGTGCCCAACGTCGGCCTGATGGCGCAGAAGGCCGAGGAGTACGGCAGCCACGACAAGACCTTCCGCATCCCCGCCGACGGCACCGTGCGCGTGCTCGACGAGGCCGGCAACGCGCTGATGACCCACGAGGTGCACGCCGGCGACATCTGGCGCATGTGCCAGACCAGGGATGCGCCGATCCAGGACTGGGTGAAGCTGGCGGTCAACCGCGCGCGCCTGAGCGGCACGCCGGCGGTGTTCTGGCTCGATCCGCAGCGCGCGCACGACGCCAACGTGGCGCGCAAGGTCGAGCGCTACCTGGCCGACCACGACACCGCGGGCCTGGACATCCGCATCCTGCCGCCGGTGGACGCCATGAAGCTCTCGCTCGAGCGCATCCGCCGCGGCGAGGACACCATCGGCGTCACCGGCAACGTGCTGCGCGACTACCTCACCGACCTGTTCCCGATCATGGAGCTGGGCACCAGCGCCAAGATGCTGTCGATCGTGCCGCTGATGGCCGGCGGCGGCCTGTTCGAGACCGGCGCCGGCGGCTCGGCGCCCAAGCACGTGCAGCAGTTCACCGCCGAGGACTACCTGCGCTGGGATTCGCTGGGCGAATTCCTGGCGCTGGCCGCCTCGCTCGAACACCTGTCGCAGGCCACCGGCAACGCGCGCGCCAAGGTGCTGGCCGACGCGCTGGACGCGGCCAACGCGCAGTTCCTCGACAACGACAAGTCGCCGACCCGCAAGCTCGGCGGCATCGACAACCGCGGCAGCCACTTCTATCTCGCCATGTACTGGGCGCAGGCGCTGGCGGCGCAGGACGACGACGCGGACCTGAAGGCCACGTTCGCACCGCTGGCCAGGACGCTGGCGGAGAACGAAGAGAAGATCGTCGGCGAGCTGGTGGCCGTGCAGGGCAAGCCGGTCGACATCGGCGGCTATTACCGCCCCGATGTGGCCAGGGCCGAGGCGGCGATGCGGCCGAGCCCGACCTTCAACGCGGCGCTGGAAACGCTGGCCGCGAGGTAGTCGGGACGGCGCTGGTCCACGGTACGGCCCCGCCGCGTGCGCGGGCCGGCGCACACGACGGCGCGTTTTCGGCCCGTAGCGGGCCTGCGCACGTCAGCGGAACAGCGACAGCGCCACCGAGCAGACCGAGACGATCCCACCGCGGCGCACCGGCCCGGCCGCGCAACCGTCACGGAACGTCGGCGCCCGGGCCGCCGCAGACGGTGCGGCGGGTTGCCGGCGGTCGGCGCCATCGACCAGGGAGCGCGCCAGCTTCGGATCGGCGATATGGCCGCCGAGGAACAACAATCCGCTGTAGATGTTCATGCCTGGCTCCGGTTTCACTTGAGGTGCAAGCAAGATAGGCGCATTGTTTGGCGCGAAAAAGCGACATTTCTGCAAGGTCGACTTGAATGCTTTTCAAATCACACCAGCCCCCGGTCCCATCGTGAGCCGCCCGCCGCTGCACGCTCTGCAGGGCTTCGTCGCCGCCGCGCGGCTGGGCAACCTGTCGCGTGCGGCCGAATCGCTCAACCTCACCGTCAGCGCACTCAGCCACCAGATGCGCGGGCTGGAGGCGCGGCTGGGCCAGCAACTGCTGGTGCGCAAGTCGCGCGGCGTGGGTCTGACGCCCGACGGGCAGCGGCTGCTGGAGCGGATCGGCCCGCATCTGGACGCCATCAGCCAGGCGCTGCAGCCGTTCGCCGCGCGCCACGACGACCGGCTGGCGATCAGCGCCACCCCGTCGATGGCCTCGGCCTGGCTGGTACCGCGGCTGGGCGACTTCCTGGCCGCGCATCCGCAGGTGGAGATCAGCCTGCAGTCCACCGAGGCAGTGGTCGACTTCAGCCGCGACACGCAGGTCGTCGCCGCGCTGCGCGTCGGCCTGGGGCAGTGGCCGGGCGTGCTGTCCGAACACCTGTTCGACGAGTGGCTGGTCCCCATGGCCAGTCCGGCGCTGGTCGAGCGCATGGGCGGGCTGGATGCGCGGCCGCTGGGGGAATGGCCGCTGCTCGGCGATCCGGACGGCCAGTGGGAACGCTGGTTCGACACCTTCGGCGTGCAGCCACCAGCGCGCTACGTGGCCGTGTTCGACGATTCCGAATCACACCATCGCGCCGCGCTCGACGGCGTCGGCGTCGCCCTGGGCCGGGTCACCCGCGCGCGCCTGCTGCTCGACTCCGGACAGCTGGTGATGCTGACCCCGCGGCGCCTGAAGGCGCGCTACGCGCACTGGCTGGTCTATCCGCCGGAGGCCGCCACGCACCGCGGGCTGCTGGCCTTCCGCGACTGGCTGCACCGGCAGGCCCGCGAACACGTCCTGCACACGGATGCGGCCGCAGACGCGACGCCCGACGCGCCGGCGCGCTGACCGGCACGGCGCACCGCGCGATTGACCCGCCATCGCAACCGGGCCAGACTGCGCGCCGCGCCGCGCCGCGGCCCGCCCCGTCGAGTCCGGCCACGGCATCTCCCCGGAACCCTTCCCCATGTCCAGCGACAGTCACAGTCGATCGCGCCTGCCGTCCCCGGCCGTCGTGGACTGACCTTTCCGGTCGGGCCCACCGCGCTGCCGGGGACGGCAGCTGCCAGCAGGTGGTCCCATGAATACAACGCCCCGCAACACGCCAGCCGCCGCCGACGCGGCACGCCTGGCCGCGCCGTTCGCCGACCTCAACATCGCCGACGGCATCGAGCGCCTCAACGCCCTCGACCCCGCGCAGGCCGCCGCCACGGTGCAGGCGCTGCCGTGGCCGCGCGTGGTCGACATGTTCGACCGCTCCGAACTGCAGCACGCCAGCGCGATCGCGGCCCTGCTGCCCGGCGACGTCGCCGGGCGGCTGCTCGACGACATGGCCGACGACCGCGCGGCCGACGTCTTCCTGGAACTGGACGAGGACACCCGCGCCAACCTGGTCGGGCACCTGGGCGCGGGCACGCTGGCCTCGATCCGCACGCTCATGCGCTACCCGGCGGGAACCGCGGGCAGCCTGATGACCACCGAGTTCGTCAGCGTGCCGGCGCACTGGACGGTCGCGCAGACCCTCGCGCACATCCGCCAGGTCGAGCGCTCGCGCGAAACCGTGTACGCGATCTACGTGCTCGACGCACGGACCCGCGCGCTGCTGCGCATGGTCAGCCTGCGCCGGCTGATCAGCGGCGACCCGGACGCCTCGATCCTCGACGTCGCCCAGGAAACCCCGCCGGTGACGGTGGCGCCGCTGCTCGACCAGGAGGACATCGCGCGCCTGATCCGCCGCCACGACCTGCTCGCGATCCCGGTGGTCGACGACGCCGGCCACGTGCTGGGCATCGTCACCGTCGACGACATCATCGACACGATGATCGACGAGACCACCGAGGACGTGCAGAAGTTCGGCGGCATGGCGGCGCTGGAAAAGCCCTACATGCAGATCGGCTTCGGCCGCATGATCCACAAGCGCGCCGGCTGGCTGTGCGTGCTGTTCCTGGGCGAGATGCTCACCGCCAGCGCGATGCAGCACTACGAGGTGGAGCTGGCCCAGGCGGTGGTGCTCACGCTGTTCATCCCGCTGATCATGAGCTCGGGCGGCAACTCCGGCTCGCAGGCGACCTCGCTGCTGATCCGCGGCCTGGCGCTGCACGAGGTGCGCCTGCGCGACTGGTGGCGGGTGGCGCTGCGCGAACTGCCCACCGGGCTGCTGCTGGGCGCGATGCTGGGCACGATCGCGATCGCGCGCATCTCGCTGTGGCAGCTTGCCGGCTTCTACGACTACGGCCCGCACTGGATGCTGCTCGCGGCCACGGTCGCCGCGGCGCTGGTGGGCATCGTCACCTTCGGTTCGCTGTCGGGCTCGATGCTGCCGTTCCTGATGCAGCGGCTGGGCTTCGACCCGGCCAGCGCGTCGGCGCCGTTCGTGGCCACGCTGGTGGACGTGACCGGGCTGGTGATCTATTTCAGCATCGCCTCGATGATCCTGGGCGGGACCCTGCTGTAGGCGCACGCGCCGCGGTTCGCGCCCGGCGCCGATGTGGCACGCTGTCCATCCCCGCCACGGAGAACCCCCCATGCGACAAGTCCTGATTGCCTGCGCGCTGGCCGCGGGCCTGAGTGTTTCCATGGCCGCGACGGCCGCCGGACAGGAAGCCGCCGCGCCGGCGCAGGCCGAAGTCGACGCTGCCCTGCAGCAAGCCGTCGCCGGCGACTGGCGCGACCCGGCCAATGTCGCCCGCGACCGGTACCGCCACCCGGCCGAAACGCTGGCGTTCTTCGGCGTGAAGCCCGGCCAGACCGTCATCGAGATCACCCCCGGCGGCGGCTGGTACGCCGAGATCCTGGCGCCGCTGCTGCGCGGGGACGGACATTACGTCGCCGCGGTGGTCGACCCGATGGCGGTGAAGGAGGGCAGCGGCCGCGACTACCAGCAGAAATCGAAGTCGGGCCTGGAGGCGAAGTTCGCCGCCGCGCCGGCGCAGTTCGATGGGGCCGGGCTGGTCGCCTACGACCCCAACGCACCGGTGTTCGGCGCACCCGGTTCGGCCGACGTGGTGCTGACCTTCCGCAACGTCCACAACTGGCGCATGGCCGGGCAGGCCGAGGGCATGTTCCGCGGCTTCTTCGACGTGCTCAAATCCGGCGGCACGCTCGGCGTGGTCGAACACCGCGCCGCCGCCGATGTCGGCGACGACGACAAGTCCGGCTACGTCGGCGTACGGCAGATGATCGCCATGGCCGAGGCGGCGGGTTTCAAGCTCGATGCGCAGAGCGAGATCAATGCCAACCCGAAGGACACCAAGGACTATCCGGGCGGCGTGTGGACGCTGCCGCCCACCAACAACCACGACGACGCCGATGACGCGAAGTACCAGGCGATCGGGGAGAGCGACCGCATGACGCTGCGGTTCGTGAAGCCCGCCCAGCCGTAACCGGACGCCAGGCAGAAGTGGATGCCGCGCGCGCGGCTTGCGCACGGCAAGCCGTTGCACGGACCCGACGCAGGATGTTGATCGCCTTCAACAAACCCTTCCACGTCCTGTGCCAGTTCACCGACCGCAGCGTGCCGCCGCGGCGGACGTTGGCAGGATTCGGCCTGCCGCCCGGCGTGTATCCGGCCGGGCGCCTGGACCACGACAGCGAGGGCCTGCTGCTGCTCACCGACGACGGCGCGCTCGCGCACCGGATCACCGATCCGCGCCACAAGCTGCGCAAGACCTACCTGGTGCAGGTCGAGGGCACGCCGACCGATGCGCAGCTGCAGGCATTGCGCAACGGGGTCGGGCTCAAGGACGGCCGCACCCGGCCAGCGCGCGCACGCGCGCTGGAAACACCGCCGCCGCTGTGGCCGCGCGATCCGCCGGTGCGTTTCCGCAAGACCGTGCCCGACGCCTGGCTGGAACTGGGCATCACCGAGGGCCGCAACCGGCAGGTGCGGCGGATGACCGCGGCGGTCGACCTGCCGACGCTGCGGCTGGTGCGCGTGGCGATCGGCGACTGCCGGCTGCAGGCGCTGCAGCCGGGCGAATGGCGGGACGTGTCCGGCGCGCTTTCCTGAACACGTTCAGCCCTTCGCCTCTTTTTTGCAGTGTCGCCGCAGCCGATCCGCTGTCGCGCCGATCGATTCTGGTAACGTGACGGCGCGCAGATCGCATTCAGTTTCATGGGCACCGAACGACTCCTGCATGACGACCACGACGCCTTCCGCCTCCGGCAGCATCCTCGTCGTCGACGACCAGGCGGCCAACCTGCGGGTGGTCAGCACCCTGCTCTCGCGCCACGGCTACGAGGTCATCACCGCCGACAGCGGCGAGGAAGCACTGGCGATCGCCTTCGAGCAGGCGCCGGACCTGATGTTGCTCGACATGATCATGCCCGGCATGGACGGCTTCGCGCTGCTGGAGCGGATCAAGCAGCGGCCCGAACTGCTGCGCCTGCCGGTGGTGTTCCTGACCGCCGCGCACGACCGCGAACTGCTGCTACGCGCATTCGACGCCGGTGCGGTGGACTACGTCACCAAGCCGTTCATGCCCGAGGAATTGCTGGCGCGGGTCAATGCGCACGTCGGCCTGAAGCAGACCCGCGACCGCCTCGAACGCGTCGCCCACGAGCGCCAGGAACTGGTGAACCTGGTCGCGCACGACCTGAAGAACCCGCTGACCAGCGTGCTGTTCGCCAGCGACATCCTGATCCACAACGGCACCCGGCCCGAACGCATCCCGCGCTACCTGGAGATGATCCACGACAGCGCCAACGACGCGCTCGGCTACATCCGCCGCTACCTGGAGGCGCAGGCCGACAGCGTCCACTCGCGGCAGCACGCCAAGTCCGACAGCACCGCCGCGCTGCCGGAGGTGCTCGACTGGCTCGCGCGCCGCTACGGCCTGCAGCTGGAAAGCCGCGGCCTGCGCCTGCACGTGCGCGCGCCGGCGCGCTGCGCGCCGGTGGCGATCGACGACCTGGTGCTGCGCCAGGTGGCCGAGAACCTGGTCAGCAACGCGATGAAGTACGCCCCCGACAGCGACATCGAGATCTCGGTGCGCGGCAGCGCGCCGGGCTACTGGCAGCTGCTGGTCGAAGACCACGGCCCGGGCATCCCGGCGGCGCGGCAGCGCGAACTGTTCAAGCCGTTCTCGCGGCTGAGCGAGGAAGACCCGGCCAACGGCCTGTCGAGCGGCCTGGGCCTGTCGCTGGCGCGGCAGATCGTCACCAACCTCGGCGGCCAGCTCTGGTACGAGGACCGTGACGGCGGCGGCGCGCGCTTCGTGATCGAACTGCCGGAGGCGGTCGCCGCGCCGTAGGACGGGCTGCGCGTAGCGCACACCCACCGGATCGCCGGGAACAGGTCTTCGGGTATTCGAATCGCAGGGTCGGAAACAGGTGTCGGGCCGGAAAGCGGATGGGTATCGCCCCTGGCTCAACCCATCCTGCGATCTCCCTGCGTCATTCCACCTGCATCATTCCGCGGCAGTCTTGCGCGTGCGCCTGGCGGGGGCGCGCTTGCGGGCGGGGGCCTTCTTCGCCTCGATGCGGGTCGCCTTGCCTTCGATCGGCGCGCTTTCCTGCAGCTTGCGCTGGTGGCGGCGCACGGCATACAGCAGCACGCCGGCACCGACGGCGCTGGCGATCGCGACGGCCGGGTTGCGGCGCACGAACCTGGTCGCCGCGCGGCTGCCGGCCTTGACCGCGCCGAGCGCGGCGCCGGTTTCGATCCACTTCATCGCCCGGTCGGGCACGTTGGTGCGCAGGGTGTCGCCGACGCTGCCGGCCAGTTCCAGCGCGCGGCCGGAGATCGATTCGAACTTGCTCATGGAGAAATGCCTGGGGAGGTTCGCCGGCGGCCAGTGTCGCCACAGCCGCGTTGAGCCGGCGTGAGCGCGGGCGTTGGCGCTGGCGGCCGGTTCACCTGCCGGTTCACCTGTAGGGCGGCTTCAGCCGCGGGCTTTTGCGGCCAGGAGCTCGCGGAAGCCGCTCGTGCAGCAAGCGATGGCGCCCGATGGCGCGGCCGGTCACGTCCCGCGCGGCTTGGCGCGGTGGGTGGCGGCCGCGTTCCAGGGATCTTCCGGCCACGGATGCCGGGGGTAGCGGCCCTTCATTTCGCGCCGCACCTCCGGGTAGGTGTTCTGCCAGAAGCTGCGCAGGTCGCCGGTCACCTGCAGCGGGCGGCCCGCGGGCGAGAGCAGGTGCACGGTCAGCGGCATGCGGCCGTCGGCAATGTGCGGGGTGTCGGCCAGGCCGAACAGTTCCTGCAGCTTCACCGCCAGCACCGGCGGCGCGGCATGGCCGTCGTCGCCGATCGCGTAGTCGATGCGGCGGCGCTGCCCGGACGGCACCTCGACGTGGGTCGGCGCGAGCCGCTCGATGCGCTGGCGCAGCGGCCAGTCGAGCGGCGCCTTCAGCGCTTCGGCCAGCGTGTCCGGCGACAGCGCGTCGAGCCGCGACTTGCCGGCGAACGCGGGGCGCAGCCAGTCGTCAAGCGTGGCCAGCAGCGCGGCGTCGCCGAGGTCGGGCAGGTCCAGCTCCGGCATCCATTCGCGCAAGCCTTGCACCCGAGCGCGCCACTGGCGCAGGCCGTCGCTCCACGGCAGCGCGTCGAGGCCGAGTTCGCGCACCGCGTCGGTCAGCGCCTGCGCGGCCTGCGCGGGATCGACGCGTCCGGCCGGGCGCGCGTCGAGCACGATGCCGTCGAAGCGCTGCACGCGCTCGGCGACCAGCGCACGGCGCTCGCCGTCCCAGCGGGTTTCATCATGGTCGGAGAAGTGCGCGGCAAAGTTGGCGCGCAAGGCGCGTTCGTCGACCGGCGCGGCGCGCAGCAGCAGCGCGTCGCGCGCCTCGAAGCGCAGCTCGCTGGCGACCAGCCACGGCTCGCCGACCAGGGCACTGTCGTCGAACAGCCGCGCCATGCGGCCGTTGGCGAGCTGGTAGCGGCGCATGTCACTGGCGTGGCGATGGGCGATGCGGTCGGGAAAGGCGTGCGCGAGCAGGTCACCGAGGCGGTGTGCCTCGACCTCGCGCGGCGGCGCGGCGTCGACGCGCAGGCGCCGCCGCCACTGTTTCGCGGCGGCATCGATGGCGGCGAGCGCGGCGCGGTTGGCGTCGTGCGGCACGTGGCCGCCGCGGAACGCGGCCAGCGCGCGCCAGCGTCCAGCCAGCGCGTCGGAGCGGCTGCGCAGCGGATCGCGCGCTTCGACCAGCGCGGCCAGGTCACAGGCCAGCGCGCGGTCATCGGCGCCGCGCGCGGCCAGCAGCATCGCCGCCAGTCGCGGATGGGTGCCGAGCGCGAGCATGCGCCGGCCAGCCGGCGTGATCGCATGCGCGGCGTCGAGCGCACCGAGCCGCTGCAGCAGGTCGCGCGCGGCGGCCAGCGCGCCGGGCGGCGGCGGGTCGACGAAGCGCAGCGCGTCGCTGCCCCAGGCCGCCAGCTCCAGCGCCAGCGATGCCAATTCGACCTGCATGATTTCCGCGCGCCGCTGCGGTTCCAGCCGCTGCGACTGCGGCCACAGCCGGTAGGCCCGGCCCGCGGCGACGCGGCCGGCGCGACCGGCGCGCTGGTCGGCGGAAGCCTGGGCGATGTGCACCACGTCCAGTCGCGCGAACCCGCTGTTGGGATCGAAGCGCGGCTCGCGCGCCAGGCCGCTGTCGATCACCACGCGCACGCCGGGCAGGGTGACGCTGGATTCGGCGACGTTGGTGGCGAGGATGACGCGGCGACGCTCGTGGGGGTCGGGTTGCAGGACGCGGGATTGCTGGTCGACGGGGAGGTCGCCGTGGAGCTGGAGGATCGCGACGCCCTGCTCCTCCCCCTGCGGCGGCGGGAGCAGGGCAGCTTCCAGCGCCGCCTGCACCCGCGCGATCTCCCGCCGCCCCGGCAGGAACACCAGCACGTCGCCCTCGTGCGCGGCCAGCGCGTGTTCGACCGCGCGCCGCGCCTGCGCCTCGAGCGATTCCTCTCGGCGCGCGGGGAAGTGCGCGACCTCGACCGGGTAGCTGCGCCCCGCGCTCGACAGCCGCGGCGCATCGAGGAACCGTGCCAGCCGCTCGCCGTCGAGCGTGGCCGACATCACCACGATGCGCATGTCCTCGCGCAGCCCGGCCTGCACGTCGAGCGCGAGTGCAAGACCAAGGTCGCCGGCCAGGTGGCGCTCGTGGAATTCGTCGAACAGCAGCGCACCGATGCCATCGAGCATCGGGTCGTCCTGCAGCATGCGGGTGAGGATGCCCTCGGTGACGACTTCGATCCGCGTGCGCGCCGACACCCGGCTCTCGAAGCGGATGCGGTAGCCGACGGTGTCGCCGGTCGCCTCGCCCAGCTGCCTGGCCATGAACCCCGCGGCCGCGCGCGCGGCGACGCGGCGTGGTTCGAGCATCACGATCTTCCGGCCTGCCAGCCACGGCGCGTCGAGCAGCGCCAGCGGTACCTGCGTGGTCTTGCCGGCGCCGGGTGGTGCTTCGAGCACCAACCGCGGATGCGCGGCGAGCGAGGCGCGGATCTGCGGCAGCAATGGCGAGATGGGGAATGCGGATTTGTCCACGCGCGCAAGGATACGGGTGCGGCCGGCCCTGGTGGGGACATGTGCTCCTGCAGGAGCGGCTTCAGCCGCGAGCCTTGATGGTCGATGGTTGCGATCGAGAGCAGATCCCATACCTCCTTTTTCATAGGGGGTAACGGCACATAGATTTTCCAGAATTCCCGATTCCCGAATTCCGAATTCCGTAAAAGCTCGCGGCTGAAGCCGCTCCTGCAGGAATCCTCGGACCTCGCGCTATGCTTTTGCCAATCACCAACCACCAATCACCAATGCACCTGATCGACATTGGCGCCAACCTCACCCACGACAGCTTCGACCACGACCGCGACGCCGTGCTGCAGCGCGCACGTGATGCCGGCGTGGTGCAGATGGTGGTGACCGGGGCCAGCCGCGAACATTCGCCGCAGGCGCTGGCACTGGCGCAGGCACATCCGGGTGAGCTGTTCGCCACCGCCGGCGTGCATCCGCACCACGCCACCGAATACACCGCCGAATGCGACGCCGAGATGCGCGAACTGCATGCGCATCCGGAAGTCGTCGCGGTGGGCGAATGCGGGCTGGATTATTTCCGCGACTTCTCACCGCGTCCGGCGCAGCGCAAGGCGTTCGAACGCCAGCTGCAGATCGCGGCGGAGACCGGCAAGCCGCTGTTCCTCCACCAGCGCGACGCGCATGTCGACTTCATGGCGATCATGCGCGAGTTCGACGGCCGCCTCGGCCGGGCAGTCGTGCACTGCTTCACCGGCACCCGCAATGAACTGTTCGACTACCTCGACTGCGACTGGCATATCGGTATCACCGGATGGTTGTGCGACGAGCGCCGCGGCGGGCACCTGCGCGAGCTGGTCAAGTCGATCCCGGCCAACCGGCTGATGATCGAAACCGACGCGCCGTACCTGCTGCCGCGCACCGTGCGCCCGCAGCCCTCGCACCGGCGCAACGAACCGATGTACCTGGCGCACATCGTCGAGGAGCTGGCGCGCGACCGCGGCGAGGACACGGCCGTCGCCGCGGCCAACGCCACGGCGACGACACGCGCGTTCTTTGGCCTCCCCGGCGCGCCGGTCACGGCTTCCGGCGACGGGACCTGACATACACGTCGCCCGGGTCGGCGGGCGTCAGCTTGCGGCCGAAGTACAGCCGGGTGCCGTCGGCCGACAGCGCGGCGCGCGTTTCCGAACCCGGCGTGTTCACGTGGCGGTTGGCGATCCGCACCGGCCTGCCCCACTTCGCGCGCACGCTGCGGCGGGTGGCGAAGTCGATGTCCTGGTCGAACGGATCGGCGCTGGCGGCTGGAACTGAAGACGATCTCCAGACCGTCCCTGCGCACGTTCGGCACGGGGTCGTCGAACACCATGCCCGGCCGGGCCACATGCCACCGTCGCCGCGGCGTGCCGGGGCTCCGAGCTGGGAACGTAATCGTCATTTCCTTCAATTACTGAACTTGCCAGTACAATAGCGACTCCGCTGCCGGCCGGTGGCGGTCCCTCCCCCCGGGAACCCCGCATGCACGCAAGCTTTCGCGCCGCCGCCGCCGCCGCCTGCCTGGCCGCCCTGCTGGCCGGCTGCGGCGGGTCCGATCCCGCCGGATCCGACGCCCCCGCCTCCACCCTCGCCGTCACCCTGGTGCGCGCGCAGATGCAGCCGATCCAGCGCACGGTGGTGGTGTCGGGGCCGGTCGCGGCGTTCGAGGAGATGCAGTTGGGGGTGGAGATCAGCGGCGCGCGGGTGACCGCGCTCAACGTCGATGTCGGCCAGCAGGTGCGCAAGGGCGACGTGCTGCTGGAACTCGACCATCGCAGCCTCGACAGCGAGCTGCAGCAGGCCAATGCCGCACTGTCCGAAGCCGAGGCTGGCGTCGCGCTGGCACGATCCAACCTCGCCCGCGGCGAGCAGCTGGCCGGCGACCGCTTCATCAGCGCCTCCCAGCTCGACGAACTGCGCGCCGCGCGCACCCAGGCCGAGGCCCGGCGCAACACCGCGCGTGCCGCGCGCGACGCCGCGCAGCTGCGGCGCGACTTCGCCGAGCTGCGCGCGCCCGCGGACGGCATCATCTCCAAGCGGCTGGTGCAGCCCGGGCAGGTGGTCGCCGCGGGCACCGAGCTGCTGCGCCTCATCCGCGACGGCCGCCTGGAGTGGCGCGCCGAACTGGCGGAAGAGGACCTCGCCCGCGTCGAGCCCGGCGCCACCGTGCAGTTGCCCTCCAGCGCGGGCATCGTCAACGGCCGCATCCGCGCGGTCAGCCCCGGCGTCGACAGCCAGACCCGCACCGGCACCCTCTACGCCGACCTGCCCGAGCCCGGCCCGCTGCAGCCGGGCACCTACGTCGAAGGCCGCATCGTCACCGGCCGCGGCAACGCGCTCACGGTGCCCGCCGCTTCGGTGGTGCAGCGCGACGGCCACGCCTACGTGTTCACCCTCGATGACACGCACGTCGCGCACCGCGTGCGCGTGGCCACCGGCGCACGGGTCGACGGCCAGGTCGAGATCGTGGAGGGCCTGGAGGCCGGCGACGCGGTGGTCGAACAGGGCGCCGGCTTCCTCGGCGACGGCGACACCGTGCGCGTGGTCGAGGGCAAGCCCGCGGCGCCCGCCAAGGCCGCGCCGGCGAAGACCGCACCGTGAGCATCAACTTCTCCGCCTGGGCGATCGGCCGCCCGCTGCCGGCGCTGATGCTGTTCTTCGCGCTGTGCGTGGCCGGGCTGTGGGGCTTCCACGAACTGCCGGTGGCGCGCTTCCCGGACATCGCCTTCCCGATGACCACGGTGACGATCACCCAGCCCGGCGCCTCGCCGTCGCAGCTGGAGGCCGAGGTCACGCGCCGGGTCGAAGACTCGGTGGCGACGATCCCCAACATCAAGCGGGTGATGTCGACGGTCAGCGAGGGCGTGAGCGTCACCGCGATCGAGTTCCACCTGGAAACCGACCTGGCCACCGCGCTCGACGACACCCGCGACGCGGTCACCCGCATCCGCACCGACCTGCCGCAGGACATCCAGGAGCCGGTGATCTCCAAGGTCGACATCGGCGGCTCGCTGATGACCTACGCGGTGGTGGCGCCGAAGATGGCGCCCGACGAGCTGAGCTGGTTCGTCGACCGCGACGTGGCGCGCGCGATGTACGGCGTGCCCGGCGTGGCCCAGGTCACGCGCGTGGGCGGCGTCGACCGCCAGGTGCGCGTGGACCTCGACCCCGACGCGCTGCAGGCGCTGGGCGTCACCGCCGGCGACGTCTCGCAGCAGCTGGCGCGGATCCAGGTCGAGCGCGCCGGGGGCAAGGCCGAGCTCGACGGCGAACAGCAGGTGATCCGCACCGTCGGCACCATCGACAGCGCCAACGCCCTGCGCGACTACTCGATCAGCCTGCCCGACGGCCGCGCGGTGCGGCTGTCGGCGGTGGCGCGGATCACCGACGCGGCGGCCGATCCCACCGAGGCCGCGCTGCTCGACGGCAAGCCGGTGGTGGCGTTCTCGATGTCGCGCACGCGCGGGTCGAGCGAGCTCGAGGTGGCCGACGGCGTCGAACAGGCGCTGGACCAGCTCAAGGCCGACCATCCCGGCGTCGACTTCCAGCTGGTCACCACGGTGATCGACGAGACCGTGCGCTCGTACGAGTCGTCGATGACCATGCTGTGGGAAGGCGCGCTGCTGGCGCTGCTGGTGGTGTGGCTGTTCCTGCGCGACTGGCGCGCGACCTGGGTGTCGGCGGTGGCGCTGCCGCTGTCGATCATCCCGACCTTCGCGGTGATGCACTGGTTCGGCTTCAGCCTCAACCTGATCACGCTGCTGGCGCTGGCGGTGGTGGTCGGCATCCTGGTCGACGACGCGATCGTGGAGATCGAGAACATCGTGCGCCACCTGCGCATGGGCAAGAAACCGATCGACGCCGCGCGCGACGCCGCCGCCGAGATCGGCACCGCGGTGATCGCGACGTCGCTGACGCTGGCTGCGGTGTTCGTGCCGGTGGCGTTCATGCCCGGCATTGCCGGCAAGTTCTTCCGCGAGTTCGGCTGGACCGCGGCGACCGCAGTGATGTTCTCGCTGCTGGTCGCGCGCCTGCTGACGCCGATGATGGCCGCCTACCTGCTCAAGCCGCACGGCGAGGAGAAAGGCGAGTCACGCCTGATGCGCTGGTACCTGGGCCTGGTGGACGCCGCGCTGCGCCACCGCGCGCGCACGCTGTGGATCGCGACCGGCCTGTTCGTCGCCTCGCTGGCGATCGTGCCGTTCATCCCGACGACCTTCATCCCCACCTCCGACCTCGGCCGCAGCAACCTCAGCCTGGAGCTGCCGCCGGGCACCACGCTGCAGGAAACCGTCGCGGTGTCCGAGCGCGCCCGCGCGCTGCTGTCGGACATCCCCGAACTCAAGCAGGTCTACACCGCAGTCGGCAGCGTGCTCGACCTGGGCGACCCCTCGCGCACCGGCGTGGCCGAGCCGCGCAAGTCCACGCTGATCCTCGACTGGGGCAGCGCCGACGACCGCGACCGCGACCAGAAGGCACTCGAACGCCTCGTCCGTACGCGCCTGGCCGACCTGCCGGGCGTGCGCGTGAGCTACGTCAGCACCGAGCCGGGCGAAATGATGCAGCTGGTCCTGGCCGGCGACGACCCGCAGCGGCTGCAGTCGGCCGCCACCACGCTCGAACGCGACCTGCGTGGCATCGAGGGCCTCGGCAGCATCACCTCGTCGGCCTCGCTGCTGCGCCCGGAAATCGTGATCACGCCCGACCCCGCGCGCGCCGCCGACCTGGGCGTGGCCACCGCCGACATCGCCGAGGCCGCGCGCATCGCCACCGCCGGCGACTACGAGCAGCGCCTGGCCAAGCTCAACCTGCCCGAACGCCAGGTGCCGATCCGGGTCGGCTTCGCCGAGGCCACGCTCGCCAATCCCGCGCTGGTCGGCCAGCTGCGCGTGCGCGGCAAGAACGGCCCCGTGCCGCTGTCGGCGGTCGCCGACATCCGCGCCGCCAGCGGTCCGTCGCAGATCTCGCGCTACCAGCGCCAGCGCAACGTCACCCTGACCGCCGAGCTCAACGGCCGCCCGCTGGGCGAGGTCATGAACGAGGTACAGGCGCTGCCGGGCGTGCAGCAGCTGCCCGACGGGGTCAGCTTCCTCAACACCGGCGATGCCGAGGTGTTCATCGAATTGTTCGTGGGCTTCGCGATCGCGATGGTCGCCGGCATCGTCTGCATCTACATGGTGCTGCTGCTGCTGTTCAACCACGCGCTGATGCCGCTGACCATCCTCACCGCGGTGCCGCTGTGCGCGGGCGGTGCGTTCGGCGCGCTGCTGCTCACGCAGAACCTGCTGTCGCTGCCGGCGCTGATCGGCCTGCTGATGCTGATCGGCATCGCCAGCAAGAATTCGATCCTGCTGGTCGACTACGCGGTGATGGCCGAGGACGAACACGGCCTGAGCCAGCACGACGCGCTGATCGACGCCTGCCGCAAGCGCGCGCAGCCGGTGATCATGACCACGCTGGCGATGGGCGCGGGCATGATGCCGATCGCGCTGGGCTTTGCCGGCGATTCGAGCTTCCGCGCACCAATGGCGATCGCGGTGATCGGCGGCCTGATCACTTCGACGCTGCTGAGCCTGATCGTGATCCCGGCGGCGTTCACCGTGATCGACGACGTCGGCGAGTGGATGACGCGCAAGTTCCACCGCCGGCCCCGGCATGTGGCGCAAGCCGAGGGCTGAGCCGCGCGTCCCCGTTTTCGCGCGTCCCCGTTTTTTTGTAGGAGCGGCGGAAGCCGCGAGCTCTTCGCTCCCTTCCCCGCGAAGGCAGGAATCGCAGGAGAAGGGGGCAAGGGCAAAAGCTCGCGGCTTCCGCCGCTCCTACACCAGCCTGGCGTTGTCAGAACCCGCGCGCCCCGCTTCTTACGCCTGCAGGTGCACCCACGCCGTCGCCAGCAGCGGCGCGTCAATGCCGTGGGCGCGGGCGCGATGCAGCATGTCGCCGACGATGTGCTCGCCCTCGACCGCATGCCCGGCCTGCAGGTCGCGCAGCATCGAGGCCTGCAGCGGCGAACCCGCCTGGGTGAGCGTGTCGCGCGCGGTCGCCGCGGCGGCGTCCGGCACCGGTTCGCCTTCGGCCGCGGCGACGGCCAGGCATTCGTCATGCAGTGCGGCCATGAATGCACCGCCGCCCTCGCCGGCGACGATGTCGCCGACACCGGCGCGCATCAGGCAGGTGCCGGCGGCGAGCGCGGCGAGGAAGCTGTACTTGCTCCACAGCTCGCGCGCGATGCGCGGGCTGCGCAGGTGATCGATGCCGGCGCGCGCGCACAGCGCCTCGAAGGCACGCGTGCGCGGGCTGTCGACGTCGCCGCCGCGTTCGCCGAAGGTGATCGACGCCGGCCGGCCGAGGTGGCGGATCGCGCCGTCGCCGTCCTTGGCCACGCTGATGAAACACAGCCCGCCGACCACGCGGTCGGCGCCGAAGCGCGCGTCGAGCGCGGCATAGTGGCGCAGGCCGTTGAGGATGGGCAGCACCGCCGCGCCGGCCTCCACCGCGGGCGCGATCGCGTCGATCGCGCTGTCGAGGTCGTAGGCCTTGCAGCTGAGCAGCGCCAGGTCGAACGGCGCCCGCTTGACCCGCGCGGGCAATGCCTCCGCGGTGACATGCGCGACGTCGAGGTCGGCATCGCCCAGCGGGCTGCGGATACGCAGGCCGCCCTGCGCAAGCTGCGCCGCGCGCGCAGGCCGCAACAGGAACGTCACGTCGGCACCGGACTGCGCCAGCCGGCCACCGAAGTAGCCGCCGGTCCCGCCCGCGCCGAGTACCAGCACGCGCATCAGCTCCGCAGCCCCGTGCCGCGGCGCAGCAACCACAGCGCCAGCGTCGCCAGCACGGCGACGAACCCGAACATCAGCGCGAACGCCACCCACAGCGGCACGTCGCTGGTGCCGAGCAGGCCGTAGCGGAAGGCGTTGACCATGTAGAAGATCGGGTTGGCGTGGGTCAGCGCCTGCGCCCATTCGGGCAGCAGCTTGATCGAATAGAACACGCCGCCCAGGTAGGTCAGCGGGGTGAGGATGAAGATCGGCACGATCGCCACGTCGTCGAACTTCTTCGCGTACACCGCGTTGACGAAGCCCGCCAGCGAGAAGATCGTCGCGCCCAGCAGCACCGTCGACAGGGTGACCAGCGGATGCGGGATGCGCACGGTGGTGAACAGCATCGCGATGCACAGCACGATGACGCCCACCATCAGCCCGCGCAGCACGGCGCCGGCGACGTAGCCGCCGAGGATCACCCAGCTGGGCATCGGGCTGACCAGCAGCTCCTCGACGTGGCGGCCGAACTTGGCGCCGAAGAAGCTCGAGGAGATGTTGCCGTAGCTGTTCTGGATCACGCTCATCATCACCAGC
Organism: Luteimonas lutimaris; assembly: GCF_039537065.1. Taxonomy (NCBI): domain Bacteria; kingdom Pseudomonadati; phylum Pseudomonadota; class Gammaproteobacteria; order Lysobacterales; family Lysobacteraceae; genus Luteimonas; species Luteimonas lutimaris. The sequence continues at coordinate 223,885 of NZ_BAAAZU010000001.1, read as the reverse complement.
CCGGGGACGATGAAGTCCATGTAGCGGATGCCGTCCATCTCGCCCACGCGCGAGCCGATCAGGCCGCCGAAGATCAGGAAGTACAGGGTCATGGTGATCGCCGGCGGCACCAGGGTCTGGCCCCAGATGCGCAGGATGCGCACCACCTCGCGGCGGGCGACGGTGTACAGCGCGGTCCAGTTGCGGCGCGCGTCGCTGGTCGCTGCGGTGGCGGTGGCGGTGGAGGTCTGGATCCGGGAGCTCATGGAGTGGTGCTGGTCCTGTGGGTCGGCGGTGATGTCGCGCTCACGCCGCCCTGTCCGCCGGCTGCGCGGCATTGCTGCCGGTCATGCGCACGAACAGCTCTTCCAGCCGGTTGGACTTGGTGCGCATCGATCGCACGCGGATGCCGGCATCGCTGAGCACGGTGAACACGCGGTTGAGGTCCATCGCCCGCGGCATGTCGAGGTCGAGCGTGTGCGGGTCGAGCGCCACCAGCGTCGCGCCGTCGATGGCCGGCAGCGCGTCCGGCAGCACGCCGTCGACGTCGAACAGGAAGCCCTCCACGTCCAGCTTGGCCAGCAGTTCGCGCATCGGGCCCTGTTCGACGATGGCGCCGTGGTCGATGATCGCCAGGTGCCGGCACAGGCTCTCGGCTTCCTCGAGGTAGTGCGTGGTGAGGATGATGGTGGTGCCGGCGGCGTTGATCTCGCGCAGGGTCTTCCACATGTCGCGGCGGATCTCGATGTCGACGCCCGCGGTGGGTTCGTCGAGGATCAGCAGCCGCGGCCGCGTCATCATCGCGCGGGCGATCATCAGCCTTCGTTTCATGCCGCCAGACAGCGTGCGCGCGGTCAGCTGCGCCTTGCCCCACAGCTGCGCGCGCTTGAGTTCCTCTTCCGCGCGCACCAGCGCCTCGGCGCGCGCGATGCCGTAGAAGCCGGCGTAGTTGACCAGGATGTCGAGCGGCTTCTCGAACATGTTGAAGTTCAGCTCCTGCGGCACCAGGCCGATCAGGCGCATCGCCTCGTCGCGGCGCGCGTGCAGGTCGACGCCGAACACGTGCACGCTGCCCGAGGTCTTGTTGACCAGCGAGGAGACGATGCCGATCAGGGTCGACTTGCCGGCGCCGTTGGGGCCGAGCAGGGCGTGGAAGTCGCCGGGCTGCACGTCGAGCGAGATGCCCTTGAGCGCCTCGACGCCGTTGTCGTAGGTCTTGCGCAGGTCGTGCACCGACAGCGCCGGAGGCGACGCCGCCGAAGCGCCCGCGAGGGGCTGCGTGGGTGCGGTCATGGGGCTTCCTGGAGCCGCGGTGGCCGCGGCGAGCCGGTATTATAGGCGCCCTGCGGAGCACGCTCCGGCAACACAACGTCCGATTTCTTGTCCGCCATCAAGCGATTTCCCCTGAAGCTCACCGGCCGGCGCATGCTGGCGCCGACCGTGGCCCACCTGTCATTCGTGCGCGATGACGGCCAGCCGCTGGATTTCGTCCCCGGACAGTTCCTGCAGGTGCACTTCGAGTACGCCGACGGCACCGCGACCAAGCGCAGCTATTCGCTGGCCACGATCCACGACCACGCGCTGGCGCCCGGCGACGCGGTCGAGATCGCGGTCAGCTACGTCGCCGGCGGTGCGGCCACGGCGCTGTTCGAGGGCCTGGACGAAGGTGGCCGGGTCGAAGCCAGCGGGCCGTTCGGCCGCTTCTGCCTGATGCCGGCCGACGCCAACGCGCGCTACCTGCTGATCGGCACCGGCACGGGCATCACTCCGTACCGGGCGATGCTGCCGCTGCTGGAACAGCAGATGGCGCAGCGCGGCGTCGAGGTGGTGCTGCTGCAGGGCGCACGCTCGACCGCCGAGCTGCTGTACGGCGACGAGTTCCGCGCCTTCGCCGAAGCGCACCCTGGCTTCCGCTACGTGCCCTGCCTGTCGCGCGAACTGCCCGAAGCCGGCTCGCCGCATGCGCACGCCGACGTGCGCCACGGCTACGTGCAGCAGTTCCTGCCCGGGTTCGCGCCCGACCCGGCGCGCGATATCGCCTACCTGTGCGGCAACCCGAACATGGTCGACGCCTGCTTCGAGGCGCTGAAGGAACACGGCCTGCCGGTGCCGCAGATCCGGCGCGAGAAATACGTTTCCTCCAAATGATGTCCTCGCTCGTAGGAGCGGCTTCAGCCGCGAGCTTTCCGGGGGCAAACGGAAAAGCTCGCGGCTGAAGCCGCTCCTGCAGATTTCGTGGGCGGCGGCCGGCGGCGGCCGGCTCCGGTCACATCCGTCCCGCCGCCACGTCGTGTCATCCTGAGCATCCCGCTTCCGCCGGTTCCACAGGTCGCCATGTCACGCAAAACCCGCTTCATCCTCGTCGCGCTGCTGCTGCTGGCCTTCTTCGGCTGGCGCCAGGTCCGCGACCGCGTCCAGGACGCGCCCGCGGACAACACCGCCGTCGCGGCAGGCAAGGACGCCGCGGCGGCCAGGACGCCGTCCGCGCCGGCACCGCCGCGCATGTTCGGCAGCATCGCGTTCCATCCCTGCACGCTGGCCTCGCCGATGGGCGGGGCGGGCGTCGCGGCGCAGTGCGGCACGCTGTCGGTGGCCGAGGACCCGGCCAAGCCGCAGGGGCGCCGGATCGCGCTCAACCTCGCCTGGATCCCGGCCGGGGAAGGCGCCGACGACCCGCGCAATCCGGTGTTCATGCTCGCCGGCGGCCCCGGCCAGGCCGCCGTGGCCACCTATCCGACCGTCGCGCCGGCGTTCCGCGAGGTCGCCAAGCACCGCGACGTGGTGCTGGTGGACCAGCGCGGCACTGGCGACTCGAACCTGCTGCAGTGCGCGGACATGCTCGAAGCGCTGGGCGGCGGTGATGACGCGGACGAAGCGGGCGACGAGGCCGCGTCGCGCGCGGCCATGCGCGAGGCCACCGCGCACTGCCGCGACACGCTGTCCAGGCACGCCGACCTGCGCTTCTACACCACCACCGACGCGGTGCGCGACCTCGACACGGTGCGCCAGGCCCTTGGCGTGGAACAGGTCAACCTGCTCGGCATCTCCTACGGCACCCGCGTCGCGCAGCGCTACGCGGGCACCTATCCGCAGCACGTGCGCGCGCTGGTACTCGATTCGCCGGCACCCAACGAGCTGGTGCTGGGCAACGACTTCGCGCGCAACCTGGAGGACGCGCTGGCGCTGCAGTTCGGACGCTGCGCGAAGATCCCGGACTGCGCCAATGCACTGGGCGACCCGCGCGCGCAGCTCGACTCGCTGATGGCGCGGCTGCGGGACGATCCGCCGCTGGTCACCTACCGCGACGCCAACAGCGGTCGCCAGCAGCAGGAACGCCTGCAGCCCGCGCGCATCGTCGGACTGGCACGGATGTACGCCTACTCGCCGATGGCCGCGTCGATCCTGCCGCTGCTGATCCACGAGGGTGCACAAGGCCGTTACGACGGACTGATGGCGCTGTCGAAGATGCTTGCCGATTCGCTTCCCGAGCAGATGGCCTACGGCATGCAGCTGTCGGTGATCTGCAGCGAGGACGCCGACGGCCTGCGCGCGGACCCGGACATGGCCGCCTCGCTGCTGGGCAACGAGCTGGTCGACGGCCTGCTCACGCAGTGCGAGGCATGGCCGAAGGGCACGCGCCCGGACGACTTCCACAAGCCGCTGGCCAGCAACCTGCCGACGCTGCTGCTGTCGGGTGAACTCGACCCGGTCACCCCGCCCGCCTACGCCGAACAGATCGCCAGGACCCTGCCCAACAGCCGCGTGCTGGTGCTGCGCGGCCAGGGCCACAACGTCATCGGCACCGGCTGCATGCCGCGGCTGTTCGCGCAGTTCCTCGACACCGCCGACGCCAGGGGCCTGGACGCGAAGTGCCTGGACAAGCTGGCGTACACGCCGCCGTTCACGAGTTTCAACGGCTGGGGACCCTGACATGATCACTGCCGAACACCTCCGCAAGACCTTCCCCGGCAAGGGCAGGGACAAGGCCCGCGTGGTCGCGGTCGACGACGTCGGCTTCGTCGCGCACGACGGCCAGATCACCGGCCTGCTCGGGCCCAACGGCGCCGGCAAGACCACGACGCTGCGCATGCTGTATTCGCTGATGGCGCCGGAAAGCGGTCGCGTCCTCGTCGACGGCCGCGACGTGGCCGAAGACCCGGTCGCCGCGCGCCGCGCACTGGGCGTGCTGCCCGACGCGCGCGGCGTGTACAAGCGCCTGACCGCGCGCGAGAACATCCACTACTTCGGCCAGCTGCACGGCATGTCGCAGGCGCAGGTCGAACAGCGCATCCACGCGCTGGCCGCGGCGCTGCAGATGGAGGATTTCCTCGATCGCCAGACCGAGGGCTTCAGCCAGGGCCAGCGCACCAAGACCGCGATCGCGCGTGCGCTGGTGCACGACCCGCGCAACGTGATCCTCGACGAGCCGACCAACGGCCTGGACGTGATGACCACGCGCGGGCTGCGCGGATTCCTCGGCGAACTGCGCGCGGAAGGACGCTGCGTGATCTTCTCCAGCCACATCATGCAGGAGGTCGCCGCGCTGTGTGACCGCATCGTGGTCATCGCGCACGGCCGCGTGGCCGCGCAGGGCACGCCGGACGAACTGCGCGCGCAGGCCGGGCACGACAACCTCGAGGACGCATTCGTGACGCTGATCGGAACCGACGAAGGGCTGCTGGCATGAAGGCGCTGTGGATCGTCTGCCTGAAGGAACTGCGCGAGCTCTCGCGCGACCGCCGCACGCTGTTCCTGGCGCTGGTGATGGGCCCGCTGCTGGTGCCGGCGCTGATGATCGGCATGCTGACGCTGGCGCAGAAGCGCGCCCAGAGCCAGACCGAGAAGCCGCTGGAAATCGTCATCGTCGGCGCCGACCGCGCGCCGGAGCTGGTGAAGTGGCTCGCCGGCGAAGGCATCTCGCGCAAGACCATCACCGGTGACCCGGACGCGGCGATCCGCGACCAGGACGAGGACGTCTACCTGCGCATCGGCGACGACTACGCCACGCAGTGGACGACGGGCACGCCTGCGCTGGTGGAGATCGTGCACGACTCCACGCGCCAGGATTCGGGCATCCCGGTGCGGCGCATCGAAACCGCGCTGCAGCGCTACGGCCAGCAGGTCGGCGCACTGCGGCTGCTGGCGCGCGGGATCAACCCGGCCGTGGCCGCGCCGCTGCTGCCCACGCGCAAGGACCTGTCGACGCCGGAGGCGCGCAACAAGGGCTTCGCGATGGCGTTCCTGCCCTACCTGCTGATCCTCAGCTCGTTCCTCGGCGGCGCGCACCTGATCGTCGACACCACCGCCGGCGAACGCGAGCGGCAGTCGCTGGAACCGCTGCTGGCCACGCCGGCGCCACGCGGGGCGCTGGTCAGCGGCAAGGTGGTGGCCGCCTCGGTGGTCGGCCTGCTGGCGCTGCTGCTGACCCTGCTGGCGCTCAAGATCGGCGCGATGCTGGTGCCGGACATGGCCAGCCTGATGGACGTGAGCGTGCTAGCGATCGGCAAGATGCTGCTGATCCTGGTGCCGATGCTGCTGATCGGCACTGCGCTGCTGACGTACATCGCCGCGGGCGCCAAGTCGGTGAAGGAAGCGCAGAGCTACATGCCGGTGCTGATGCTGCTGCCGATCGTGCCGTCGATCCTGCTGATGGTCAGCCCGGTGCGGACCCAGCTGTGGCAGTACGCGGTGCCGTTCCTGGCCCAGAACCAGATGCTGCTCAACGTGATCCGCGGCGAGGCGGTCGCGCCGCTGGCGTGGCTGGTGTATTTCGGCGCGGGCCTGGGGCTGGCCGCGCTGCTGTGGTTCGCCGCCACGCGCCGCTACCACCAGGAGCAGCTGGCGATCTCCGCCTGAGCGCGCGCACTGCGCAAACGTCCGCGTCCCCCGCATTGGCGGACGCGGCAAAGAAAAACCCGGCCGAGGCCGGGTTTTCTTGTCGCCATCCCGGTTACTGCCCCGGGTTGAAGCCGATCGTGCGGCGGGTGGTGACCGTCGTGCCCGGCGGCTCGAAGCGCCAGCGCTTGACCGCCGCCACCGCCTCGCGGTCGAAGACCCGCGGCGGATCGGCGCGCACCACGCGCGCATTGGTCACCGAGCCGTCCGGGCCCACGGTGAACTCGACCTGCACTTCGCCCGAACGGCCCGCGCGCAGGGCGTTGACCGGATAGCGCGGGGCGGGCGTGCTGATCGGGCGCAGCTCGGCCGCGGTGACCTGCCTGGGCTCGGCCGGCTGCGCCGGCGCCTGCTGCGCCGCGCGCTGCTCGGCGGCACGCTGCTCGGCGGCGCGCTGTTCCGCAGCGCGCTGTTCGGCCGCACGCTGCTCGGCTTCGCGCTTGCTGGCGGCCTCGGCCTCGGCCTGCTGCGCGGCCAGCTGTTCGGCAGCCTGCTGCTGCTGTTGCTGCTGTTGCGCCTGGCGTTCCTTTTCCAGCTGCACGCGCCGCGCCGCTTCCTCTTCGGCGCTGAGCCGCTGCTGCTCGGCGCGCTTGGCCTCGTTCTCCTGCGCGGCGGCGATGCTGGTCTTCAGCCGCGACAGCGCCGGGTGGTCCTTGTCGGCCTTCTCGATCAGGCCGTACAGGCGCTGCGCTTCCTCGAAGTCGCCGCGGTCGCGGCTCTGTTCGGTGGCGATCACCGTCATCGGCAGCAGGTCGGTCAACGCGCTGGACACGCCCGGGTCGCCCGGCAGCTTGTCGCGCAGCGCGAGGTAGTACTCCATCGCGTTGTCGCCGGCCGGCGCGTAGAGGCGGCTTTCCTGGTAGGCCTCGGTGGCCTTCTTGCGCAGGTCGTCGGGGCTGAGCGCGGCGACCTGTGCCGAGACCGCTTCGGCCGGCGGCTTGACCGGCTGGGTCGCGGCGGCGGGCTCGGCCGGGCCGGCGGGCGGGCCGGCTTCTTCCTTCTTGCCGCATGCGCTGACGGCGACGACCAGCAGCACCCCCAGCGCCAGGCGCAGGTGGGCCGGTCGCGCCTCCCCGGGCGCAAGCGGTGACACGGTTGTTGACGGATACATTCGGTAATTCCCCCTGGATGTGCGATGGCTGCACCTGCCTAGGACGCGATAGTACAGCCGGTTTGTCAACACCCGGCCCCGCCCGGGCGCGCGTGGCGCTACTTGCCGATGCAGAAGGTCGAAAAAATGTGACCCAGTAGATCGTCCGGCGCGGTGCGGCCGGTGATCTCGCCGAGCGCGTCGTGGCCGGCGCGCAGGGCCTCGGCGGCCAGGTCCAAGGCTTCGGCGGCCAGCGCGTCGCGGGCGGCGTCGAGCTCGGCAGCGGCGCGGCGCAGGGCGTCGACGTGGCGCGCGCGCGCGGTGAACGCGCCGCCGGCGTCCTCGCCCGCATCGCCCTGCCACAGCGCGCGCAGGCGCGCGTGCAGGGCGTCCAGACCGGCGCCGGTGCGGGCCGAGACCGGCAGCGCGCCGGCCATGCCGGGCGGCGGCGCCGGTGGCGCGGTGAGCAGGTCGGACTTGTTGAGCAGCCACAGCCGGGTCGGCACGCCGGCCACCGCGGCGTCGACGTCGGCGCGCCCTGCCCCGGGGTCGCGCGCGTCGAGCACCACCAGGGCAATGTCGGCGCGGCCGAGTTCGTCGCGCGCGCGGCGCATGCCCTCGCGTTCGATCAGGTCCTGCGATTCGCGCAGCCCGGCGGTGTCGACCAGGGTCAGCTCGACACCGTCGATGCGCACGGTTTCCTGCAGCAGGTCGCGGGTGGTGCCGGCGATGTCGGTGACGATGGCGCGGTCGTTGCCGGCCAGCGCGTTGAGCAGCGAACTCTTGCCGGCGTTGGGCGGGCCGACAATCACCGCGTGCAGGCCGTCGCGCAGCTTGCGCCCGCGCTCGGCGTCGGCCAGCAGCCCGGCGAGCGCGTCGACGGCCGCGTCCAGGCGCGCACGCAGTGCGCCGCCGCCGAGGGTGTCGAGCGGCTCGTCGGCGAAGTCGATCGCGGCCTCGGCGTGCACGCGCACGGCCAGCAGCTCGGCGGCGATGGCGGCGACGCGGCGCGAGAACTCGCCCTCCAGCGCGCGCCGCGCCGCGCGCGCGGCGCGGGCGTCACCGGCGGCGATCAGGTCGGCGACCGCCTCGGCCTGGGCCAGGTCGAGCTTGCCGTTGAGGAAGGCGCGTTCGCTGAACTCCCCCGGCCGCGCGCCGCGCGCGCCCAGCGCCTGGCAGCGTTCGACCAGCTGCTGCAGCACCGCGCGGCTGCCGTGGGCCTGCAGCTCGACCACGTCCTCGCCGGTGTAGCTGGCCGGGGCGCGGAAGCGCAGCGCGATGCCGTCGTCGATGGTCGCGCCGTCGGCGTCGACGAAGCGCGCGTGCAGCGCGCGGCGCACCGGCAGTGCGCGGCCGCCGCACAGCGCGCGTCCGATCGCCGCCGCGCGCGGACCGGACAGGCGCACGATGCCCACCCCGCCGGCACCCGGCGCGGTGGCGATGGCAACGATGGTGTCGCGGTCGTCGTGCATGGCCGCCATGTTCGCAGACCCGGATGCGCAGGGCCCGCCTTGCGGCGGGCCCTTGCAATCAGCTCTTGGCCGGCGTCGCGCCGTGCGGCGGGTCGGCGTACTTCCTGGTGATGATCCACTGCTGCAGCAGGCCCAGGCCGCCGTTGGCCACCTGGTACAGCACCAGGCCGGCCGGCAGGAAGGCCAGCACCACGCCGAAGATCAGCGGCATGGTCTGCATCATCTTCTGCTGCATCGGGTCCATGCCGGACATCGGCGTGAGCTTCTGCGTGGACCACATGATCGCGATGTTGAGCACGGGCAGGATGAAGTACGGGTCGCGCGCGGTCAGGTCCTGGATCCACAGCGTCCACGGCGCCTGGCGCAGCTCCACCGACTCCATCAGCATCCAGTACAGCGCCATGAAGATGATCATCTGCGGCAGCACCGGCAGGCAGCCGCCGACGGGATTGATCTTCTCCTTCTTGTACAGCTCCATCATCGCGGTCTGGAACTTCTGCTTGTCGTCGCCGTAGCGCTCCTTGAGCTGCGCGATGCGCGGCTGGAAGCGGCGCATCTTGGCGGTCGACTTGTACTGCGCCGCCGACAGCGGGAACAGCACCAGCTTGAGCATGCAGACCAGCGCGATGATCGCCCAGCCCCAGTTGCCGAACAGCGCGTGCAGCTTGGCCAGTACCCAGAACAGGCCCTGGCCGAGCACGGCGAAGATCTTGAAGCGGCTGTAGTCGACCGCGCGCTCCAGGCCCTTGACGTCCTGCGCGGCCAGCTGCGAGACCAGCTTCGGGCCGACCCACAGGCGCGCGTCGCTGACCGCGGTCCCGCCCGGCGCGAGCGAGAACGACGGCCCCATCGCGTGGATGCCGTCGACCTTGCCGGCCGTGGTCAGGCCGAAGCGCGCGGCCTGATCCTTCTGCGGGATCCAGGCGGTGAAGAAGTGGTGCTGCAGCAGCGCGATCCAGCCGCCGGTGACGGTGATGTCGAGCGGGCCGTCATCGACGAAGTCCTTGAACTTGCGGCCGTCGTAGCCGTCGGCCGCGCTGAACCACTTGGCGCCGGCGAAGCTGTACGACGCCGGGTCGGTCATGCTGCTTTTCTTTTCCGGCGGGATCCGCGCCAGCTGGCGGAACACGTAGCCCTGCCACGGCTGCCCCGACGCATTGACGACCTCGTCGTGGACCGCGATCGCGTAGCTGCCGCGGGTGAGCGTGTAGGTGCGATGGATGCGCACCGCCGCGCCGGGCGGCGAGACGAAGCTGACCTGCACGCTGTCCTGGCCGTCGGCGAGGCTGACCTGGCGCGGCTGCTCCGCGGCGGGCACAAGCTCGGGCACGGTCGCCCCGCCCTGCCCGATCCAGCCGCTGCGGGCGATGTAGTAGTTGGCCGGGTCGTCGTCGAGCAGCTTGACCGGCGGGCTGCCGGGGTCGCGGGTCTGCGGGTACTGCAGCAGCTGCGCGTCGAAGACGTTGCCGCCGTCGAGCGACAGCGTCAGCACGTCGGTGGTGACGCTCACGCGGTGGTCGCTGGCGACCGGGACCGGGGCGACGGTCGCTGCCGGCGTGCCGGATGACGCCGGGGTGGCCGAGGGCACGTCGTCGGCGCCCGCCATCGGCGCCGCGGCGGGGATCGTGGGCGCCGACGCGTCCGGCTCCATGCCCGGCAGCGCGCCGGCGCTGGGAGCGGAGGTTTCGGTCGCCGCCTGCGGCGGCGGGGTCTCCTGGTCCTTGCCCCACTGCATCCACAGCAACACCGCCACCATCAGCCAGGCGAAGATCAGGAAGGTACGGGTCTGGTTCATCAGGCAGGCAGGCTCGAGCCGTCGGCTGGGTCATCCGACGCGGGGTGGGAAGGAGGGGCAGCGGTCGCCGCGGGGGGGATTGTGCCGCCCGCGCCGGGCGGGGGCAATGCGCCGGCCTGCTGCAGCAGGCCGATGAAGCCCTCGCGCAACAGCCGGTTTTCCGTGTCCGCGGCTGCCCGGCGCGCGACCACGACGTAGTCGCCGGCGCGCAGCTGCGGGCGCAGCTGGCGGAACGCGTCGCGCAGCACGCGCTTGATGCGGTTGCGGCCGACCGCGTGCGGATCGACCTTGCGCGAAACGGCAAGGCCCAGCCGCGCCGGCGGCGGGCCGGCGACGAAATGCAGGGAGAACAGGGGCGACGCGGTCCGCCGGCCCTGCTGGAAGGCGCGGTCGTATTCCGCGCGCGCGCGTACCCGCACGTGGCGCGGGAACCGGGCAGTCATGGAAGCAACGACGCAATCCCGGTCATCGGCGACGGCCGGCCGGGATGGAACGGCCTCAGGCCGACAGGACCTTGCGACCCTTGGCACGGCGACGGGCCAGGATCTTGCGGCCGTCGGCGGTCTTCATGCGGGCACGGAAGCCGTGGTCGCGCTTGCGCTTGAGGTTGCTGGGTTGATAGGTGCGCTTGGTGGCCATGGCGTGGACTCGAGCAGTGACGCGTCGGAAAGAACCGGCGATTTTACCGGCTGGCGGATTGGCCGGTCAAGCAGGCCCCCGCGCCGCCCGCGCGCCCTGCCCCGCCCGGCGCCTCGCCAGTCCTCAACCGCCGGTGGCCGCGCACGCGTGATGCGCCTGCAGGGGTGCGGTGGTAGTCTGCCTGTTCCCTCGTTTCCGCGACCGCCGCGCACCCGGACCGGATGCGCGGCGCGCCGCCGTCATCGTGCAGAATCGAACGTAATGGATGCCTGGCCCCGCTGTCTCGAACGCCTCGAAGCCGAATTCCCGGCAGAGGACGTCCATGCCTGGCTCAAGCCGCTGCAGGCCACCTGGCGCGACGACGCCACCGTGCTGTACGCGCCCAACGCCTTCGTCCGCGACGAAGTCCGCAGCCGCTACCTGGAGCGGATCCGCGAGCTGCTGGGCCACTTCGCCGGCACCCCGGAGGTGACGCTGAAGATCGGTTCGCTGCCGCGCGCGGCCGCCGAGCGGCCAATGACCCCGGCAGTGCCCACCCGCGGCCCGCACGAGACCGTGGCCTTCGCCGGCAACCTCGACAGCCACTACACCTTCGACAACTTCGTCGAGGGCCGCAGCAACCAGCTCGGCCGCGCCGCCGCCTGGCACGCGGCGCAGAACCCCGGCGACCGTGCCCACAACCCGCTGCTGCTGTACGGCGGGACCGGCCTGGGCAAGACCCACCTGATGTTCGCGGCCGGCAACGAGATGCGCCGCCACAATCCCGGCATGCGCGTGCTGTACGTGCGCAGCGAGCAGTTCTTCAGCGCAATGATGAAGGCGCTGCAGGACAAGGCGATGGACGGCTTCAAGCGCCAGTTCCAGCAGGTCGACGCGCTGCTGATCGACGACATCCAGTTCTTCGCCGGCAAGGACCGCACCCAGGAGGAGTTCTTCCACACCTTCAACGCGCTGTTCGACGGCAAGCAGCAGATCATCATGACCTGCGACCGGTTCCCGCGCGAAGTCGAGGGCCTGGAGCCGCGGCTGAAATCGCGCCTGGCCTCGGGGCTGAGCGTGCCGATCGACCCGCCCGACTTCGAGACCCGCGCCCAGATCGTGCTGTCCAAGGCGCGCGAGCGCGGCGCCAACATCCCCGAGGACGTGGCGTTCCTGATCGCCAAGAAGATGCGCAGCAACGTGCGCGACCTGGAAGGCGCGCTCAACACTCTGGCCGCGCGGGCCAACTTCACCGGGCGGGCGATCACCCAGGAATTCGCCCAGGAGACCCTGCGCGACCTGCTGCGGGCGCAGCAGCAGGCGATCAGCATCGCCAACATCCAGAAGACCGTGGCAGACTACTACGGGTTGCAGATCAAGGATTTGCTGTCGAAGCGCCGGACCCGTTCGCTGGCCCGCCCCCGCCAGGTGGCGATGGCCCTGTCGAAGGAGCTGACCGAACACAGCCTGCCCGAGATCGGCGATGCCTTCGCCGGGCGCGACCACACCACGGTGCTGCATGCCTGCCGCCAGATCCGCGGCCTGCTCGGCACCGACGGCAAGCTCCACGAGGACTGGGAGAAGCTGATCCGAAAGCTCAGCGAGTGAGGAAACCGTTCGGCAGGGACCGGGGGACAGAAGGTGGAAAGCCTGTGGATAAAACGGGGGCGATCCCGGGGCCTGAAACTTATCCACAGAATGCCCCACCCGCGGCGGAGCAGTTATCAACGGCTTCGTCACCTCTAAAAGTCTAGTAAATTCAATACGTTACTGGCGTTACAACCAGATTTCAGCGACTCCAGCACCACCAGCTTTTGTATTTATCCCATTCTTTGAAGCAAGGGCATTGAGGAACGAACCGGCATGCGTTTCAGTCTGCAGCGCGAAGTTTTCCTGAAGCCGCTGGGCCAGGTGGTCAACGTCGTCGAACGACGCCAGACCCTGCCCGTGCTGGCCAACCTGCTGGTCCAGGTCAAGGACGGGCAACTGTCGCTGACCGGCACCGACCTGGAAGTCGAGATGATCGCCCGTTCGGCGGTCGACGACGCCCAGGACGGCGAGACCACGATCCCGGCACGCAAGCTGTTCGACATCGTCCGTGCCCTGCCCGACGGCAGCAAGATCTCGATCTCGCAGACCGGCGACAAGGTCACCGTGCAGGCCGGCCGCAGCCGTTTCACCCTGGCCAGCCTGTCGGCCAACGACTTCCCGTCGGTGGACGAAGTCGAAGCCACCGAGCGCGTCAGCGTGCCGGAAGCGGCGCTCAAGGAACTGATCGAACGCACCGCCTTCGCCATGGCCCAGCAGGACGTGCGCTACTACCTCAACGGCCTGCTGTTCGACTTGGGCGACCGCCGCCTGCGCTGCGTGGCCACCGACGGCCATCGCCTGGCCCTGTGCGAGACCGCGCTGGAGGCCGAAGGCCAGACCAAGCGTCAGATCATCGTCCCGCGCAAGGGCGTGCAGGAGCTGCAGCGCCTGCTCGAGGGCGGCGACCGCACGCTGGAGCTGGAAATGGGCCGCAACCACATCCGGGTCAAGCGCGACGATGTCACCTTCACCAGCAAGCTGATCGACGGCCGCTTCCCCGACTACGAGGCGGTGATCCCGATCGGTGCCGACCGCGAGGTCCGCATCGACCGCGAGGTCCTGCGCGCGGCCCTGCAGCGCGCGGCGATCCTGTCGAACGAGAAGTACCGCGGCGTCCGCCTGGAGGTCTCCCCCGGGCAGCTGAAGATCAACGCCCACAACCCCGAGCAGGAAGAAGCCCAGGAGGAAGTCGAGGCTGATACCAAGGTCGACGACCTGGCCGTGGGCTTCAACGTCAACTACCTGCTCGACGCGCTGGGCGCCCTGCGCGACGAGAACGTGGTGATCGCGCTGCGCGACGCCAATTCCTCGGCGCTGGTGCGCGAAGCGTCCAACGAGCGCTGCCGCCACGTCGTGATGCCGCTGCGGCTGTGATGCTGGGCGGTTTCACGTGGAACATCAACGCCCGGCCCGCTCCGGGCGTTTTGTTGTGCGCCGGCTGAGCCGATGCGCCTGTCCCGGCTCGAGGTCCGCCACCTGCGTCGTCTGTCCGGCGTGGCCATCGCGCCTGCTCCCGGCCTGAACCTGTTCGTCGGCGACAACGGTGCCGGCAAGACCAGCCTGCTGGAGGCCGTGCACCTGCTCGCCTATGGCCGCAGCTTCCGCGGCCGCGTGCGCGATGGCCTGGTGGCCACCGACGCCGCGGCGCTGGAGGTCTACGCCGAATGGCGGGAAGAAGCCGCGCAGCGGACGCGCAAGGCCGGGCTGCGCCACGGCGGACAGGCTTGGGAAGGTCGCCTGGACGGCCAGCCGGTGGCGTCGCTGGGCGAGCTGTGCGCGGCGCTGGCGGCGGTGAGCTTCGAACCGGGCAGCCACGCGCTGGTCGGTGGCGGCGGCGAACCGCGGCGACGCTACGTCGACTGGGGGCTGTTCCACGTGGAACCTGCCTTCCTGCCCCTGTGGCGCCGCTACGCGCGGGCGCTGAAGCAGCGCAACAGCCTGCTCAAGCAGCGCGTCGGCGCCGGACAGCTCGATGCCTGGGACCACGAGCTGGCCGAGGCCGGCGAACCCATGACTGCCCTGCGCGAGGCCTACCTGCAGCAGTTGCAGGCGCCGTTGGGCGCGATTTCGATGGAGCTGGCGCCCGTGCTGGGCGCGGCGACGGTCGAATTCCAGCCCGGCTGGCGTCGCGACGAGCTGTCGCTGGCCGACGCCCTGCTGCTGGCGCGCGACCGCGACCTGCAGGCCGGCTTCACTTCGGTCGGCCCGCATCGCGCAGACTGGCGCATCCGCCACGGGGCCCTGCCGCAGGGCGAGACGCTGTCGCGCGGGCAGGCCAAGCTCACCGCCCTGACCTGCGTGCTGGCGCAGGCCGAGCACTACGTCGACCAGCGCGGGGAATGGCCGGTGGTGCTGCTCGACGACCTGGCCTCGGAGCTTGATCGCGGCCACCAGCGCCGCGTGCTGGCGCGGCTGGCGGCCGGGCAGGCGCAGGTTTTCGTCACCGGCACCGAGCTGCCGGCCGCCGATGCGCTGGCGGGGCGGGACCACGCGGTGTTCCACGTGGAACAAGGCGGGATCCGCCCCGCCTGAACCGGGTCGCGGCGCGGCCTGCGACGATGGCGTGGCCCGTGAATTGCTATATGAGTTGCTATAATGGCAGGCATCCATAGCTAATGTGTCTGGGCGCCGGCCTCCCGTCGCCCCGGGAGTGCTGAGCCGAATGACCGAACCTACCCTTGGCGCCGAGCAGGGCCAGAGCAACGCCTACGATTCCAGCCGGATCACCGTGCTGCGCGGCCTGGAGGCCGTGCGCAAGCGCCCCGGCATGTACATCGGCGACGTCCACGACGGCACCGGCCTGCATCACATGGTGTTCGAGGTGGTCGACAACTCGATCGACGAGGCCTTGGCCGGGCACGCGGACGACGTGACCGTGACCATCCACGAGGACGGCTCGGTGTCTGTGTCCGACAACGGGCGCGGCATCCCGGTCGACATCCACAAGGAAGAGGGCGTCTCGGCGGCGCAGGTCATCATGACCCAGCTGCACGCCGGCGGTAAATTCGACGACAACAGCTACAAGGTCTCCGGCGGACTGCACGGCGTCGGTGTCTCGGTGGTCAACGCGCTGTCGCAGAAGCTCACGCTCGACATCTGGCGCAACGGCTACCACCACCACCAGGAATACGCCATGGGCGAGCCGGTGGCGCCGCTGGAGCGGCTGGAGCCCTCCGACAAGCGCGGCACGCTGGTGCGGTTCTGGCCAGCGCACGAGACCTTCAGCGACGTCGAATTCCACTACGACATCCTCGCCCGGCGCCTGCGCGAGCTGTCCTTCCTCAATTCCGGGGTCAAGGTCGTGCTGGTCGACGAGCGCGGGGAAGGGCGCCGCGACGTGTTCCAGTACGAAGGCGGCATCGCCTCGTTCGTCGAGCACCTGGCCCAGGTCAAGACGCCGCTGCACCCGAACGTCATCTCGGTCAGCGGCGAAGAGGCCGGCATCACCGTCGACGTGGCGCTGCAGTGGACCGACTCCTACCAGGAGACGATGTTCTGCTTCACCAACAACATCCCGCAGAAGGACGGCGGCACCCACCTGATCGGCTTCCGCGCCGCGCTCACGCGCACGCTGACCAACTACATCGAGCAGAGCGGGATCGCCAAGCAGGCCAAGGTCAACCTGTCCGGCGACGACATGCGCGAGGGCATGATCGCCGTGCTCAGCGTCAAGGTGCCGGATCCGAGCTTCTCCTCGCAGACAAAGGAAAAACTCGTCTCATCTGACGTGAGACCAGTCGTTGAGCACACGTTCGGCGCACGTTTGGAGGAGTTCCTGCAGGAACACCCCAACGAGGCCAAGGCCATCGCCGGCAAGATCGTCGACGCCGCCCGCGCCCGCGAGGCCGCGCGCAAGGCCCGCGACCTGACCCGGCGCAAGGGTGCGCTGGACATCGCCGGCCTGCCGGGCAAGCTCGCCGACTGCCAGGAGAAGGATCCGGCGCTGTCGGAGCTGTTCATCGTCGAGGGCGACTCGGCCGGCGGCTCGGCCAAGCAGGGCCGCAACCGCAAGAACCAGGCGGTGCTGCCGCTGCGCGGCAAGATCCTCAACGTCGAGCGTGCGCGCTTCGACCGCATGCTGTCCTCGGACCAGGTCGGCACCCTGATCACCGCGCTGGGCACCGGCATCGGCCGCGACGAATACAACCCGGACAAGCTGCGCTACCACCGCATCATCATCATGACCGACGCCGACGTCGACGGCGCGCATATCCGTACGCTGCTGCTGACGTTCTTCTACCGGCAGATGCCGGAGCTGATCGAGCGCGGCTACGTCTACATCGGCCTGCCGCCGCTGTACAAGATCAAGCAGGGCAAGACCGAGCTCTACCTCAAGGACGACGCGGCGCTGGACGCGTACCTGGCCGGCAACGCGGTCGAGGGCGCTGCGCTGGTCCCGGCCGACGGCGAGCCGCCGATCGAGGGCCAGGCGCTGGAGCAGCTGCTGCTGGCCTATGCCCGCGCGCGCGACACCATCGCCCGCAACGCGCACCGCTTCGATCCGCTGGTGCTCGAGTCGCTGATCGACTTCACCCCGCTGGACGCCGAGCACTTCGCCCGCAACACCGACGAGCGCCACGAGCTGGACGCGCTGGAAAAGCGCCTCAACCGCAGCGGGCTGGGCAAGCCGCGCTATTCGCTGGAGCTGCAGGCGGCCAGCGACACCCGGCCCGGCGCGCTGCTGGTCACGCGCCGGCACATGGGCGAGGAGCTGGTGCAGGTGCTGCCGTTCTCGGCTTTCGAAACCGGCGACCTGCGGCCGCTGCGCGACACCGCGGCGCTGCTGCACGGCCTGGTCCGCGAGGGCGCGAGGATCGTGCGCGGCAACCGCGTGCAGCCGATCGCCAGCTTCGCCGACGCGCAGGCCTGGTTGCTGGACGAGGCGAAGAAGGGCCGCCAGATCCAGCGCTTCAAGGGCCTGGGCGAGATGAACCCGGAGCAGCTGTGGGACACCACGGTCAATCCGGACACGCGCCGCCTGCTGCAGGTGCGGATCGAGGACGCGGTGGCCGCCGACCAGATCTTCAGCACCCTGATGGGCGACATCGTCGAGCCGCGGCGCGAGTTCATCGAGGACAACGCGCTGAGGGTCGCCAACCTCGACATCTGACCGGCGCCGCGTGGAAACCCCAGCCGCCGTGGCCGACGCGCCACCGCCGCTGCCGGCACTGCCGCTGAAGCCGGCGCTGCGCGCGTTCGCGGCCGATGGGCTGCTGGCGCTGCTGCTGGTGTTCGGCGTCTCCGTCGCCGGGGGCCTGGCGTGGGCGATATGGCAGGGCGTCAAGCTGGGACTGGAAGGCGGCGGCGCAGCCGACCCGGCGCAGGTCGCCGCGCGGATCGGCGAACCGCAGGGCCTGGCCCTGGTCGCGATCAGCGTGCTGGCCACCGCATCGGCCGCGCTGCTGCTGTACGTCTGGCGACGCCGGGCCACGCCCGGCGAGCGGGCCGCGTCCCGCGCCGCCGCGCGCCGGCCCGCGACCTGGGGCTGGGCACTGCTGGCCGGCCTGGCCGCGTTCGCCTTCAGCGCCGTCTCCACCATGCTGGCCGGGCAGGCCGGCGTCGAACCGGTCCCCACCAACCAGCCGCTGATCGAGGCGGTGGGCGAGCGCTTCCCGCTGCTGCTGCTGGTATTCGTGGCGCTGCTGGCGCCGGCCTACGAGGAGCTGCTGTTCCGGCGCGTGCTGTTCGGTCGCCTCTGGGCCGCCGGGCGCCCGCTGCTGGGTTTGATGCTGAGCAGCGCGCTGTTCGCCTGCATGCACGAGGTGCCGGGGCTGGGCGACAACCCGCCGCTGGCCAGCGGCCTGCTGTGGCTCTGCTACGCGGTGATGGGCGCGCTGTTCGCCTGGGTCTACCGCCGCACCGGTACGCTGTGGGCCGCGGTCGGCGCCCACGCCGTGAACAACGCCATCGCCGGGATACTGCTGCTGGCGGGCATGCATTGACGGATCCATGCATTGACGGGTCCTTGATACGCCGCGGGCTACAACCGGCGGCAGCCTTCCATCCAAACCAAGGGGAAACACCATGAGGAAGCTCCTGCTCGGCCTGGCCATCGCCGCGGCCACCGCCGGCTGCGCGACCATGACCTCGCCCACCGGCCGCACCCAGTACGTGGGCGCGGTCTCGCAGGCCCAGCTCGACCAGATGGGCGAGCAGGCCTTCGCCGAGGCCAAGGCCAAGACGCCGCAGAGCAAGGACAGCAAGCAGGTCGCCTACGTACGCTGCGTGGTCGACGCGCTGGTGCGCGAACTGCCGGCCGGCAGCGGCCAGGGCACGGCCTGGGACACCGCGGTGTTCGTCAACGACGAGCCCAACGCCTTCGCCCTGCCGGGCGGCAAGGTCGGCGTCTACACCGGCATCTTCAAGGCGGCGGAGAACCAGGACCAGCTGGCCGCGGTGATCGGCCACGAGATCGGCCACGTCATCGCCCACCACCACGACGAGCGCATCACCCGCCAGCTGGCCGCGCAGGGCCTGCTCGGGGTGGCCGGCGAAATGGCCGGCGCGCGCTACGGCGAGGGCGCGGCCAACACCACCACGCAGCTCGGCGGCATGGCGGCGCAGGGGTTCTTCCTGCTGCCCAACTCGCGCGCGCAGGAGTCCGAAGCCGACGTGGTCGGCCAGCAGCTGATGGCCAAGGCCGGCTTCGACCCGCGCGCGGCGGTGGACCTGTGGCAGAACATGATCGGCGCCGGCGGCAGCCGCCCGCCGCAGTGGCTGTCCACCCACCCCGATCCGAATGCACGCATCGGCGAACTCGGTTCGCGCGCCAACGGCCTGCTGCCGACCTACGAACAGGCGCGCGCGGCCGGCCGCAAACCACGCTGTGGCTGAAACTTGCGTTAAGCGGGCAATAGCGCGCGTAATGGCGTTTCTGCTAGTTTCGCAAACCCGCCCTGCAAAGGCGGCGCGATCTCTGCTTCCAATCCATGCTGCCAGGTGACCCATGTCGACCCATCTCCTTCGCACCCACCTGCTGACCGCCGCGATCGCCGGCGCGGTCATGCTGGTGTCCACGACCCCGTCCCTGGCGCAGACCCGTGCCCAGCAGTCGCACGACCAGCGCGCGAACAAGTCGGAGAAGGGCGCCGCCGCCCAGGAGCTGTTTCCCGAGGCCACCCGCAAGCAGCCGACGGAGAAGGCCTCGGCCAAGCTGTCGTCGAAGCTGCAGAAGATGATCGACCTGTACAACGACGACAAGAGCGCCGAAGCCCGCGCCGCGGCGGACGAGATCATCGCCAATGACAAGGCCAACGCCTACGAGCGCGCCCTCGCCAACCAGATCGCCGCGCAGGCCGCCTATTCGGCCGACGACAGCGCCGCCGCGCAGGACTACCTGAAGGCCGCGCTGGAAGCCGACGGCCTCGACAACAACGGCCACTACCAGTCGATGTACATGCTCGCCCAGCTGCAGATGGAGGACGAGAAGTACACCGAGGCGCTGGCCACCATCGACCGCTACCTCGATGAGACCAAGTCGCAGAAGCCGGAAAACCTCGTGGTCAAGGGCAACATCCTGTACCGGCTGGAGCGCTACCCCGAGGCGATCGCCGCGCTCAAGCAGGGCATCGACGCCGCCGGCGAAGACGCGCGTCCGGACTGGCAGCAGGTGCTGATGGCCGCCTACTTCGACAGCGACCAGCCCGCCGAGGCGGCCAAGGTCGCCGAGGCCGCGCTGGCCAAGAGCCCGGACGACAAGAAGCTGCAGATGAACCTGATCTCCATCTACATGCAGGCCGACCAGAACGACAAGGCCATCGCGCTGATGGAGAAGATGCGCGCCTCCGGACAGCTCTCGGACGAGCGCGACTACCGCAACCTCTACGCGATGTACATGAATACCGAAGGCCGCGAGAAGGAAGGCATCGCGGTCATCAAGGAAGGCCTGGACAAGGGCGTCCTGAAGCCGGATTTCCAGACCTACCTCGCGCTCGGCCAGGCCTACTACTTCACCGACCAGCCCGCGCTGGCGATCGAGAACTACCGCAAGGCCGCACCGCTCGCCCCGGATGGCGAGACCTACCTCAACCTGGCCCGGCTGCTGTGGGGCGAGGGCCAGTTGGGCGAAGCCAAGCAGGCCGCCCAGCAGGCGCTGGACAAGGGCGTCAAGCAGCCCGAGGAAGCAAAAAAGATCCTCGCACAGAAGGGATAAGGACCTCCTGCAACCGGGCAGGAACTGTTGGTATCGACTGCCCGGATTGGTATAAGCTTGGAAATTCCCGCGGCCGAAAGGGCCGTGGATCAACACCATCCGGGGCGCTGCGGCGTCCGGCCCTATTTCGAGCCCGCTGCGCATGACGGAACTGTTGCCGACCCACTACAAGCATGACAACCGCGAGGACGATGGCCTGAACTGGCCGCGCATCGCGGGCATTACCGTGGCAATCGCGGTGCACGTCGCGGCGCTGATGCTGATCCTGGCCCCGGTGGCGCCCCCGGGCGGCGCCGACGAGGAAGACGACGCGACCCGCGTGGTCATCATCGAGCCGCCGCCCCCGCCGCCCCCGCCGCCGCCGCCGCCGCCGGAGCCGCCGAAGCCCCAGCCGATCAAGGAGCTGGTGCCGCCGCAGCCCGCGCCGCTGCCGCCGCCGCCGGAAGAGCCGCCGGTGGTCTTCGACGAGCCTTCGCCGATGGACACCCCGGCACCGCCGCCGGCACCGCCGGCACCGCCGGCACCGCAGGCGGACATCGGCGCCTCGGTCGACATCTCCTCGAAGAACATGAACCCGCCGCGGTATCCGCCGTCGGCAGTCCGCGCCGGCATCGAAGGCACGGTGATCCTGGTCATCGACGTCGACGCCAACGGCAACGTCGTCGACGTGTCGGTGGAGAAGTCCAGCCGCAACCGCGACCTGGACCGCGCCGCCATCGCCGCCGCCAAGAAGTGGCGCTTCAACCCGTCGATCGTGAACGGGCAGAAGGCCGCCGGCCGCGTCCGCGTCCCCGTCGACTTCAACCTGGGCGGCTGATCCACCGCCGCCCGCCCGAGACACCGGTTCCACGCGTCATCCGTTACACCGATCCATCCAACTCCAAACCACAACATTCAAAAAGGTAAGCGCCATGCTGCAGGAAACCACCAACGCGCCCGCCGCCGCCCCCGGAGGCGACGCTGCTGCTGCTCTCTCCCAGATGGGTGCCGACCATCTGATCAACGAGATGGTCACCAATCCTGGACAGCACGTCGTCCAGTGGGTGGTCTCCCTTACCCTGATCCTGATGTCGGTCATGGCGATCTACTGGATCGTCGTCAACCTCCTGAAGAACATGAACCTGCGTCGCCGCGGCGACTCGGTCGTGAGCACCTTCTGGGAGACCACCAACGCGCAGGATGCGATCCGCTACATGGAAGAGCAGCCGAGCAGCGAACCGTTCTCCAAGATCGCCCTCGACGCCGCCCAGGCCGCTGCGCACCACCAGCAGCATGAAGGCTCGCGCCTGGTCGAATCGCTGAACCGCTCCGAGTTCGTCGACCGTGCCCTGCGCCAGGCCGTGACCCGCGAGTCGATGCGCCTGGAAAGCGGCTTGACCGTGCTTGCCTCGATCGGCGCGACCGCCCCGTTCGTCGGCCTGCTCGGTACCGTCGTGGGCATCTACGGCGCACTGATCCGCCTTGGTGCCGGTGGCCAGGCCTCGATCGACGCGGTGGCCGGCCCGGTGGGCGAGGCGCTGATCATGACCGCGTTCGGTCTGTTCGTCGCGATCCCGGCGGTGCTTGGCTACAACTTCTTCGTGCGCCTGAACCGCATCACGAACAACAAGTTCGACACCTTCGCGCACGATCTGCACGACTTCTTCGCTACCGGCGCCCGCGTCGGCGAAGTTCAGGTCAAGCGCTAATTCGCATCTGACGGAGTCCGGATATGGCTTTCAGTGCCAACGACAGCGGCAGCGGCGCGCCGAAGGCTGACATCAACGTCGTTCCCCTCGTCGACGTGCTGCTGGTGCTGCTGATCATCTTCATGGTCACGGCACCGCTGATGTCGCACAAGATCAAGGTGGAGCTGCCACAGGCCAACCTTGACCAGGTGGACGAGTCCAAGGTCAAGGTGCAGCCGATCACGCTGGCTGTCACCGAGAACGGGGACGTCTACTGGAACGACCAGGCGGTGACCCGCGACATGCTGGAAAGCCAGCTTGCGGTCGAGGCGCAGAAGACGCCGCAGCCGGCGGTCAACATCCGCGGCGACAAGACCACCCGGTATCACTCGATCAACGAGGTGGTCAACCTCGCGCAGGCCAAGGGGATGCGCAAGGTCGGTTTCGTGGCCACCAAAGAACAGAACCGCTGAGGACACTGCGTCATGGCATTTTCTTCCAACTCCGAAGACGGCGGCGCGATGTCCGACATGAACATCATTCCGCTTGCGGACGTGATGCTCGTACTGTTGGTCATCTTCATGATGACGGCGCCGATTCCGTCGTACCCGATTGACATCGACCTGCCGCAGCGCTCGCTGACGCCGCCGGTCAATCCGATCGAACCGCCGGAGCCGATCCGCCTGCGCATCGACCAGTCCGGCACGGTGTACTGGAACGACAGTCCCACGCCGCTGTCGGCGCTGCGCAACATGATGGAGACCGAGGTCCAGCGGGACGTCAACAACCAGCCGACGCTGGAGATCGACGTCAACGAAGAGGCCGAGTACGAAGTGCTTGCCAAGGTCCTGGCCTCGGCCAAGAACGCGCAGATGCAGAAGATCGGTTTCGTCAAGAAGTAACCGCACCACCGCCGGCCGCGCACCTGCAGCGTGCGGCCGGCGGGCTTGCCAATTTGGAACGCCGCCCACATGGGCGGCGTTTTCTTTTGTGCCGCGCATGCGCTTTCGCCGGGTAGGGCGGTTTCGCGCCCGGGACGCGCGCGGTCGTGTGGCTCAGGCCAGGATCGACAGGTAGCGGCGCACGGTGGCGGCCAGGCCCTCGTACAGGGCCTCGCCGACCAGAGCGTGGCCGATCGAGACTTCCAGTACGTTCGGCACCGCGTCGAGAAAGGCGCCCAGGTTGGCCTGGTCCAGATCGTGGCCGGCGTTGACGCCGAGTCCGGCGCCGGCCGCGGCACGCGCGGTGTCGGCATAGGCGGGCAGGGCATCGGCCGCGCCGCCGCCGGCGAAGGCCTCCGCATACGGCCCGGTGTACAGCTCCACCCGCGCCGCGCCGATCGCGGCGGCCCGCGCCACATCGGCGCCGGTGTCGGCGAACAGGCTGACCCGGCAGCCCAGCGCCCGCAGCCGGGCGACCAGCGGCGCCAGTGTGTCGGCGTCGCGGGCAAAGTCGAAACCGTGGTCGGAGGTCAGCTGCGCGTCGCTGTCCGGCACCAGCGTGGCCTGCGCCGGACGCACCGCCTCGCACAGGGCGATGAAGCCCGGATAGCCGGGCCGCGGGGGCGCGAACGGATTGCCCTCGAGGTTGAACTCCACGCCGTACTCGCGCGTGACCGCGGCCAGCGCATGCACGTCGTCCTCGCGGGTGTGGCGCGCATCGGGGCGCGGGTGCACGGTGATGCCGTGCGCGCCGGCGTCCAGGCAGGTGCGCGCGGCGCGCACGATGTCCGGCTCGCGGCCGCCGCGCGAGTTGCGCAGTACCGCGATCTTGTTGAGGTTGACGCTGAGGACGGTCACGCTGTGCGCGCTGCGGTCAGGCCGCCGGGGGCTGGTCGCCGCCGGCCGCGCGGTTGGCCGCGGCCTGCTCGCGCAGGCGGTGCAGTTCGGCGGGGTCGAGGATGAAGTTCTCGTCCCGGCTCTGGCTGCCGATGCGCCGCGCCAGCAGGCCGAGCACGGCAGCGACCACGAAGCCCAGCGCGGCCAGCAGGCAGACCACCGCCAGTGCCACCGACGTCGACTTGAGCGCCACCGCGAACGCGGCCAGCGCCAACAGCAGGTAGAGCCAGACCATGCGCCATTCCTCGGCTGGTGGAGTCGGCGACAGTCTAACCGGCCGACGCCGGGACCCGGGCTGCCGCCCGGCGCCGGGGTGGGCGCGCCCGTCGCCACGCGGCTGACCGTCTCCGCGCGGGCAGTGTCGGACTCCGAACCCTTCTCCCGCTTGCGGGAGAAGGTGCCGAAGGCGGATGAGGGCGCGAGCGCAGCGAACCGCTTGTGCCGTTTCCGCGGAGAACAGGATCAACCGCGTTTCGCACGCCGCCCGTGCACCACCCTTCATGCGTGTGCAAAGAAGCCTGGCGCAAAGGAAATCCCGCCTGCGCGGGGATGACGATCCATGGGCACGGAAGATGACGCGGCACGGAGCGGTGCCCCTGTGGGAGCGGCCATGGCCGCGATG
>NZ_BAAAZU010000001.1:196326-199109 GCF_039537065.1 Luteimonas lutimaris | reverse complement strand
CGATCGCGGCCATGGCCGCTCCCACAGGGGACACCGCCGGGCAGCACTTAGAGCAGCGGCGACCCCAGCCTTGCCAGCGCCTCCGGCAGGCGCGCGCTCCACAGCGGACGCTCGCGGTCGTCGCGCACCCGCGGGGCGGAGGCGAGGTCGTGTTCGAACAGCTGTGCCAGCTCGCCGGCGATCTGCGCGTCGTGGAACAGCACCGACAGTTCGAAGTTGAGCCGGAAGCTGCGGTGGTCGAAGTTCGCCGAGCCGATCAGCGCGAATTCGTCGTCGACCAGCAGCGCCTTGGTGTGCAGCATGCGCGGCCCGTACTCGTAGACTTTCACGCCGGCGGCGAGCAGGTCGTCGAAGTACGAGCGCGCGGCCAGCGTCACCAGCAGGCTGTCGCTGCGCCGCGGCACCATCAGGCGCACGTCCAGGCCGGCCAGCGCGGACGAGGTCAGCGCCATCAGCGCGGCGTCGCTGGGCACGAAGTAGGGCGTCGACAGCCATACCCGCCGGTTCGCGGCGTGGATCGCGGACACGTGCATGCGGTGGATCGACTCCCAGGGCGAGTCCGGCCCGGACGGCAGCACCTGCGTCGGGATCGGCCCCGGCTGGCGTCCGGGCAGGTCGCGCTTCAGTTCCGCCAGCAGCGCGCGGCTCTGCGTGGCGTACATCCAGTCCTCGACGAACACCACCTGCAGCAGCCGCACCGCGTCGCCCTCGATGCGCAGGTGCAGGTCGCGGTAGGCGTCGTCGCGCAGCGCGTCGTTTTCCTCGTCGGTGATGTTGATGCCGCCGGTGAAGCCCAGGCGCCCGTCGATCACCACGATCTTGCGGTGAGTGCGCATGTTGACCCAGGTCCGGGTCCAGATCCGGCCGAAGCGCGCGGGGTGGAACCAGGCGAACTCGCCACCGGCTTCCAGCAGCGGCGCGAAGAAGCGCTTGGTCGCCCTGGACGAGCCGACCGCATCAAGCAGCAGCCGGACCTTGACCCCGGCGCGGGCGCGTTCGACCAGCGCATCGAGCAGCGAGTTGCCGGTGCTGTCGGGCTCGCAGATGTAGTACTCGAGGTGGATGTGCTCGCGCGCGCCGCGGATGGCCTCCAGCAGTGCCTCGTACTTGGCCGCGCCGTCGACCAGCAGCCGCACCGAACGCGCGGTGGACGGCGGCAGGCCGGTCGACGTCGCGCCCAGCTGCGACAGCTCGGCGGATTCGTCGCGGTCGCCGTTGCCGTCGACCTGCTCGGCCGGCATCCGGCTGCGGCTGCGGCGCAGGCGGTGGCGCTTGATCTTCTGCGGGCCGAAGACCTGATAGACCAGCAGGCCCACCACCGGCAGTGCCGCCAGCCCCAGCAGCCAGCTCAGCGTCGCCACCGGTTCGCGCTTCTGCAGCACGATCCAGCCGCCCAGCCAGACCATGTATGCAATCCAGATCGCGAAGACGTAGAGGTGGACGTGCGGGATGGCAGTGAACGCCTGCCAGGCCTCGCGCAGTGCATCGAGCATGTGGTGGGTCCTGCCGCGTCGTGTCGACGGAATGTCGCGACCGCTGCGACGCGAAGCGACTAGCCTAAGCGGATGCACGACGATGGCAAGGTGAAGCTGGCGATCCACGGCGCCCCGAAGGGGCGCGGCGCGGCGTCGTACGTGAGCGGCCGCTTCGAAAAGCGCGTCGCCCGCAGCGTGGACGACGGCTGGGGCTCGGCCTGGGACGCCAGTGACGCCGCCGGCGACGCCGAGCCGCCGCCGCACCCGGACACCCGCGTCACCGAGGAGCGCGCCCGCAGCATCATCAGCCGCAACCAGTCGCCGGACGTGGGCTTCGACCAGTCGGTCAACCCGTATCGCGGCTGCGAGCACGGCTGCGTCTACTGTTTCGCGCGCCCCTCGCACGCCTACCTCGACCTCTCGCCGGGGCTGGACTTCGAGACCCGCCTGTACGCGAAGACCAACGCCGCGCAGCGCCTGCGCGAGGAGCTGGCGCGGCCGTCGTACCGCTGCAGCGCCATTGCCCTGGGCATCAACACCGACGGCTACCAGCCGATCGAGCGCCAGCGGCGCATTACCCGCGGGCTGCTGGAGGTGCTGGCCGAATGCCACCACCCCGTCAGCATCGTCACCAAGAATGCGCTGGTGCTGCGCGACCTCGACCTGCTCGCACCGATGGCCGACCGCGGCCTGGCCAGCGTCTACCTGTCGGTGACCACGCTCGACAACCGGCTGGCCGCCAGGATGGAGCCGCGTGCGTCGGCACCGCACACGCGGCTCAAGGCGATCCGCGGCCTGGCCGAGGCGGGCGTGCCGGTTGGCGTGCTGGTGGCGCCGGTGATCCCGATGATCACCGACCACGAGCTGGAAGCGATCCTGGAAGCCGCGCGCGAGGCGGGCGCCCGCGGCGCCGGCCACGTTCTGCTGCGCCTGCCGCACGAACTCAAGGAAATCTGGCGCGAATGGCTGCAGCTGCACTACCCCGAACGCGCCGCGCACGTGATGAGCCTGGTGCAGCAGATGCGCGGCGGCAAGGACTACGACGCGCAGTTCGGCAAGCGGATGCGCGGGGAAGGGCCATTCGCCGACCTCATTGCCGCCCGCTTCGCGCGCGCCTACCGGCGGCTGGGATTCGAGCGGCTGCCGGAGCTGGATGCGACGCAGTTCGTGGCACCGAGGAAGCCGTCGCCGCAGGGCGAGTTGTTCTGACCCGAACAACGCCTTTGCCCTTGCCCTTGCCCTTGCCCTTGATCTTGATCTTGATCTGGATCTGGATCTGGATCTTCAGCTTCTGAAGATCCAGACGCC
>NZ_BAAAZU010000001.1:180435-196274 GCF_039537065.1 Luteimonas lutimaris | reverse complement strand
CCTGCGGAGGTGCGGCCGGATCTTTAGAAGCTGGAGGGCAACAGCAACAGCAACAGCCTGCTTGCCGGCTGGCATCAGCCTCCAAACGGCAGCAGCGGCCCCCCCAGCCACAGCCATCGCGTCATCCACGCACACACGAACGCCAGCAGCACCGTCAGCGGTGCGCCGACCTTGATGAAGTCGGAGAAGCGGTACTGTCCCGGCCCGAGGATCAGCAGGTTGCCGTGGTGGCCGATCGGGGTGAGGAAGGCCACCACCGCGCCCAGCGCGGTGCAGACGACGAACGGGGTCGCCGGCAGGCCGAGCGAATGCGCCAGCGCGACTGCGATCGGACCCAGCAGCACGGTGGTCGCCGAGTCCGACAGGATCTGGGTCAGCAGCGCCGCGGCGGTGAACATCACCAGCAGGATCGGCAGCACCGGCCAGTCGTGCACCAGCGGCAGCAGGCCGTCCGCCAGCAGCCGGGCGGTGCCGCTTTGCTCCATCGCGATGCCCAGCGGGATCACGCCGGCGATCATCACGTACACGCGCACGTCAATGCTGCGGTAGGCGTGGCCGATCTCCACGCAGCGCAGCGCGATCATCGCCACCGCGCCGGCCAGGAACGCCATCGGTGCCGACAGCCAGCCGGTCACGACCGCGGCGATGGTCGCGCCGAGGATCGCCAGCGCGATCGGCGCACGCACGCG
Source organism: Luteimonas lutimaris (assembly GCF_039537065.1). Taxonomy (NCBI): domain Bacteria; kingdom Pseudomonadati; phylum Pseudomonadota; class Gammaproteobacteria; order Lysobacterales; family Lysobacteraceae; genus Luteimonas; species Luteimonas lutimaris. The sequence goes on along the minus strand of NZ_BAAAZU010000001.1, from coordinate 195,585 downwards.
GCGCTTGGCTTCGCCGGCAAACGGCACCAGCATCAGGAAGCCGTGGTGTTCGCCCAGCTCGGTGAAGTCCTCCGGCTTGCCCCACAGCACCAGCAGGTCGCCTTCGCGCAGGCGCGCATTGGACAGGCGCGTGGTGATCTCGCCGTCGCGGCGCCACAGGCCGGCGATCACCGCATCGACCTGGCGCGAATATTCCAACTCGCGGATGCTGCGGCCGATGAACTCCGAGCCCGGCCCGATCACCGCCTGCACCAGCTGCGCTTCCTTGTCATCGGCCTTGCCGCCGTGGCGCGCAACAGGTGCGAGCACGATGCCCGGGTCGTCGTGCAGCGAGGCCAGCGCGTCGGCCGAGGCTTCCACCACCAGCACGTCGCCACTGAGCAGCGGGTTGTCCTTGCCCAGGTCGGCGCGCCGCTTGTCGTCGCGGATCCAGGCGATCAGGCGGAACTTGTCGCCAAGGGCCTTCTGCAGCTCGCCCAGTGGGCGCGTATTCCAGCGCGAGTCCTTCACCACCAGTAGTTCGGTGCGGTAGCGGTCCAGGCGCAGGTATTCGTCGCCGCCACCCTTGCCGGTGCGCTTGGGCAGCATCCAGCGCGCCACCAGCATGTAGGCCAGGCCGAAGACGACCAGCGCGATGCCGATCGGCGTGATCGAGAAGATGTCCAGGCCGCGGTCGCCGGAGCGTTCGAGCAGGTCGTCGGCGAGCAGGAATGCAGGGGCGCTGACCAGGGTCAGCGTGGTGCCGAGCGAGGCGGCGAACGACATCGGCATCAGCAGCCGCGAGGCCGACAGCCCGTTCGCCTTGGCGAAACGGGTCAGGATCGGCAGCATCATCGCGGTGACCATCACGTGGTGGGTGAACGAGGCCATCGCCGCCACTGCCGGCATCGTCACCGCGATCGCGCGCGCCTCGCTCTTGCCCGCGGCGCGCCCGATCCACTGGCCGATGTGTTCGGTGATGCCGGTCGCGGCGAGCGCGCCGGAAATCACGAACACCGCCGCGACGATGATCGCCGGTTCGCTGGCGAAGCCCGACAGTGCCTGGTCGCTGTCGAGCACGCCGCTCACGACCAGTGCGAGCAGGATCAGCATCGCGCTGACGTCGATGCGCACGCGCTCGCTGATGAACAGGTACAGCCCGCCGGCAAGGATCAGCAGGAAGAGGATCTGGTTGAGGTCCATGGACGGCATTGTGCCTGCGAGGACATTCACATTGTCTACACTCCGCCGCGACGCGCGCTTGATACCTTCTTCACAGCACGCAGGACCTGGCCCGATGTCGACCGTTCCGAACCCCAGCGAAACAGCGGCTGGCGACCTGGTTCGCCTGGCGATGGCGTCGTCTGCGCGCGGCATGGCGATCCTCGACCGCGACGGCCGCTGGCTCGAGGTCAATCCCGCGATCGAACGCATGCTCGGCCGCAGCGCCGCGCAGCTGGCCGGTGAAGCCGTGCAGGCCTGCGTCGCGCGCGACGCGCCGGCGCTGGCCGCGGGCATCGGCACGCTGGTTGCCGGCAACGCGCGGGCGCTGCGCATGGCGGTGGTGTTCGCGCACGCGGACGGGCGCGAGGTCCCCGCGACCATCGACATCGCGCCGATGCAGGCCGGTGACGGTTCGGTCGCGTGGCTGTCGGTGCAGGTGACCGAGGATGCCGCCGACGCGCTCGCGCAGCGGCTGGCGGCCACCGAGGCGGCGCTGGCCTCGATGGAACGGCTGCAGGCCTCGTTTGCCCACGGCGTGTCCCACGACCTGCGCGCGCCGCTGCGCGCGATCGACAGCTTTTCATCGCTGCTGGCCGAGCACGTGGGCGACGGCCTCGACGAGACGGCGCGCGACTATCTCGCGCGCATCCGCGGCGCCAGCGCGCGCATGGCCGGGCTGATCGACTCGTTGCTTGAACTCTCGCGCGCGATGCGCGCCAGCCTGCGCAGCGCGCCGGTCGACCTCGGCCTGCTGGTCGACTGGGCGCACGCCGAACTCGCCGACGCCGACCCGGAGGCCGCGCGCGACGCCCGGATCGACGTCCAGCCCGGCCTGCAGGCGCTGGGCGACGAACGCCTGCTGCGCCAGCTGCTGAACCGGCTGCTCGGCAATGCGTGGAAATTCTCGCGCGGCGGCCCGGTGCGGATCGAAGTCGACGGCGAACAGGACGCAGGTCGCCTGGTGCTGCGCGTGCGCGACCACGGCATCGGCTTCGATGTGCGCTACGCCGACAAGCTGTTCGAACCGTTCCAGCGCCTGCACGGGCCGGACCAGGGCGGCGGCGACGGCATCGGCCTTGCGATCGTGCGCTGCATCGCCGAACGCCACGGCGGCCGCGCCTGGGCGCGCTCCGAACCGGGCGAAGGGAGTACCTTTTTCGTTGAACTGCCGGCCGTGCCGGGGGATGGACAACAGGCATGAGCCAGAAAGAAATCCTGCTGGTCGAGGACAATCCGGACGACGTCGAACTCACCCGCATCGCCTTCGCCGAGGCCAAGGTGGCCAACAGCCTGGCGGTGGTGAACGACGGCGCCCAGGCGCTCGACTACCTGTTCGCGCGCGGCCGGTACGCCGATCGCGACCCCGACGACCTGCCGTCGATCGTGCTGCTCGACCTCAACCTGCCCAAGGTCGACGGCCGCGAGGTGCTGCAGGCGATCCGCGCCCACGAGAAGACGCGCGGCCTGCCGGTGGTGGTGCTGACCACCAGTACCGAGCCGTTCGACGTCGAGGCCAGCTACGCGCTGGGCGTGAACAGCTACATCCGCAAGCCGGTGGATTTCGAGCAGTTCGTGTGGGCGGTCAAGCAGGTCGGGCTGTACTGGCTGGTGCTCAACCATCCGCGCGAGAGTTGAGGGCGGTCACCCGGCCCCGCAGCACTTCTTGTACTTGCGTCCGCTGCCGCACGAACATGGTTCGTTGCGGCCCGGCGTGTCCGCGCGCTGCAGCGGCACGCGCGGGGTGAGCAGGGCGATGCGGTGGTGCTGCAGGTCGGCCAGCATCCCCGGCAGCGCGGCGATGGTGTCGATGCGTTCGCGCCACGTCAGCGGCGTCGTCGCACCGTCCGGCGCGTCGAGGTCGATGACCTCGCCCGTGGACAGCTGGTCGAGCAGGATCAGGATCGCGCCGATCCATTCGTCGTCCTGCGCCGATTCGTCCCAGGCCGCTTCGCGCAGGTCGACCGCGCGCAGGAAGCCCTCGGCCCATTCGCTGCCCGCATCCAGCGCGTCCGGCGGCGGGGCCTCCGGGTCTTCGGGCAGCCACAGCAGCGGCAGCAGCCGGTCGGGCAGGGTGTCGCCGTCGTGGCAGGCGCGCTGGCGCGCCAGTTCCCGGACTTCGGCCAGCAGCGCGGCGACATCGGCCGCTTCCGCGTCGTCGTTCCAGCGCGGCGCCGGCCCGCCCCAGACCACGGCCTGCCACTCCGGTTCCGGGACTTCCTCCGGCCCGACGGCCAGCGCCGAGAAAAAGCCGTCCAGCCCTTCCAGTCCCAGGCCGCCGAACGGCACCGCACGCTGTTCGAGCAGGTCCTGCAGGCGGTCGATGCGGTCGTCGGACAGGATCACGGGCATGGCGGTGGCGGCGGGCGGGAGAAGGGCACAGGGTAGTGCAGTCGGCGGCGCTCGCGGACAATCGCCGGATGCCTTCGTCCAGACCCGATCCGCGCGCCTGTCCCTGCGGCAGCGGCGCGACCCATGCCGCCTGCTGCGGTCCGCTGCTCGCCGGCAGCGCGGTCGCGGACAGCGCAGAGCAGCTGATGCGCTCGCGCTACAGCGCCTACGTGCATGGCGCGCGCGACTATTTGCTCGCAACCTGGCATCCGTCCACGCGCCCGGCGAGGCTCGACCTCGATGAGCGCGTGCGCTGGCTTGGCCTGTCCGTGAAGCGCCACGAACAGGCCGGGCCGGACGCGGCCGTGGTCGAATTCGTCGCCCGCCACCGCATCGGCGGCGGTTCCGCGGCGCGGCTGCACGAGGCCAGCCGCTTCGTGCGCGAAGGCGGCCGCTGGTACTACCTGGACGGCGACTTCCGGGACTGAGCGGCTACTGCGCCGCCGCGTCGTGTTCGAGGTGGTAGCGGGTGGCTTCTTCAACCTCGCGCTTCGAACCCAGGAACACCGGCACGCGCTGGTGCAACTGCTCCGGCGCCACGTCGAGGATCGGCGCGCGGCCATTGGTCGCCGCGCCGCCGGCCTGCTCGACCAGCATCGACATCGGGTTGGCCTCGTACATCAGCCGCAGCTTGCCGGGCTTGGACGGATCCTTGCGGTCCCACGGGTAGATGAAGATGCCGCCGCGGGTCAGCAGGCGGTGCACGTCGGCCACCATCGACGCGATCCAGCGCATGTTGAAGTCCTTGCCGCGCGGGCCTTCGCGGCCGGCCAGCAGGTCGCGCACGTAGTCCTGCATCGGCGCTTCCCAGTGGCGCTGGTTGGACATGTTGATCGCGAATTCCTTCGTTTCCTCCGGAATGCGCATGTCACGTTTGGTGAGCACGAACGAACCCTGCTCGCGGTCGAGCGTGAACGCATGCGTGCCGTGGCCGAGGGTCAGGACCAGCATCGTGCTCGGCCCGTAGATGCAGTAGCCGGCGGCGACCTGTTCGCGGCCCGCCTGCAGGAAGTGTTCGTCGCCGACGTCCGCCACGCCCTCGGGGCTGCGCAGCACCGAAAAGATGGTGCCGACGCTGACGTTGACGTCGATGTTGCTGCTGCCGTCGAGCGGATCGAACAGCAGCAGGTAGTTGCCACGCGGGTAGGCGTCGGGAATCGGCTGGCTGTGGTCCATCTCCTCGGATGCGAGACCGGCCAGGTGCCCGCCCCAGGCGTTGGCTTCGAGCAGGATGTCGTTGCTCAGCACGTCGAGCTTCTTCTGCGCCTCGCCCTGGACGTTGATGCTGGCGCCGTCGCCGCCGGCCGCCACCGCATCGCCGAGCACGCCGCCCAGCGCGCCCTTGCCGACCGCGACGGAAATCCGCTTGCAGGCGCGCGCCACCACCTCGATGAGCAGGCGCAGTTCGGCGTTGATCTGGCCCTCGCGCTGGGCCTCGATCAGGAAGCGCGTAAGCGAACGCTGCTGGGACGAAAGCGCGGGCAAGGCATCGTGCGACACGGCATGCAATCCTCTGGGTCGGGGCCGCGATTGTCGCATGCGCCGTGCTGACGCCACGCTGGCAGCAGCCCCGGCGCAGGCTGTGCCGGTGCAATGCCGCACGACGACGGAGTCCCCGATGCTCAACCCCAACATCCCCGCCTGGTTCGAGATCCCCGTGGCCGACCTCGACCGCGCCCAGGCCTTCTACGAAGGTCTCCTCGGAGCCCCGTTCACCCGCGAGCGCTTCGCCGACGACGAGATGGCCGTGTTTCCCTACGCCGGCAAGCCCAATTCGTCGGGCGCGCTGGTGGCGCACCCGAAGATGGCGCCGTCGATGACCGGCACCACGGTCTACCTTTCGGTCGAATCGGTGTCCGCGGTGCTGGACCGCATGCCGGGGCAGGGCGGCGAAGTGCTGGTGCCGCGCACCGAGCTGCACGACGACCTCGGCGTGTTCGCGCAGTTCCGCGACAGCGAGGGCAACCGGGTCGGGCTGTGGTCGCAGCAGTGAGGCTGCCGCGCGGGCGTGGAATAGGGGATCATGCGCCCGCATGCGCCGCGCCGACCGCCTGTTCCTGATCATCCATGCCCTGCGCGGCCGCCGTTCCGCGCTGCCCGCGCGCAGCCTCGCCGAAACCCTCGGCGTATCGCTGCGCACGATCTACCGCGACGTCGCCGACCTGCAGGTCTCCGGCGTGCCGATCGAGGGCGAGGCCGGCGTCGGCTACATGCTGCGCAAGGGCGCGGACATCCCGCCGCTGATGTTCAACGCCGCCGAACTCGAGGCCCTGGTGGTCGGCACGCGCTTCGTGCGCGCCTTCGGCGGCGAGCGCCTGGGCGTGGCCGCGCGCGCGGCGCTGCTGAAGATCGAGGCGGTGCTGCCGCCGGAACTGCGCGACCGCAGCCGCCGTACCCGCATCTTCGCGCCGGTGGTCCCGGGCCGGCACGAAACGCGCGGCCCGGTCGACCGCCTGCATGCCGCGATCGAGGCGCGCGAACTGCTGCTGCTCGACTACCGCGACGGCGACGACCGCGTCACCGCGCGCGAGGTCGAGCCGCTGTGCCTGGCCTTCTGGGGCGGCGTCTGGACGCTGGGCGCCTGGTGCCGGCTGCGCGGCGATTTCCGCAACTTCCGCCCCGACCGCATCGCGCGGATCCGCGAAACCGGGCGCAGCTTCGACGACGATCCTGCGCGCGGACTGGATGCGTACCTGCGCCAGGTCGATACCTGCTGAAGTTCTGCGCGAAAACCGGCGTCGTCATACCAGATCGACAGCTTCGTTCCACGAAGGATGCCGTCATTCCCGCGAAGGCGGGAATCCAGTGGAATCGGTGCCCGATACTTTGTCGGATCACAGAGGGACTGGATTCCCGCCTTCGCGGGAATGACGCCGGAAAGAGTGCGGGATGCCGCACCATCCTCCCCAGTCCCCAGTCCCCAGTCCCCAGTCCCCAGTTGCTCAGATCACCCGCAGCGTGATCGCCTTCAGCACCGCCCGCGTCCGGTCCCGCGTTCCCAGCTTGTCCAGGATCACCGACACGTAGTTCTTCACCGTGCCCTCGGCCAGGAACAGCGAGCGTGCGATCTCGCGGTTCGAGTAACCACCAGCGAGCAGCCGCAGGATCGCCACCTCGCGCTCGTTGAAGGTGTCGACCGGCGCGCTGTCGTCGCGGAAGCGGAAGCGCGCGCGCACCGGGTCGGTGCTCACCGGCTGCAGCAGGGTTTCGCCCTCGACCACGCGCACGACGGCGTCGTACAGGTCCTCGGGCGAGGCGTCCTTGAGCAGGAAGCCCTGCGCGCCGGCCTCGGCGGCGCGCAGCGGCAGCGCGTCGTCGTCGAACGTGGTCAGCAGCACCACCGGCGTGTCGTCGCCGCGTTCGCGCAGTGCACGCACGAGGGCGAAGCCGTCCATGCCGGGCATGCGGATGTCCGACAGCACCACGTCGACGGGCGTGTCGGCGAGCGCGGCCAGCAGCGTTTCGCCGTCCTCCGCCTCGAGCGCGACGCAAATCCGGTCGAAGCCGCTGAGCAGCGCCTTCAACCCGCTGCGCACCAGCGCCTGGTCGTCGGCCAGCGCGATGCGGATCGCGGCGTCCGCGCGCTGCGCGTCGTGGCCAAGCGCGCTCATGCCGGAGCTGGCAGCCAGGCCTGCAGGTGCACGCCGCCGGTGTCGGTGCGCCGCACCTGCAGCCCGCCGCCGGCGGCTTCGAGGCGTTCGCGCATGCCGGTCAGGCCGTTGCCCGGCTGCAGCGGCGCGCCGTTGTCGCGGCCGTCGTCGCGGATGTCGAGCTGCAGCGTGTCGCGTTCGCGCCGCAGCACCACCCACAGGTTGCGCGCCTGCGAATGCCGCGCGGCGTTGGTCAGGCCTTCCTGCACCGTGCGCAGCACGGCCTCGGCCTGCGACAGCGTCGCCACGCGCACCGCGGGTGCGATCTCGATGTGCGCGCGCGGCCGCGGGAACGGCGTGGCGAGCGCGGCGAGCGCCGCGCCCAGCTCGAGGCCGTCGTCGGTGCGCATCTGTTCGATCACGCCGCGGATCTCGGCCAGCAGTTCGTCGGCCAGGCGTGCGCACAGGCGCACGCGTTCGTCGTCGTCGCGCGCTTCGCGGGCCAGCGCGGCTAGGTTGATCTTCAGCGCGGTGAGCTTGTGCCCGGCGATGTCGTGCAGCTCGCGCGACAGCCGCAGGCGTTCGTTGTCGCGCGCGCTTTCGGCCAGCAGCTCGCGGGTGGCCAGCAGGTCGGCGTTCACCGCGCGCAACTCCTCGCTCATCGCCTCCGCCTGCACCGCGTAACGCATCACCAGCGCGGCGAAGACCTGGAAACTGAGGTAGGCGCACACGATGATCAGGAACTGCTGTGTGCGGATCTCCCAGGTGGCCCACACCACCGCGGCCAGGCCGAGGTTGACCAGCCCCAGTGCGAGCAGCAGCTCGCGCCACGCCAGCCGCGAGCCGAACACCGCTGCCAGCAGCACCAGCAGGATGATCGCCAGGCCATGCGGCGTCATCGCCGTGGCCCACAGCGCCAGCGCTGCCATCGCCGCGCAGACCGCGAGGAAGCCGCGCATCCCGAGACGTTCGGACACCATGTGCTCGAACACGAACAGCAGCAGGAACAGCACCAGCACCGCCCGCAGCGTCCAGGCCACCGCCGGGTCGCCGGCCATCACCCCGCCCGCGGCCAGCCACACCGCCGCCCACGCCGCGTAGGCCGCCAGCGACAGCGGCGACAGCAGTCCGTCGACCCGTTCGTGCCAGTTGCTCTGCATGGCGCCAGCTTGCGTGCCGGGGTGCCGCCGGGCAAGACGTGGCGCGCAGAAAGTGACTTCCGGCACCCGCGATCGATAACCGCCGGCACCTCAGCCCGCGCCGCGCCGGCGACGAGACTGTCCTCCGGGCAATGGAGGGATTCACCATGGACTCATACCGCTGGTTCCTTTTCATCCACGTCGCCGCCGGCACGGTGGCGCTGGCCACTTACTGGATCGCCGCCGCGATGCGCAAGGGCACGCCGCGGCATCGCCGCGTCGGCCAGGTCTTCCTGCTGGCGATGCTGCCGGTGCTGGGCAGCGGCGTGCCGCTGAGCATGGCGCTGGTCGAACGCGGCCGCCCGCTGACGGCGATCTTCCTCGGCTACCTGCTGCTGCTCACCGGCAGCGCCTGCTGGAGCGCCTGGCGCGCGATCCGCGACCGCAACAACCGGGATCGCTACTTCGGCGCGATGTACTGGGTGTTCGCGGTGCTGGTCGGCGCGGCCGGGCTGGGCATCGCCATCGTGGGCACGAAGATCGGGGCCCTGCTGTTCCAGGTCTTCGGCGTGGTGGGCGTGGCGGCCAGCATCGATGCGGTCGTGCAGTGGCGACGCGCGCCGGGCAACCCGCGCTGGTGGCTCAGGGAACACTTCAACGCGATGATCGGCAACGGCATCGCCGTGCACATCGCGTTCGTCTCCATCGGCCTGCGCTCGGTGCTCGCGGAGCTGGACCTGGTGGTCGTGCAGTACCTGGCGTGGTTCGGCCCGCTCGCGGTCGCGGTGGCCGCTGCGGTCTGGCTCAACCGCAAGTACGGCGGCACGAAGGCGCAGGCGGCGCTGCCGCGGGGCGTGCTGGAGGAAAACACGCGTCCTGCACAGGGGCGGTCCGTGACCGCCGCTGCGCCCCCGTCATCGGTGGCCTGAGGATGCGTGCCGCCTGCACGCGTGACTTGCGCGGCGGCTACACGTCGCCGTCGCTGGCCCAGCCTTCGCCGCTGCCGCGCTGATACACCCTGTCGGTGTCGAGCACCGTCCCCGCCGGGATCGAATCCTGCTCCGCCAGCCGCGCATAGATCGGCGTGAAGTCCGGTCCCGTTGCCTCCATCAGCTGCTCGAAGCTGTCGATCACGAAGTACGTCTTCTGGTAGGTGTCGATGCGGTAGCGGGTGCGCATGATGCGCTCGAGATCGAAGCCGATGCGGTTGGGCGCCGCGCTTTCCAGCGAGTGCAGCGACTCGCCCTTCGACGACACGATGCCGCTGCCGTAGATGCGCAGCCCGTCCTTCTGGCGGATGAGGCCGAACTCCACCGTGTACCAGTACAGCCGAGTCAGGTTCTGCAGCGCGTCGGGGCCGATGGCGTGCGCCTTCACCCCGCCGCGGCCGTAGGCCTCCATGTAGTCGCCGAACACCGGGTTCATCAGCAGCGGCACGTGGCCGAACAGGTCGTGGAACAGGTCCGGCTCCTCGATGTAGTCGACCTGGTCGGGACGGCGGATCCACCAGGTCACCGGGAAGCGGCGATTGGCCAGGTGGTCGAAGAAATCCAGTTCCGGCAGCAGGCCCTCCACGCCCATCAGGGTCCAGCCGGTGGCCTCGCGCAGCACCTGGTTGAGCTCGGCGAACTTCGGGATACGGTCGGGCGTCATGCCCATCGCGTCCTGCGCCTGCAGGAAGGCCTGGCTGGCGCGCCCGGGCAGGATCTCGCGCTGGCGCGCGTACAGCGTCGCCCAGGTCGCGTGGTCGTCGGCCGAATAGTCGTCCCAGGGCTGCTCGACGATGCCGGTGGCATAGACCGGCACCTTGCCCTTGTCGGTGTGCAGGTTCTCGACGCGGCGCGGGGTGGCGGACATGGCGGATCTCCTTTCGTACGACTCTTCACCTTATTCGCCAAACCGCGCAACGGGATTGCAAAGTTGCGCAATCCTGCGCGCTTGGCGCAAGATCATTGCGTCAAACAGTCAAACCGCGCATGTCATGCCCGCCACCGGACTCGACCGCACCGACCTCCAGCTCCTCGCCGAACTCCAGCGCGGCGGCCGCCTGACCAACGCCGAACTGGCCGAGCGCGTGCATCTCTCGCCCTCGGCCTGCCTGCGCCGCGTGCAGCGGCTCGAACGCGACGGCGTGATCGCCGGCTACCGCGCCGAAGTCGATCCCGAGCGCCTGGGCCTGGGTTTGCAGGCCTTCGTCCGCGTCCAGCTCAACCACCACGACGCCGAGTCGGTCGCCGCCTTCGCCCGCTTCGTCAACGAGTGGGATGAAGTCGTCGCCTGCCACGCCCTCACCGGCGACATGGACTACCTGCTGCAGATCGCCGTCAGCGACCTCGAACACTTCTCCCGCTTCCTGCTCGACCGCCTGCTCGCCCAGGCCGGCGTCGCCGACGTCAATTCAAGTTTCGTGCTGCGCACGGTGAAGGCATTCCGCGGGATGCCGCTGCCGGGGGCGTGAAGCCGCGGGGCATTGGGCAGGGTGACGCTGCCGATTACGGCATGCATGGACAGCGTTCGAATGGCTGCAATGAGTTCGACGTAAAGCCGGGATCCGACACCCCTGCCAGTTCTTGTCGGATCCAGATAGACCGTGGACTCGACCGTAAAGCGATAGGCACAGCGTCCTTTCCGTTTTGAAGCATGGGCCCAGCCGAGCACCTGACCGGATTCCTCGGCAACAAGCCAGGGCAACGATGCGTCCAGGGCTTCGGATATCCGGCCCGCCATGTCTTCGGCGGGGGCTGGATCCGTTTCGAAGGTGATGCAGGTTGGCGCAACGTAATGGTTGTAGATGCGGGCCAGGAAAGCAGTATCGCTTTCCTCGGCAGGACGAATTGAAACTGCCATGACGCCTGATAGCCGGTTCAAGCGGACCGCGCGGCCCTGAGGGCGATGCTCGCCCTCAGTAGTGTCCGGCCGAAGGCAGGCACAGCACCTTGTCGTATGCGCACAGCTCGCGCAGCAGGTCACGTTGTCCGGCGACGATCGCCGCCTTCTCGGCAGTGCCGACCATCTGGATGATGTAGCTCTGCGCGTCGTTGCCCTGGCGGGCGATGAAAGGCCAGGCCAGGCTGGCCTTGTCGGCAAGGTCGGGCTTTGCGCCGATGTCGGCATCGGTGACCCCGGGGGCGTAGAACATCAGGTGCGGCATGGTCATCGTATGCACCTGCAGGTCCGGCGGGCCGACGGCGCGCATCACCGGCGCGACCATGTAGGACACGCCGGCCCCGGCGGGGACGCGATAGCTGCCGTCGGCCCAGCGCTTCTCCATCTCCGCAGCCAGCGCGGATGCGTCCAGGCCCTGCGCGCGCAGGGCGGCGGTATCGCGCTTGGCCTGCAGGTAGCTGCGGTCGCCGGCGGCGTCGTAGCACAGCGGGATGTAGACGTCGTTGCGCAGCTCGCGCATCTCCCAGGGCGTGCGTTCGACCAGGCATGCGATGCCATCGTGGCCTTCGCGCACGCGGCGGTAGCCGCTGGCGGGATCGAGCACGTACACGGTGGCGTCGCCGCGCAGTGCCGGCGGCGCGGCGCTCAGCGCGAAGCGGATTTCCAGTGCCTCGGGCATCGGCCGCAGCGGCGCGGCGCCGCGTTCCGCGGCAGGCGCCTTCGCCGACAGGCAGGCGAAGGCGGCAAACAGGGCCAAGAACAGCGTTTTCATGGCAAGGCTTCCTTGCAGGGCGGTGGGGTCGCTGAGCGCGACACGTGCTGGCTGAAAGGGGCGGTCAGGCGGGAATGAGCGCGTCGTACTCGTCGCGCAGGCGGGTCCAGCCGTCCCAGAACGGTTCCGGCGTGCCGCCGCCGGCGCGCGCGACCAGGGTGTCCAGGTGCTGGTGCCAGCCGGCGCCGACCATGAGCATGTTCGTGCGGTCGGAAATGCCCCGGTGGGTCACGGTCAGCTGCACCTTGTCGCCCTGCGGTTCGAGGTCGAATGCGACTTCGCCGCTGCCCCAGGTGAACGCCAGCCGGTGCGGCGGATCGTATTCAGTGATGGTGCTTTGCAGGCTGTTTTCGCTGTCGAAGCCTTCCGGCCTGTTGCCGGGCGGATCGGTGAGCTCGTCGTTGCGCCAGGTGAGGGTGAAGGACGTCCCGGCCGCGGGCTGCATCTGCCCGGCGGCCAGCCACGTCCGCCGCAGCGCATCGTCGGTGAGGTAGTTCCAGATGCGTTCGACCGGGCCCGACAGCAGGCGCTGCAGGCGCACGGTCTGCGGCGCGGTGATGGTGGCGTAGTCCGCGGTCGGGCGGGACTGGAGGGGACGGTTCATCTGTGTTTCCTCGATCTTGGGGAGGGTTTGCGCGCGGGCTTGCGCTTCGCGGGCGTCGCGGCGTCCTCTGCCTTGAGGATGGCTTCGAGGGCGTCGAGCTTCTTGTTCCAGAAATGCTCGTAGTGGCGCAGCCATTCCGCGCCCGCGTGCATGGGGCGCGCATCGAGCCGGCATGTATGCACGCGTCCGCGCACGTCGCGCTGGATCAGGCCGGCGCGCTCCAGCATCTGGATGTGCTTGGACGCGCCGGCCAGCGAGATCTCGAAGGGGGCGGCGAGCTCGCCGACGGTGCGCGGCCCTTCGGCCAGCTCGCACAGCATTGCGCGTCGGGTGGGATCGGACAGGGCGCGGAAAAGCTCGTTCAGGCACGGGGCAGTTAATTCAACCATTGGGTTGAATTTATTCCGCCCCGCCCGAAATGTCAACCGAATGGTTGAATTTAGTGCGGGGGGTCGTCCATGCGCGTCACGGGCATCACGGGAACCGGTCGGATCCGCGGCAGCCGCGGGACAACAGGCCCTGTCGTTGCGGCTGCATCGTCAAAGCGTCTCGAACTGCCGCACGATCCACGACGCCTGGTAGGCCAGGCTGGCGATCACGAACGCGGCGTGGAAGCGGCGGTTTGGCGTCGCCATCGCAATCGCGCACAGCACGACGTAGGCAAGACTGCGCAGCTGCAGCTCCGGGCCGAAGCCTTCGAAGTAGGCCAGGCCCTTGATCCACGTGTCGCCCAGGTCCACCACGTAGGCCAGGCCAAGCAGGCCGAAGAACCAGCGCCGGCGCGAGTAGAAATACTCCTCGTAGTCGCGATAGCCGTCGAGGCTGTCGGGGAAGATGATCGCGCACAGCAGGTACAGCAGCAGCGCGTAGAGGGCGACGAACAGGAACAGCAGGAACGTCCAGTGCAAGGTGTGGACGAGGCGGAATTCCCACCACCAGAAGTGCAGCAGGTACAGGAACATCGACACCGCCCACAGCAGGTGCACCCAGTAGGTGCGCTCGCGCACGGGGCGATCGATGATGCGGGCGAAGTGGCGCAGCAGGTGGGTCAGGCCAAGGCCGATCACCATGCCCAGCACGACCCGGACATGCGTGTACAGGCTGGCGAGCGAATCGACGTGCTCGACCGGGGGCGGCTGCATGCGACCGATTGTGCAGAGGCCGCGATGTGGCTGCAAGCAAGCCGCGGCGCCGCAATGAAAAGGGCGGAGGGAGGCGAATCTCCGGGGTGCAAGCGCGCAGGCAGAGCCTGTCGGCGATCATGGCACTACTCCCGGCACCCACGCGTCGCGGGAAGCCAGCCCCGGAGGCCACCATGCCGGCACACGAGAAGATCGACTACGTCGAATACCCCGCGCGGGATATCCAGGCCACCAGGCGCTTCTTCGAACAGGCGTTCGGCTGGAAGTTCGAGGACTACGGCCCCGACTACGCGGCGTTCTCGGGACAGGGGCTCGATGGCGGCTTCTTCCGCGCCGATGCCGCGGCGCGCACCGATCGTGGCAGTGCGATCATCGTGTTCTACAGCGAGGACCTGGAGGGCACGCTCGCCAAGGTGGAGGCCGCGGGCGGGGAGGTCGTGAAGCCGATATTCTCCTTCCCGGGCGGACGACGCTTCCACTTCACCGAGCCCAGCGGCAACGAGCTTGCCGTCTGGTCCGCCCCCGGCGCCTGACCGGCGCGAAACCGGATTGGAGGATGCAATGGCGAAGATCACCGGAATCGGCGGCGTGTTCCTCAAATCCAGGGGCGACGGCAAGGCGCTGGCGGCCTGGTACCAGCAGCACCTGGGCTTGCCGCTGGAGGACTTCGGCGGCGCCGTACTGCGCTGGCCCGACGACAAGGCCGACGACGGCGGGCTGACGGTCTGGCACGCCGCGGACCGGGACAGCCAGTGGTTCAGCCCGAGCGACGCGCCCTTCATGATCAACTACCGGGTCGACGACCTCGACGGCATGCTGGCGCAGTTGCGCGAGGCCGGCGTGGTCGTCGTCGGTGGCCCGGAGTCGCACGAGAACGGCAAGTTCGCGTGGATCATGGACCCGGACGGCAACAAGGTCGAACTCTGGCAGCCCATGGCCTGGGACGACGCGAACGAGGGCGCCTGACGCGCGCCGATCCACCCATCAGGAGGACACGATGCACCGGATCATTTCATCCATCCCCGTTGCCCTGGCGCTGGCCGCCACCGCGCACGCCGCGACGCCTGAGGCCGACACGCGTGAACCGGCCGAAGCCGCGGTGCTGGAGTGCCATGCACAGTACGCGCAGCGCTATGCCAACCGCGTCGAGGCCGCGCCGAGCGAACTGGCGGCCGGCGCATTCGCCGCGTGCAAGTCGCAGATGGACGCGCTCGTTGCGCTGGCGCCGGAACTGGCGAAGGAAGACGAGCAGGTCGCGATCGGCATTGGCGACAAGCGCGCCGTCGAGCGCGGGATCGTCGACGGCTTCCGCAAGGAGGTCCGCAACGCCACCATCGACGCGGTCATTCGTGCACGCGCGGCTCCGTAGGGCGGGCTAGCCGCAAGCCGTGGCGACTGCTTGTGTGGGAGCGGCCATGGCCGCGAT
>NZ_BAAAZU010000001.1:175154-180376 GCF_039537065.1 Luteimonas lutimaris | reverse complement strand
TCGCGGCCATGGCCGCTCCCACAGGCACCAAAAGGCTCCGCAGGCAGGCCACCCGACAGGGCAAGGCCGCTCCCGCAGGCCGCTGCCGGCTACCTGGCGAACATGTCGCCGAAGAAGTCGCCTTCGTTCCAGCGCGGGCGCTCGGCCTCGTCGCCGACCCGCTGGCCGATGCGCGCGTTGAGCCGCGCCATGCGGGCGGCGTCGCCGTACTGGATCGGCTGCGTGTCGGCGTCGTCGCAGGGGCGGTGGTAGCAGTTGCGCAGGAAGTAGCGCAGCGCCACCTTCGGATCGCGCGCCTTGTCCTTGTCGGCGGACTCCACGCCGCCGGCGAGGTACACCGCCGGTACGCCGGCGCGGATGAAGGCGTACTGGTCGCTCCGCACGAACACGTTCTCCTCCGGGAAGGGATCCGGCGACAGCGCCACCCGGATGTCCTTCGCCGCCGCTTCCAGCGTGGCCTGCAGCGACGAGTGTTCGACGCCGATCGGCACCACGTCGGTGGTCGGCGCCATCAGCACCGGCATGTCCATGTTGATGTTGGCCACCATCGAATCGGCCGCCACGGTGGGGTGGGTGGCGAACCATTCCGCGCCGAGCAGGCCCTTCTCCTCGGCGGTGGTGGCGACGAACAGCAGTGAGCGTTTCGGCCGGTACTTCGCGTCGGCGAGCTGGTGCGCGGTCTCGAGCATGATCGCCACGCCCAGCGCGTTGTCGAGCGCGCCGTTGTAGATGCGGTCGCCTTCCACCGGCGCGCCGATGCCGACGTGGTCCAGGTGCGCGCTGTAGACGATGTGTTCTGTGGCGAGCGCGTCGTCGTCGCCGGGCAGCCGCGCCACCACGTTGCGCGACTGTGCCGGTTCGATGGTCGTGCGCGCGGCGAGCGCGATGGTGCCGGGCAGGGCGAAGCCGCGCAGCGTGCCGTCGCGCGCGGCGTCGAACAGCTGCGCGGCGGTCAGCGGGGCGTCGGCGAACACCAGGTCGGCGGCCGCCGCGCTGACCGAGGCCACCACGCGCAGCTGCGGGAAGGTGTCGATCCCGCGGCCGTCGGCGTCGCGCAGGCGCATCGCCGGCTTGTCCCAGTTGGCCGCGTGCTGCGCCCACGGCGCGCCGGCCTCGTCCTGCACGGTATTGACGAACACCGCGCCGATCGCGCCGTGCGCGGTGACCTGGCGCAGCTTCTCGTGGTACGAGGCGTGGAACGCGCGCCGGTCGTCGTCGAAGCGCGCCGGCGCGCCGCCAAACAGCACCGCGATCTTGCCCTTGAGGTCCAGCCCCTTGAAGTCGTCCACGTCCAGCGCCGGCGCGTGCACCGCCTGGCCGACGAACACCGCCGGCGCCTCCACCGCGGCGCGCGCCGCGTTGAAGTCGGGCTGCGGCAGGAACTGGTCGCGCAGCCGCAACTCGATGTGGCGGCCGTTGCGGTTGACCGCGAAATACGCGCCTTCACTCTCGCGCGTGGCCTTGAGCAGCGGCACGTGCTGGAAGAACGAGCCGTCATCGCCGGCCGGCTGCAGTTCGATTTCGGCGAAGCGCCGGGCCACGTAGTCCGAGGCCTTTTCGTAGCCGCGGGTGCCGGTCTCGCGGCCTTCCATCGCGTCGTCGGCCAGCGCGCGCACATCGGCCTCGATGCGCAGCGCGGCCGGGTCGTCGGCCCAGTCCGGGGGCGTCGCCTCCGCGGCGGAAGCGTCTTCCGCTGGCGGCGGCGCCTCGCGCTGGCACGCGGCCAGCGACAGCGCGAACAGGATGGGCAGGAGGGCGGCGCGGCGCATCGGCTTGGTTCCGGCTGGGGGAGCCGCGACGCTAGCACAGCCGTCGTGCGCCGATGTCCGCACGGGTCGCATCGCCGCTATGCTCGACGGCGATGGACGCGCCGACACACCCGGTTGCCACGCCGCCCACCCGCATCGAGCGACTGGTCCTGCTCGCGGTGGTGGTGGTCGCGCTCGCGTGGTCGCTGGCGGTCGCGCGCGACCGGCTGACCTGGCTGCTCGAAGTGGTCTGGGTGATCGCCGCGCTGCCGCTGCTGGTCTGGCGCTGGTCGCGATTCCCGCTGACGCGGCTGCTGTGCTGGCTGCTGGTCGCGCACGCCCTGGTGCTGGTCCACGGCGGCACCTACACCTACGCGCAGACGCCGCTCGGATTCTGGCTGCGCGACGTGCTCGGCTTCGAGCGCAACCCCTGGGACCGCGTCGGCCACCTGATGCAGGGCTTCGTGCCGGCGATCCT
Organism: Luteimonas lutimaris; assembly: GCF_039537065.1. Lineage (NCBI taxonomy): Bacteria > Pseudomonadati > Pseudomonadota > Gammaproteobacteria > Lysobacterales > Lysobacteraceae > Luteimonas > Luteimonas lutimaris. The sequence goes on along the minus strand of NZ_BAAAZU010000001.1, from coordinate 178,150 downwards.
GGCGCGCGAACTGCTGCTGCGGCTCACGCCGCTGCGCCGCGGCGGCTGGCTGGTCTACCTCGTGCTCGCCGCGTGCCTGAGCTTCAGCGCGTTGTTCGAACTGATCGAATGGTGGGCGGCGCTGGCCTTCGGCGCCGATGCCGACGCCTTCCTCGCCACCCAGGGCGACGTCTGGGACACGCAGTGGGACATGTTCCTGTGCCTGTGCGGCGCCATCGCCTCGCTGCTGCTGTGGTCGCGGCTGCACGACCGGCAGCTTGGCCCGCAAGTCAGGGTGGCGCGACGGGAGCCAGGAGACCGATGAGGATCAGTGTCCACAAGAGGCAGCCCAGCACGATCCAGAGCCAGTTTGCCGCCGTCAGCCGCGCGTTCGCGGAGCCGCCGGGGTCCTGGCACGCGGCGTTGGCCGCGCGCTGGGTGGCGGCCATGGCCATGCCCACGGGCAGCAACAGCGCGATGCCGAGGTAATCCAGCTGCGTCATGGTGTCCACGCGCGCCGCCACGCGGCCGACGATTGCCGAGACGATCGAGAGCACGACGAACATGGTGGCGCTGAGCGCCGGCCGCCACGCGTGGACGGTGCGCGATGTCCGCAGCGCATCGTCCACGTGGCGATTGAGCGCATGCATGAAGAAGATCGGGAAGATCGACCGGGCCGCCGGCCACAGCGGTTCGCGATGCCAGTCGCGGTACTGTCCCCAATGCCGGTAGAGCCAGAAGTACTGGTACAGGCCGAAGGTGGCCAGGTACAGGCACCAGAACTTGCGCAAGGAGACGACGTGGAACGCCGTCCTCGTGGCATCGAAGCGAATTCTGCCCACATCGCCGACCGGCGCCCTTGGCGGTGCGTAGACATCCTGTTGCGGCCGTACGTCGGCGTCACCGTCGTGCATTCGGATCCCTCCGTTGCCCGCGCGCACGATGCCACGAAGCCGCTGCACCGGGAAGAAGGCGCTCAATCGCGCGCGGGCGCATCCGGCAGGTACAACGCCGCGATCTTCATCGCCAGCCGGTACGGCTCGGGGTCGTTGCGGTTGGTGAGCACCACCACGGTCAGGTGTCGCTGCGGCCAGCGGATGATCACGTTGCGCCCGCCGATGGTCTCGCCCGAATGCCACAGCACCTCGCCGTGGATGCGCCAGCCGTAGCCGTAGCCGTCGACGTCGGCCTCGTCGTGGATCGGGTTGTGCAGGGTGAAGGCGTCGGCGCGCATCGCGTCGCTGAGCAGGCGGTCGTCGTACAGCGCCGCGTCCCACCTGGCCAGGTCGTCGATCGAGGAATAGATGCCGCCGTCGCCGAGCACCGCGCTGGTCGAACTCTGGTCGGTGCGCACCCACCGGCCGTCGACCAGGCTGTGGCCGTAGGCGCGGTGGGCGACGGTGGAGATGCCGTTCTCGTAGGCCACCGTGCCGTCCATGCCCAGTGGCTTGAAGATGCGTTCGCGCAGGAAGGTCGCGAAGTCCTGCCCCGAGGCCTTGCCCACGACCAGCGCCAGCAGCGCGTAGGCGCCGTTGCTGTAGCGGTAGCCGGTGCCCGGTGCGAAGTACAGGCGGTCCTCGCCTTCGAGCAGGTGCAGCACGTCGATGTCGTGGACCTGATCAAGCGTGTCCTGCCCGGTGGCGTCGGGCGCCATCAGGTCCTCGTAGTCGATCAGGCCCGAGGCGTGGGTGAGCAGGTGGCGCAGGGTGATCGCGTCGTCGCTCGCGGGCAGCGACGGCAGCCACTTGCGCACCGGGTCGTCGAGCGAGAGCTTGCCGTCTTCGGCCAGCAGCAGGATCGCCGCGGCGGTGAACTGCTTGGTCACCGAGGCCAGGCGGAAGTTGGTGTCCGGGGTCACCGGCGTGCCGGTTTCCAGGTCCGCCAGGCCGTAGCCGCGCCGCAGCAGCGGCTGGCCGTCGCGCAGCACCAGCACCGCCGCGCCGGGCACGTCGCCGGTGTAGTCGCGCATCAGGGTGTCGACCGAAGCCTGCATGGGCGTCCCCGTGGTGGCGCAGCCGCCGAGGAGGACGGCCAGCAGGAGCGAGGCGGGCATCATGGGCAGGCGCATGGGCCGATTGTAAGCACAAGGCGAATGCCTGGTCGCTCCTGCACGATCAGCGGGAGTCTTCGTCCCGGCGCGGAAACCGCAGCACCACGCCGCGCTCTTCCTGCTGCCGCTGCCACAGCACCGGCACGTCGTCCGGGGCGCCGGGTTCAAACTGGTCGCGGTCCTCGGCGGCGGCGCGGGCCTCGCGTTCGGCCAGCTCTTCCTCGATTTCCCAGCTGTACTTGCGCCGCGGCGGCCGCGGGTCCCGGTGGCGGAACAGGAACGCCGCCACCACGCCCGCCACCGCGCCGCCCAGGTGCGACTGCCACGACACGCCGATTTCGCGCGGCAGCACCGTCAGCAGCATGCCGCCGTAGAGGAACAGCGCGATCATTGCCGCGGCGATCGAGGCGCGGTCGCGGCGCAGCAGTCCGAGCACGAACACCAGGAACAGCAGCCCGTGGCCGAGCCCGCTGGCGCCCAGGTGGCGCGAGCCGGCCTCGCCCAGCAGCCACGCGCCCAGCCCCGAGCCCAGCCACAGCAGCGGCAGCGCGCGCACGGTGGCGCGCGGATAGACGGCGCCGGCCAGCGTGCCCAGCAGCAGCAGCGACACCGCGTTGGCACCGAGATGCTCGGGCGAACCGTGCAGCAGCGGCGCGGTCAGCACGCCGACCAGCCCGGGGGCGCTCTGCGGCAGCACCGCGAACGCGCGCCAGTCCAGTGCCTGCTGCGCGGCGAACATCACCACCAGCAGCAGCACGAACGCCAGGCTGGCCTTGAGTGCGCGCAGCAGGCGCGCGCGGTCGGCCCTGCGCTGGGCGGCGGGGTCGAGCTGCGGTTCGTGCGTGTCCAGGTGCATGGGGCAAGGATGGCGGCGGATCGGGGCGATGCAAGGTTTGGGCGTGGGAGGGAGTGTCCCGGGTGGGGGAACTATGGGAGCGGCCATGGCCGCGATGGGCGGCAGGACACC
>NZ_BAAAZU010000001.1:122982-175129 GCF_039537065.1 Luteimonas lutimaris | reverse complement strand
CCCTCCCACAGGGGCGCCGCGCCATGCATCGCGCAGGTGGTCATCCAGCGGCTTCGGCGACGGAAAGGCCCGCGGCTGAAGCCGCTCCAGCAAGTGCGGTGCGCCGCGGGCGATAATGCCCGCATGAACGACGCCATCCCCACCATCCGCCTGCGCAATGCCTGGCGCGGCAGCCATCCTTGGATCTTCCAGAAACTGGTGGAGAAGCCCGCGCAGCGGCCGAAACCCGGCAGCATCGTCGACGTGGTCGGCGTCGACGGCACCTGGATCGGGCGCGGCTTCTACAACGGCCACTCGCGTATCGCACTGCGCATGCTGGAGGCCGATCCGGACGTGGCCATCGACGCGGCGTGGTTCGCGCATCGCATCGCCGAGGCCGTGCGGCTGCGGCGCGAGGTGCTGCGGCTCGACGAGGTCTCCGACGCGTGGCGCGTGGTCCACAGCGAGGGCGACGGCCTGTCGGGCCTGGTGGTCGACCGCTACGCGGACCTGCTGGTGGTCGAGTTCTTCAGCGCCGGCATGTTCCGCCACCGCGAGTGGATCTACGAGGCGCTGCGCGCGCAGTTCCCCGGCTGCCGCTTCCACGCGTTCGCCGACGAGCACGTGCAGAAGCAGGAATCGTTCGACTTCCGCGGCACCGAACCCGCCGCGCCCGCGATCATCACCGAGCACGGCGTGAAGTTCCGCGCCGACCCGGCCGGCGCGCACAAGACCGGCTTCTTCGCCGACCAGCGCGAGAACCGGCAGTGGCTGTCGCAGCAGGTCGCGGGCAAGCGCATGCTCGACCTGTGCTGCAACACCGGCGGCTTCGGCGTGTACGCGGCGGTGCGCGGTGCGAGCGAGGTGACCGGCGTCGACATCGACCAGGACGTGCTCGACATCGCCCGTGGCAACGCGAAGCTCAACGACGTGCGCCTGCGCTTCGTGCAGGCCGACATCTTCCCCTGGCTGCGCGACGCGGCCGGCAACGGCGACGCGTACGACGTGGTCGTCCTCGACCCGGCGAAGATGACCCGCGACCGCGAGCAGGTGATCCCGGCGCTGAAGAAGTACCTGGACATGAACAAGCTCGCGCTCGGCGTGGTGAAGCCGGGCGGACTGTTCGCGACGTTCTCGTGCACCGGCCTGGTCGGCGAGGACCAGTTCCTCGACATGCTGCGCCGCGCCGGCTACTACGCCGGGCGCACGCTGCAGGTGCTGAAGGTGGCGGGTGCGGGCGCGGACCATCCGTTCCTGGCCAACGTGCCGGAGTCGCGCTACCTCAAGGCGGTGTTCTGCCGCGTGCTGGACTGAGGTTCCCGGCCACGCCGCGGACGCAGTTGCGGAAGCGGCCATGGCCGCGATTGGCATGACGGCATTGCGGCCATGGCCGCTCCCACAATTGCTCTCCGCATGGCCGCTTCTGCATGTGCGTCATCGGTCCCCATGACTTCCGTCATGCGGATGACTTTCCGCACGCGCCCGCACCGGCGCCACGCCACGATCCTGCACGCATTCCACTTCCCGCCGGATCGAACATGCGCCACGTCCTCCTCGCCACCGCCTGCCTGCTCGCGCTTTCCGCCGGCGCAGCGCGCGCCGACGACGGCGCCGTGCAGTCGCCGGAGCTCTCCTCGCACCAGTGCGGCCTGTCCACGCCCTACAACGTGCAGGTCGACGGCGGCGGCGTGTGGCTGTACCGCCACGACGGCGTGCCGAAGGAAATCTTCTTCCACGACGGCACGCTGAGCGTCGACCGCCAGGTGCAGGCCGTCAGCGACGCCGACGCCCGGCGCCTGCGGACGATGGAGGACGAGGCGCGCGCGCTGATGCCGCAGGTCGCGGACGTCGCGCGCGGCTCGGTCGACATCACCTTCGACGCGCTCAGCGGCGTGATGCGCGCGATGACCGGCAGCGAACGCAAGGCACGCAAGGTCGACCGCCACCGCAAGCAGGCGCTGGCGCAGATCGACGGCAGCCTGGGCAAGGGGCGCTGGGACCAGGACGTGTTCGGCGGCGACTTCGAGCGCAACGTGGAACGCGTTGTCGAGGACATGACCGGCAGCCTCACCCGCAGCGTGCTGTGGGCGGTGTTCACCGGCCGCGCCGGCAAGCTGGAGGCGCGCGCGGACAAACTTGACGCGGAGATGGACGAGCTGCTGGAAGCGCGCACCGCCGAGCTCGAACGGCGGGCGCAGGGGCTGTGCACGCACGTCGTCGCGCTGCGCGGGCAGCAGGACGCGCTCGAATACCGCTACCGCGGCGAGCCGCTGGTGATGCTGGAGCCCGAGACGCCTCCCGCGCGGAGCGTCGCATCGAACGGCGACACCGGGCACGACGCCATCGCGGTTGACGAGCCGTGACCGCCCGGTCCGCACGAAGCGATCGTCGCCCGCTTGCCCGCGTCGTCGGTGTCCTGCTGCTGGCGTGCGGGGTGGCGCAGGCGCAGGTCGACCTCGACGTGCTCGACCGCGACCTGGCCGGTCCGCGCACGCAGGTGCTGGTGCTCGGCAGCGTGCACCTGTCGCAGCTGCCGGAAGGCGCCGATTTCAAGCCGGACTCGCTGCAACCGCTGCTGGAAAAACTTGCGGCCTACCGGCCTGACGTGATCACCATCGAAGCGCTGTCCGGCGAAACCTGCGACCTGATGAAGCGGCATCCCACGGTGTACCTGCCCGAGGACGTCGACACGTACTGCCCCGACACCGCGAAGGCGGAGACCGCCACCGGCCTGGACGTACCGGCGGCGATCGCGGAAGTCCGGCGCATCCTGCAGGCCTGGCCGGACCAGCCGTCCGACGCGCAGCGCCGGCACCTGGCGGCGCTGTTCCTGGCCGCGGGCGACCCGGCCTCGGCGATGGTGCAGTGGTGGCAGCTGCCGGAGGCCGCGCGCCATGCCGGCGACGGCCTGGACGAGGTACTGGTGCAGGGTCTGCGCGCGCGCGAAGACCGCGGCAACGAGAACGACCAGATCGCCGCGCGCCTTGCCGCGCGACTGGGGCTGCCGCGGGTCTATCCGGTCGACGACCACACCGGCGACAGCGTCGATCTCGGCGGCACGCCGGAGGCGTACGGGAAGGCGATCTCGGCGCTCTGGGCCGCCGCGGCGCCGCGCGCGAAACCGATGCGCGACCGCGAGGATGCGCTGGCCAGGCAGGGCGAGATGCTGGCGCTGTACCGCTTCATCAACGCCCCCGGCAACCTCCAGCGCCGGGTCGAGTCGGATTTCGGCGCGGCCCTGCGCGACACCTCGCCGCAGCATTTCGGACAGCGCTACGTGGCCGGCTGGGAAGGCCGCAACCTGCACATGGTCGCCAACATCCGCCGCGTGCTCGGCGACCATCCGGGCACGCGCGCGCTGGCCGTCGTCGGCGCCACGCACAAGCCGTGGTTCGACAGCCTGCTCGGGCAGATGCAGGGCGTGGAGATCGTCGACGCGGGGCGGGCACTGGAATGATGCCAGCCATCGCCGGCGCGTCCGCGGCGTGCTGGGAATGCGCCATCGCGACGGGGTATCCTGCCGCGCCGGTTTGAACCGGCGCGCGGGCACAGATCCGCCCGCGCAACATCCCGCCGACAAGGAGTTCCCATGAAACTGTCAGCGCGCATCGCACCGCTGCTCGTCCTCGCCGTCCTGCTGGCCGGCTGCCAGAAGCCTCCCACCGCCGAAGACGCCGTCGAGGCCGACGCCGCGACCCCGTCCGCCGAACCGGCACCCGTCGCGCCCGACGCCGCGGCGGACGCCTCCGCTCCCGACGATGCGACAGCGGACGCAGACGCAGACGCGCCGGCGGCTGCGTTCGACATCGGGAAGATCCTGGTCTCCGATGCGCCGCTGGGCGAGTTCCCGTACTTTTCGCTGCCGGCCGGCTACGAGCCGATGAACAAGCCGGTGCAGATGGATTACGCGCGCTTCCCGTTCTGGACCGGCGAGGGCTTCGAGTGGGTCGAGGGCCGCAGCTACGAGACGCGGATCCGCAAGGCCAGGGACAAGACCTGGTCGGAGTTCGAGCTGCGCAAGAACATCGAAACGCTGCTCACCAGCGTCGGTGCGGTCGAGGTCGCTTCCTCGAAGATCCCGCGCGAGTGGATCAAGCAGCTCGACAGCGACACCAAGCAGGGCCACATCGATGGCCTCGGCGACGTCTACAACCGCCCGGCGACCGTATATGTCCTGCGCAGGGCCGACCGCAACATCTGGGTCCACTTCGTCACCAACAGCGCCTCGGGCAACTGGATCATCATGGAAACCGCGCCGTTCGAGCCGACGGCCAAGCTGATCGACGCCAGTGCGATGAAGCAGAGCCTGGACGCCACCGGCAAGGTCGCGCTGCAGGTCAACTTCGCCACCGACAGCACGCAGGTCGAGGCGTCGTCGAAGCCGCAGGTCGACCAGGTCGTGCAGCTGCTGCAGGACGACCCGTCGCTGCAGCTGTCGATCGACGGCCATACCGACAACACCGGCGACGGACAGCACAACCAGGTGCTGTCCGAAGGCCGGGCGCAGTCGGTGGTCGCCGAACTGGTCGCGCGCGGCACCGACGCCGCGCGCCTGCAGGCCCGGGGTTACGGCGACAGCCGGCCGGTGGCCGACAACGGCACCGAGGCCGGTCGCGCCGAAAACCGCCGGGTGGAGCTGGTCAAGCGCTGATTGCAGGCGCGGCGGACTGGCGCGTGGAAACACCGCGCCTGCGCCGCATATCGTGATGGGCCGCTCCCACAAACCAGGGTCCGGTTGCGCCGGTTTCCCTCAGCCGCTCGCCGGTCAGTGCCGGTGTTCGCGGTGCGCACGCAGGTACTCGCACAGCGCCACGGCGTTGTTGTGCTGCTCCTCGCGCGTGCCGAACAGCAGCGTGTTGCGCCCCTTTGGCGACAGCTGCGCGCGCAGCGCGGCGACACCTTCTGGATTGGCATCAAGCTCGGCAAAGTAGCGCTTGCGGAACTCGTCCCATTTCGCCGGATCGTGGCCGAACCACTTGCGCAGCGCGTCGCTGGGCGCGACGGCCTTCACCCACGCCACGTCGCCGAGCGTTTCCTTCGACAGGCCGCGCGGCCACAGCCGGTCGACCAGCACCCGGTTGCCGTCGGCGTCTTCGGCGGGCAGGTAGGCGCGCTTGCTGCGCAGTTCCATGGGCGGCCTCCTCAGTGGGGATGGGGCGGGGCGGCGTCCGCACCCGCGTCGGGAATCAGCGCCAGCAGGTCGGTGATGCCGACGTCGACGCCGGCCTGCGACAGCAAGGTGGTGGTTTGCCCGCGGTGGTGGGTCTGGTGGTTGAAGAAATGCACCAGCAGCGAGGCGAGCTCGCGCCCGAAGCGGTCGCCGCGGGTGTTGGCGTAGCGCAGCACCTGCCGCAGGTCGTCGTCGCCCAGGTCCGCGACCCAGCGTTCGATGATGTCGTCCAGCCAGCGGCGGTGCGCGGTGAGCGCGGCAAAATCCGGGAACGGCATCGCGTCCAACGCGCGCGGCGTGGGCAGCGCGCGCACCGGCGCGAGTATCGCGTCGCGGCCGGGCAGGTTGGCGAAACGCTGCAGCCAGATCGTGTCGGCCACCACCAGGTGGTTGAGGGTGCCCAGGATCGAGCCGAAGAACGCGCCTCGGTCGCGTGCCAGTGCTTCGGCCGACAGCGTGCCCGCCGCGGCGTACAGGCGCTCGTTCATCCAGCGGTTGTACGACGCCAGCAGTGCGAAGTGCGGCTGCATGCCAGGTTTCCCGTGAAGACAGGCCGCCCGCATTGTCGCGCCGCGCCGGCGCGCCCGCCAGCACGGCCTCCCGGGTCGCAACCACTGCGACCGTCGCGCTTACACTGGCGGCATGTCCGATACCCAACTCCTGCTGCTCCTGCTGGTCGCCGTGTGCGCGGCGATCGTCCTGCTGGTCGTGCTGCTGCTGCGCAAGCCCGAACGCGCGCTGGAAGCCGCCCTGCGCGAGGAACAGCGCGACGGACGCGGCGAGCTGCGCCAGCAGCTCGACAGCCTGTCGTCGGCGCAGTCGCAGCGCATCGAGGGCTTTGGCGCGCGCCTGACCGAGTTCAGTACCCGCACCGACCAGCGCCTGGACGTGCTGCGCGAGGCGCTGACCGAGGACGCGCGCAAGGCGCGCAGCGAGGGTGCCGACCTGCAGCAGCGCTTCGCCGACACCCTCGGCCAGCGCCTGACCGAGCTGACCCAGCGCAACGAGCAGCGCATCGGCGAGATGCGCGCCACGCTCGAATCGCAGCTGCAGAAGCTGCAGGCCGACAACGCGTCCAAACTCGAACAGATGCGCGCCACCGTCGACGAGAAGCTGCAGTCCACGCTCAACACGCGCCTGGATGCCTCGTTCAAGATCGTGTCCGAACGGCTGGAGGCGGTGCAGCGCGGCCTGGGCGAAATGCAGCAGCTGGCCACCGGCGTAGGCGACCTCAAGCGCGTGCTCAGCAACGTCAAGACCCGCGGCACCTTCGGCGAGGTACAGCTGGGCGCATTGCTCGAGCAGGTGCTGACCATCGAGCAGTACGACACCAACTGCGTCACCGTGCCCGGCAGCAGCGAGCGCGTGGAATTCGCGGTCAAGCTGCCCGGCACCCACGCCGACCAGCCGATCCGGCTGCCGATCGACGCCAAGTTCCCGCGCGAGGACTACGAACGGCTGATGGACGCGCAGGACCGTGCCGACGCCGACGCGGTCGCCGCGTCATCCGCGGCGCTGGAGCGCCAGGTGCGGGTGGAAGCCAAGCGCATCCGCGACAAGTACCTCGCGCCGCCGCATACCACCGACTTCGCGCTGCTGTTCCTGCCCACCGAGGGGCTGTACGCCGAAGTGCTGCGGCGGCCCGGGCTGTTCGACGGGCTGCAGCGCGAGTTCCGCGTCACCCTGGTCGGGCCGACCACGCTGTTGGCACTGCTCAACAGCCTGCAGATGGGTTTCCGCACGCTGGCGATCGAGCAGCGGTCGAGCGAAGTCTGGCAGCTGCTGGGCGCGGTGAAGGCCGAGTTCGGCAAGTTCGCCGGCGTGCTCGAGAAGGCGCACGGGCAGCTGGACACCGTGCAGAACAGCATCAAGGCCGCCGGCGTGCGCACGCGCGCGATCGAGAAGCAGCTCAAGGGCGTGGAGACATTGCCGGGCGCCGAGGCGAAGAAGCTGCTGGGCGAAGACGGCGAATGATGCGCGCCTGCTCTTCTCTTGCAGGAGCGGCTTCAGCCGCGAGTTTTTGATCTTTGCCTGTCCCGGGAAAAGCTCGCGGCTGAAGCCGCTCCTGCAGGGGATCAGTTCGTCGGCGCGCCCGGAATGATCGGCATCACATCCACCGGCACCGTCGGGTTGGCGCTGTCCTCGCGCAGGTAGTCGGGCAGTGCGTCGTCCTCGCTCTCCTGCTCGCGTTCGCCGAAGATCTGGTAGTTGCGGCGCTGCAGCCAGGCGTCGCGCACCAGCGCGTAGTCGTCCACCGCGCCCTCGCGCATGCTGTCGACGGCGAACAGCTGCGTACGCACGTCCACCAGCTGCAGGCCCTGCAGGAACACGCGGGTCTTGTCGTCCTCAACCTGCCGGATCGGCGACAGCTGGCCGTCGCCCACCAGCCCGAAGCTGTCGCGCACCGTGCGCGGCCCGAACAGCGGCAGCTCGACGTAGCGCGAGGTCTTCCAGCCCCACACGCCCAGCGTCTGGCCGAAGTCTTCGCTGCGGTTGGGCAGCCTGGCGTCGCTGGCCGGGTCGAAGATGCCGCCGATGCCCAGCGTGCTGTTGAGCAGGAAGCGGCCCATCGACTGCGCCGCCTGCTTCGGCTTGCCCTGCAGCAGCGCATTGAGCGCGCTGACCGGCTGACCGAGGTTGTGGAAGAAGTTGCTCACGCCCAGCCGCATCGGTCGCGGCACCACTTTCACGTAGGCCTTGGCCAGCGGCTTGGCGATGGTGCGGTCGACCGCGTTGTTGAAGCGGTGCACGCGGCGGTTCATGCCCTCCCACGGATCGTAGCTTTTCGGCAGCTGCGCGGGCGCGGGCAGGGTGTCGTCGTAGACCGGGTCGTAGGGCGGTTCGCCGTAGATCGCGGCGTAGTCGAGTTCGGCCTGCGTGGGCGCGGCGCTGCCGGACGCGTCGTCCTGCGGTGCCGGCGCTACCGGGTCCTGTGCGGTGTCGGCCTGCGGCGCCGCGTCGTACGGCGCCGCGCCGACGGCTGCGTCCGCATCGGCCAGGTAGGGCGGGACGGTTTCCGCGGCGGCCGTGGTCGGGTCGCCCGCGTCCTGCACCGCGCCTACCGGCGGCGGTGGCGCGTCGTCGCGCACGCCGCTGTGGCTGGCGCAGGCGCCCAGGGTGAGGACCAGCGAAGCGCACAGCAGCGCGCGGAAGGCAGCGTGGCGGGTCATGGGGCGGGACTCGCTTGGATCGGGGGAAGGAACAGGATACGGATGCGCGTCATCGCGCCGCGCTCAGGCCGCGAAACCCAGCGACGGGTCCAGCCGGTACGCCGCGCGCAGCTCGGCGAGGCCCGTCGGCGCGCCGTTGACGCTGACGGCGTTGCCGGCGCGCGCGGCCAGCTCGGCCAGCAGCGCCAGGCCGGCGCTGTCGATGCGTTCGACCGCGCCCACGTCAAGGCGCCGCACGCCGTCGAGCGTCTTCGGCAGCTGGCGCCACAGCGCGGCCACGTCGTCGCGCAGCAACGCGCCGGTGAACACCAGCGCATCGCCGTCACGCCGGGCGCTGGCGCTACTTGTCGGCATTCGCGTTGAGCTGGCCCTTGCGCAGCTCGGCGGCGACCTGCGAGATCGACTTGTTCTGCAGCTCCTGGTCGAATTGCTGGCGGAAGGTCTGCACGAACGACACGCCTTCGACCAGCACGTCGAACACCTTCCACTGGCCGCCGGACTGGCGCATCAGGTAATCGACCGGGATCGCGTCGCCGTCGCTGCGCATCATCTCGCTGGAGACCTTCACGCCCAGCCCGCGCGGCAGCGGGGTTTCGGACTTCACCCGCACCTGCAGCCTGGTGTTGAAGTTCAGCAGCGACGAGCCGTAGCGCTGCATCAGGTTGTCGGCGAGCGCGTCGCCGAAGGCCTTGATGTCCGCGTCCGAGGCGCCGCGGCCGTGGCGGCCGAGTACCTGCCGCGCCGCGTAGTCGCGGTCGAACATGTTGTTGAACTCGCTGCTGACGAACTGGCGCAGCGCGGCCGGGTTGCTGTTGAACTCGGCGCGGCGGCTTTCCAGCGTGGACAGGATGCGTTCGCTGTTGTCGAGCACCATCTTGCTGGGCGAGGCCACGCGCACGCCGGCATCGGCCTGCGGTGCGGCCTGCACCGGCGCCAGGCCCGGCACCGTGGCCAGCAGCGCGCCGGCGACGAGAAGGGGAATGAGCTTGCGGTTCATGGCTGGGTTTCTTCCGTGGAGGAGGGAGATTGCATGCCGGCACCGGCATCCGGTGCGGCCGCGGCATTGTCGCCGCCGCCGCTGAACATGTACTTGCCGACCATCTGGATGATGTCGACCGACGGCGTGGTGAATGCGATCTCTTCGCCGGGTTTCAAGTTCTCCAGGTCGCCGCCGGGCTGCAGGCCGACGTAGCTTTCGCCCAGCAGCCCGTTGGTGAGGATGCCGGCGGAGGTGTCGATCGGCAGTTCCTGGTAGCGCTTGTCGATGTCGAGCGTGACCACCGAATCGAGCTTGACCGGGTCGAGCGTGATGTCGCCGACCCGGCCGATGGTGACGCCGCCGATCTTCACCGGCGCCATCGGCCGCAGCGGGCCGATGTTGGTGAAGCGCGCCGTCAGCGCGTAGGTGTCGCCGCCGAAGCCGAACTTGCCGTTGGTCGAGGCGATCGCCAGCACCAGCAGCGAGGCCAGCGCCAGCAGCAGGAACGCACCGACTGCGAATTCGAGACGTGGACCGCGGGTTGTCATGTTGGAGTCCTCACAAAAATCCCTCAGTCGTCATTCCCGCGCACGCGGGAATCCATGGGTGTTTCTTGCCGCAGATCACGCGGATGAAGCCTTCCTGCACTGGACTTCCCGATCCGTGTCCATCCGCGTGATCCGTGGCAGGAAGCTCTTCCCGGGTATCCATCAGCGGAACAGCAGCGCCGACAGCACGAAGTTGAACATCAGCACCAGCAAGGACGCGTTGACGACCGCGCGCGTGGTGGCGACCGAGGTGCCCTCGATGGTCGGTTCGGCGTGGTAGCCCACGTACGCCGCCACCAGCGCCGCGGTGCCGCCGAAGACGGCCGATTTCTGGAACGCCACCAGGAAGTCGTGCCGGTAGTCGACCGCGTCGCGCAGCACCTGCCAGAACGTGCCCGCGTCGATGCCCAGCACGTGCACGGCCTCGAAGTAGCTGGCGGTGATGCCCAGGCTGCAGAAGAAGCCGGTCAGCAGCGGCACGCAGATCACCGCCGCCCAGAAGCGCGGCGCGACCGCCTTGGCCACCGGGTCGATCGCCATCAGCCCGAGCGCGGTGATCTGGTCGGTGGCGCGCATCAGGCCGAGTTCCGCCGCGATCGACGAGCCGGCGCGGCCGATGAACAGCAGCGCGGTCAGCACCGGCGCCAGCTCCCGGTACAGGCCCAGCCCCACCAGCGCGCTGATCTGGTTCGCCGCGCCATAGGTCTCCAGTGCGCGGTAGCCCAGCAGCGTCACCGACAGCCCGACGAAGGCGCCGCCGACCGCGATGATCGGCAGGCTGCGCGCGCCGATCTTGTAGATCTCGCGCACCAGTTCGGCGAAGAAGTCCGCGGTCGGCTTCGACGCGCGCAGCACCGACAGCGAGAACAGCCCGGCGCGGCCGAGCGAGCGGGTGGCGGCGACGAAGGGCATCAAGCGGTCTCCCGGCTGCGCTCGGCCGTATCGAAGGCGATCGGCCCGTCCGGCTCGCCGCGAAGGAACTGCAGCACCAGTGGATCGGTCGTCGCCTCCAGCTCCGCGGGCGTGCCCGAGAACACGATCCGGCCGTTGGCGATCACGATCGCGCGGTCGGCCACCGGCAGGGTCTCGTGCACGTGGTGGGTGACGATGATGCTGGTCAATCCGAGGCTGTCGTTGAGCCGCGAGATCAGGCTCATGATCACGCCCGACGCAATCGGGTCCAGCCCGGTCAGCGGCTCGTCGTAGACCATCAGCGGCGGATCCAGCGCCAGTGCCCGCGCCAATGCGACGCGCCGCGCCATGCCGCCGGACAGCTCGCGCGGATACAGGTCGCCGGCCGTGCGCAGGCCGACCGCGTGCAGCTTCATCGCCACCAGCCGGTCGATCACCGGCCGCGGCAGCTTCGTATGTGTGCGCAGCGGCAGCGCCACGTTCTCGGCCACGGTCAGGTCGGTCAGCAGGCCGTTGCCCTGCAGCAGCACGCCGATGCCCTTGCGCAGCTCCAGCAGCGCGCGCTGGCGCTGCGGCACCGCCTGGCCGAGCACTTCCACCTGGCCCGCCGCCGGCACCAGCTCGCCGGTCAGCGCCGCCAGCAGGGTCGACTTGCCGCTGCCCGACGGCCCCAGCACCGCGGTGATGCTGCCGCGCGGCACGGTCAGGTCGATCCCGGACAGCACGGTCCGCGTGCCGCGGTCCAGGCGGACATCGGTCAGGCGCACGGCGATGTCTTGCGGGGGCGTGTCGGGGGACATGCGGGGCCGGGATTGGAGGGGGAGCGCCACGGGCTGCGGGCGCAAGTCCGCGCAGCTTGGACAAAACCGGCTGAACGTGGCCGGAGTGAGTGAACCGGACGGTACAGGAATTATGACGCAATTCGGCCCAGCCCGTAGGAGCGGCGGAAGCCGCGAGGTTTACCCGGGGTGTCGACGGAGGCAAAAGCTCGCGGCTTCCGCCGCTTCTGCGCGCCCTTTCAGGGCGCAGCTTCGGCGAGGCCGCGATGCGGACTTCCCACAGACCGTCATTCCCGCGCCGGTGGGGATCCAGAGACTTTGGCGGCTGGAAAGGCGCGCGGCTGAAGTCGCTCCCACAAACAGCGTATGCAACCGGCCAGCCCGACATATTCGTATCGCGGCATGCGACGAGGCTCCGGCATCATGGCCGCATGGCCGCAAGCGCGGGCGACTTCCGCCTCTATCACTCCAATGCCCTAGACGTGCTTGCCGGCGTGCTGGCCGAGCACCTGCGCGCGCCGGCGGGCGGCGGCGACTGGCTGCGGGCCGAGGTGGTGTTGGTGCCGCAGTTCTCGATGCGGCGCTGGCTGCAGCAGTTCCTGGCCGAGCGCAACGGCATCTGCGCCAACGTTGCCTTCCTGACGCCGGGCGAGCTGGTTGATCTGGCGCTCGACGCCAACCTCGGCCGCGTGCCCGAGGGCGACCGCCTGCGTCCGGACAGCCTGCGCTGGTCGCTGCTGCGGCTGCTGGGTGACGCGCCGCCGGCGGCGTGGCGCGACTTCCTCGCCGGCGACGGCGGGGACGGGCGCCGGGCGTGGTCGCTGGCCTGCGCGCAGGCGGAAGCGTTCGAGAAGTACCAGGCCTGGCGCCGCGACCTGCTGCTGCGCTGGGAGGCAGGGGCCGAACCCGACGATCCGCAGGCGCAGCTCTGGCGCCAGGTCGCCGCCGGGCGCGCGCACCGGGCGCGGCGCATCGGCGACTATCTCGCGCGTTTCGGCGGCGCTGGCGCGCGGGCGCCAGAAGGCCTGCCGCCGCGGCTGTCGGTGTTCGCCTGCCAGAACGTCTCGCCCGACGTGCTGCAGGTGATCGCCAGCCAGGCGCGCGCGGGCAGCCAGCAGTTCTACCTGCACACGCCCAGCCGCGCCTATTGGGGCGACCTCGGGCGCTGGGCGCACGACTACGTACCGGCCGACGACGGCGCCTTCGCCGCGGGCAATCCGCTGCTCGCGGCCTGGGGCCAGGCCGAGCGCGATTTCGTCGCCGCGCTCGGCGGCGGCGAGGCGGTGCATGCCGATTACGAGGCGAAGGCGTTCGTCGAACCGGACCGCAGCACGCTGCTCGGCCGGCTGCAGGGCGACGTGCTCGACAACGTGGAACCGCTGGCGGGTGCCGATGCAGCCGCCTGGCCGCGCGCGACCGTCGACCGCGACGATGCCAGCCTGCAGTTCCACGCCTGCCATACGCGGCTGCGTGAAGTGCAGGTGCTGCACGACCAGCTGCGCGCCCTGCTCGAAGCCGAAGCCCCCGCGGGCGGGGCGCGCCTGCAGCCGCGCGACATCGCGGTGCTGGCGCCCGACATCGATCTTTACGCGCCGCACATCGAGGCGGTGTTCGGCGGTGCGCTGGGCAGCGCGCGCGAACTGCCGTACACCATCGCCGACACCAGCCCGCTGGCCGACGAGCCGATGGCCGACGCCTTTGCGCGGCTGCTCGACCTGCCGCTGCGCGCGCCGAGCCTGGCCGACGTGCTCGACCTGGTCGCGGTGCCCGCGGTCGCCGCACGCTTCGACATCGACGACGCGATGCGCGGCAGCCTGCAGGCCTGGCTGCAGGATGCGGGCGCGCGCGCCGGCTTCGATGTCGTCGACGGCACCGCTGCCGCCGTGGACGCGGCCGATGCCTACAGCCTCGGCTTCGCACTCGAGCGGCTGCTGCTGGGCTACGCCTCGGGCGACGAAGGAGAAATCGCGGGCGCGGCGCCCTGGCCGGCGCTCGAGGGCCAGTCGACGCAGGCGCTGGACGCCTTCCTGCGCGTGGTCGAACGGCTGCGCTTGGCCGCCAGCGCGTTGGCCGGGCCGCACTCGCCGCAGGAATGGGCGGCGCGGCTGGAGCGGCTGCTGCTGGAGATGTTCGGCGACGAGCCGCGCGACCCCGCCGATGCGCGCACCCTGGCGCGGCTGCGCAAGGCGCTGGGCGATTTCGCGCACGGTGCGGCCGAAGCGGGATTCGACGCGCCCGTGACGCACGCCGTGGTGCGCGACCACTTGCTGGCCGACCTGCACGACGCCGATGCGCGCGCGCCGTTCCTGTCCGGCGGCATCTGCTTCGGGCGCATGGTGCCGATGCGGCTGATCCCGTTCCAGGTGATCTGCCTGCTCGGCATGGACGATGGCGCCTTCCCCGGCACCGATGCGCGCGATCCACTCAACCGCATCGTCCAGGGCCTGGCCTCGACCGAGCGCCGGGTGGGCGATCCGGCGCGGCGCGAGGCCGACCGCTATCTCTTCCTGCAGCTGTTCGCCTCGGCCGCGCGCACGTTCTACCTGAGCTGGCAGGGCTTCGATGCCCGCGACGGCAGCGCGCGCGAGCCGGCCTCGGTGGTGGCCGAGCTGCTCGACACCGCGGTGCGCTATCACGCCGGCGATGCCGACACGGTGCGCGAGGCGCTGGTGGTGCGGCATGCGCTGCAGCCGTTCTCGCCTGCGGCGTTCGGCGCCGCGCACGTGGACGAGGCGACGGGCGATCCGCGCCGCTTCAGCTTCGACCAGCGCTGGCGCATCGAGGTGGCGCCGGAAATGGCGGCGCTGCCGGCGTTCGCGCCGCGCGACGGCAGCACCGGCGGCGATGTGCCAGCCGCGGACGGCACGCAGGAGGACGGGGTGCTCGCCATCGACGCGCTCCGCCGGGCGCTGGCCAACCCGCCGGCGCACTACCTGCGCGAGGGGCTGGGCCTGCGCCTGCCGGAGGACGAACCGGCGCTGGACGAACACGAGCCCTTCGGCGCGCCCGGTCCGCTGGCTGCGCATGGCCTGCGGGTGCACGCATTCGAGGCATGGCTGCGCGACGGCGCACGGCCGGACGCCAGTGCCCTGCACGCGCGCCTGCTGGCCCGCGCGCTGGTGGCGCCCGGTGCCGACGGCGTGGCGACGCTGGCGGCGCTGCTCGATGACGTTGAACCGTTCGCGGCAGCCGCGCTCGATGCCGGTTTCCGAGGCGACGGCGAGGCGCTGCCGGTGCGGCTCCCGCTCGCGGAAGGCGATGCCGACGACACCGTCCTGGTCGGCCAGCTGCGCGGCGTGTATCCGCAGGGCCTGCTGCGGGTGGCGCTGCGCAAGGGCGGGATGCACGGCGGGCACGCGCTGCGGCACCGGCTCGACGGCCTGGTGGCCGCGGGGCTTGGGCTGCGCCTGCACCAGTTGCTGCCCGGCGAGCGCGGCGGTGAGCCGCCCGCGCTGGCGGAAGTGCTGCTGCCGCCGGTCGCCGACGCGCGCGCCGCGCTGCGCGCGCTGGTGGCGTTGCGCCGGCGCATGCGGATCGCGCCGCTGCCGTTCCTGCCCAAGAGCGGCTTCGAACTGGTCCGTGACGGCCAGAGCGATGGCTTGGACGCCGCGCGCAAGCAGTGGATCGGCAGCGACTACATGCACGCCGAAGTCGATGCCGCCACGCGACTCGCGCTGCGCGGGCGCGATCCGTTCCTCGACCACGACGCCGGCTCGCTGGCCGCGCTCGAGGCCGCGAGCCGGGCGATCTTCGACGCGCTGTTCGACGGCCGCGCCTTCGACGCGCGCGAGGTGCTGCCGTGAGCGACGTGGTCCTCGACACCCGCCTCGACGCACGCACCCTGCTCGAGGCCAGCGCCGGCACCGGCAAGACCTTCGCGCTGGCCGGGCTGTTCGTCCGCGCCGTGATCGTCGGTCGCCTGCGCGTGCCCGACATCCTGGCGGTCACCTACACCGTCGCCGCGACCCAGGAACTGCGCGGCCGCGTGCGCGCGCGATTGCAGCAAGCCGCGGCGATGGCCGCGCAGTGGCAGCCGGGCGACCCCGCGGTGCGCGAGGGCGAGGACGCCGAAGCGGCGCTGCTGCGCCGGCTGCTGCACGACGCCCTGGCCGACGGCCGCGAGTCGCTGCCGGTGCTGCGCCAGCGCATCGCGGGCGCAGCGCGCGACATCGACCTGGCCGCGATCCACACCATCCACGGTTTCTGCCAGCGGCTGCTGGCCGAGCACGCGGTCGACACCGGGCAGCCGCTGCTCGCGGCGGAGCTCGAGGCGCGCAACCGCGCCGCGCGCAAGCGCCTGGCGATCGCGCTGTGGCGCGCGGCCGCGCATGACGTCGACGACACGGCCTTCCTGCAGTCGCGCTTCGGCACGCCGGACGCTCTGGCGGCCGCGCTCACGCAGCTGCTGGCCGACGAGCCGCTGCTGCCGCCGGTGCCGGAGACTCTGCCGGCCGATCCGCGCCCGGCCATCGCCACGGCGTGGCGCACGCTGCGCGCGGCCTTCGACGCGCACGGCGAGGATGCGCATGCCGCCCTGCAGCGCGCGATCGAGGCCAAACACCTCAAGAACAACGAGTACAAGCCCGATCACGTCGACGATCTCTGGCGCTGGTGCGCGCACCACGCGCCGGACGTGCCGCCGGCGGAGTGCCACGCCAAGCTGGTCAAATACCGGCCGGACGTGCTGCTCGCAGGCACCAGCAAGGGCGGAGCAGGGCATACCCCGGTGTCGCCGCTGTTCGACAGCTTCGCCGCCTTCATCGATGCGATGCATGCGCTGGGCCCGTGGCAGGAAGCGCACGACCTGCAGCGCCTGCACGCGCTGCGCGCCGACGCCCGCGCGCGCGACGTGGCGCGCAAGCAGGCCTTCCACCTGCGCGACTACGACGACCTGATCGCCGCCGCCCACGCGGCCGCGACCGACCCGGTGCACGCTCCGGCCCTCGCCGCGGCCGTGCGCGCGCAGTTCCCGCTGGCGCTGGTCGACGAGTTCCAGGATACCGACGCGCGCCAGTGGGCGATCTTCGAGGCGTTGTTCGGCCGCGGCGGCCTGGTGCTGGTCGGCGACCCGAAGCAGGCGATCTACCGCTTCCGCGGCGGCGACGTGCACACCTATCTGGTTGCGCGCAGCAGCGCCGACGACGTCGCCTCGCTCGACCACAACTTCCGCTCGCGGCCGATGGTGCTGGATGCGG
Organism: Luteimonas lutimaris; assembly: GCF_039537065.1. Classification (NCBI taxonomy): domain Bacteria; kingdom Pseudomonadati; phylum Pseudomonadota; class Gammaproteobacteria; order Lysobacterales; family Lysobacteraceae; genus Luteimonas; species Luteimonas lutimaris. The sequence continues at coordinate 158,397 of NZ_BAAAZU010000001.1, read as the reverse complement.
TCGAGGCATTGTTCAAGCAGGCGCCCCAGCATGCGATGGGTGACGCCATCGATTTCCAGCACGTGGAACCGGGCGGCAAGGCCTCCGACGACGACCTCCTGCTCGACGGCACCGCCGCACCCGCGCTGGAAGTGCATGTGATCTCGCCAAAGCAGGTGAAAAAGCGGGATGGCAGCTTCGTGGACGGCGACTGGAACAAGGACGAATCGATCGAACACGCCGCGAATCTGTGCGCCGAAGCGATCCGCGAACGCCTGCAGGCCGCGCGCGACGGCCGCCTGTCGCGCCGCGACGGCGGGCAGCTGCGCCCGGTCGAGCCGCGCGACTGTGCGGTGCTGGTGCGCACCCACGCCGAGGCCGGCGCCGTGCGGCGCGCGCTGTCGCGCTGCGGCGTGCCCGCGGTCGCCGGCGGCCGCACCAGCCTCTACCAGGGCGAGGAGGCCGCCGAACTGCTGACCGTGCTGCTGGCCCTGCGCCACGGCGGCGACGACCGCCGCCTGCGCGCGGCGCTGGCCACGCGCCTGCTGGGCCAGGACGCCGCCGGCATCAGGACGCTGGCCGACGACGGCGATGCCCTGCGCGACTGGCAGCAGCGGCTGCAGGACTGGCGCGTGCGCTGGGAGCGGCACGGGCCGCAGGCGCTGCTGGCCGACATCATCGCCGCCAACGCCGCGCGCCTGCTGTCGGAACCCGAGGGCGAGCGCCGCGTCTCCAACTTCATGCAGCTGGCCGAACTGCTGCAGGAAGCCGGCGCGCGCAGCCTCGGCACCCAGGGCCAGATCGACGCATTGCGCGCAGCCATCGCCGATGCCGACGCCGAGGACGAAGCCCAGCAGCCGCGGCTGGAGTCCGATGCCGGCCGCGTACAGGTCCTCACCCTGCACAAGAGCAAGGGCCTGGAATTCCCGCTGGTGTTCCTGCCGTTCTCCGGCATCGGCCGCAAGCACGTGAAGCCCGCGCAGTGGGCGATGTATCCCACCGATGCCGGCCGCGTGCGTCAGTGGAAGACCGCGCACGCGCACGCCGGCGCGCCGCCGTGGGACGACGGTTCGGACGCCTGCGCGGTGGCCCGGCACGTCGCCGAGGAGCAGGCCGAGGACATGCGCCTGCTGTACGTCGGCCTCACCCGCGCGCGCGACGCGCTGTGGCTGGCCTGCGGACGACTGGCCAGCCACGACAACACGGCGCTGGCGCGACTGCTGGGCACGCCCGCGCAGCGCGAAGCGGCGCAACAGGCGCTCGGTACGCGGGCGCGCTGGCGCGAGGGCCTGCCGCCCGCGACGCCGCAGCGCCTGCCGCCGCCGAAGACCGAAGCGGTGCCGCCGGCGCGCATCGCCGTGCGCCCGCTGCGCCGCGACTGGTGGATCCACAGCTTCAGCCAGCTGCACCAGCAGCAGGCGCACGGTGCGCGGGTGGTCGCCGACGAGGCGCCGGCCGACGACGAGCGCCGCCTGGCCGTCGCGCTCGACACCGTCGCGTCCGCCGACCGCCGCTTCGGCGGCGCGCGCTTCGGCAACGCCCTGCACCACGCGATGGAGCACGTCGACTTCGCCGCCTGGGCCGGTCACGACGGCGATGCTCCGCCCGAAGGCCAGCGCGATGCCCTGCTCGCCGCGCTGCGCAGCGAGCACTACCGCGACGACGAGCTCGACGACGGCATTGCCGCGCTGGCGCCGCTGGTCGCGCGCACGCTCAACGCGCCGCTGCCGACGGTCGCCGGCGAGCCCGACCTGCGCCTGTGCACGCTCGGTCCCGGCGACCGCATCGCCGAACTCGAATTCCACTTCACCCTGCGCGACGCCGCCACCGCCGGCTTCCTCGCGCTGCTGCAGGCGCACGGCCTGCTGCGCGGGCGCCGCGACTTCGGCACGTGGTCGTCGCTGTCGGGGCTGATGACCGGCAAGCTCGACCTCACCTACCGCGTCGGCGAGCGCCTGTACGTGCTCGACTACAAATCCAACCGCCTGCCTGCCTATGACCCTGCGTCGCTGGCCGATGCGATGGCGTCGAGCGAGTACGACCTGCAGGCGCTGCTGTACGCGGTCGCGCTGCATCGCTGGCAACGCCTGCGCCGCCCCGGCTACGACTTCGACCGCCACTTCGGCGGCGCGCGCTACGTCTTCAGCCGTGGCCTCGACCCGGCTGATCCCCTGCAGGGCGTGGCGGTGCCGATACTGTCGCGCGCGCTGGTCGAAGCCGCCGATGCGCTGCTCGCGCCACCGCTGCCGGAGGGCGCATGGGCCTGATGGAACAACTGCGCAGGCAGCCCGCGCTGCGTGCGGTCGACCTCGCGCTGGCCGACGTGCTGCGCCGGCGCGTGCCGGGCACCGACGAGCGCGTGCTGGCCGCCGCGGCGCTGGCCTCGTTCGCGGTCTCGCTCGGCCACGCGGCCTTCGACCCCGCGCAGCCGCGGCAGCTGCTGCCCGAGGTCGGCGCCTGGCCCGAAGCCGACGCCTGGCGCGCCGTGCTGGCCGCGTCGCCCTGGGTGTCGCAGCCCGCGCCCGGCGAATCCGCCGATTCTTCGCGGCCGCTGGTGCTCGAAGGCGGCCTGCTGTACCTGCGTCGCTACCGCGAGTACGAGCGGCGGCTGGCGGCGCGGCTGCAGGCGCTCGCGCGCGGCGGCATCGACGCCATGCCCGAGGCCATCGCGCCGCTGTTCGCCGCGCTGTTCCCGGACGCCGACGCCGGCAATCTGCAGGCGCAGGCCGCACGCCAGGCGCTGCTGCGCCCGCTGCTGCTGGTCACCGGTGGCCCCGGCACCGGCAAGACGACCACCATCACGCGCCTGCTGCTGCTGTTGCTCGCGCAGGCGCGCGCCGAGGGCCGCGCGCCGCCGCGGATCGCCCTGGTCGCCCCCACCGGCCGCGCCGCCGACCGCGTGGCCGAAAGCCTGCGCAACGCCGTCGCCCGGCTGCGCACCGACGGCATCGAACCCGAGTTGTGCGACGCGCTGCCGACGACTGCGTCCACGTTGCACCGCCTGCTCGGCCCGATCCCCGACAGCCCCGCGTTCCGCTTCAACGCGCAGGCACCGCTGCCGCACGACGTGGTGGTGGTCGACGAAGCCTCGATGGTCGACCTGCCGCTGATGTGCAAGCTGGTCGAAGCGGTGGCCGACGGCGCCAGGCTGATCCTGCTCGGCGACCGGGACCAGCTGCCCTCGGTCGAAGCCGGCGACGTGCTCGCCGCGATCGACGACGCCGCGGGCGAAGGCGCCGATAGTGGCGAGCACGTCGCCGGCGACGATGCCGCGCGCGGCCCGCTGCATGGCCACCGCGTGCACCTGCGCCGCGGCTATCGCCAGTCCGACGCGCTCGACCTCGCACCGCTGGCCGACGCCGTGCGCGACCGCGACGCCGAGGCGGTGCTGCAGCTGCTGCGCGAAGGCCCGGCCGGCGTGTCCTTCCACGAGAACCTCGCCGATCCGCTGCGCGGAACCACGCGCGAAACCCTGCTGGCCCCGTGGCGCGCCCTGCAGGCACTGCCGCGAGATCCGCCCGACGAAGCCGCCCGCCACGACATCGCCCAGCAGGCGCTCGCACTCGCCGCCCGCCTGCGCCTGCTCACCGCGCTGCGCGACGGCCCGCAGGGCGCGCGCACCTTGAACGCGCGCATCGAGGAGCTCCTGGCCGGGCCGCGACGGCCGCCGTACTTCCACGGCCGCCTGCTCCTGGTCAACGAAAACAACCACCGCCTGGGCCTGTTCAACGGCGACATCGGCGTCTGCCTCGACGGCGGCGACGGCGTGCGCGCCTGGTTCACCGGCGGCGACGCGGGCGTGCGGGCCTTCCACCCCGCCGCATTGCCGGCCCATGACAGCGCCTTCGCCATGACCGTGCACAAGGCCCAGGGCAGCGAGTTCGACGAAGTCTGGCTGCAGCTCCCCACCCGCGACAGCCGCGTGCTCTCGCGCGAGTTGGTCTACACCGGCATCACCCGCGCGCGGCGGGCGCTGCACGTGGCGGGCAGTGCGGACGTGATCAAAGCGGCACTGGCGCGGCATGCGACAAGGTGGTCGGGGTTGGGGTGGCGGCTGGCCGGTGAAAGCACCTGTTGAGGCATGGCATCGTGTTCCAGGTATTGCCGCACGCGCTCGACCTGGGCCAGGCAGTCTGGCGCGTACTGGCCAAGGCTACGACCAGCGCAACCGCGCCGGGTACGGGGCCACATGGACGTCGACGCGCGACTGCTGGCCGGCATGCTTGACGCCTGCGGGCGGGTGGCGGCGAAACTGGGCGATGCGGAGCAGCGCGCACGCACGCGGCCGCTGTCCGGCCTTGTTCCACCGGGCTCCCCGGTCGCTCATGTCATGCTTGGCCTGCCTGCGCGGACGAGCCAGAGCGGGGCGCACAGATGGCGGTCATTGAGGAGAGGCAGATGAAGCGTTGGCTGCTGTTGATCTTCCTGTCGTGTGCCGGTGGCGCGTGGGCACAGCTGGCGCCCGTGGGCGCGGATCCGGTCGTCGATGAAATAAGGATCAGGTCGACATGGGGCGGGCTGAGCCCGGATTCACCGCTGATTACCGAACTCGTGGTCCGGCGCTCCGATGGCGGGTTCACGATGACGGGCACGAGCAGCCGCGCCGGCAAGCTGACCGCGATGCCGCCAATGCGGGCGTCCACGGGCGACGTCGCCGCGCTGGTTGCCGCAATGGAAGCTCCATCGCGCGCTAAGTTCGACGCTGGGGACCTGGGTCGGCCAGACAGGGACGTCCAGGCGCGTATCGACGGGGAGATGGAATCGGAATCCGGCGAAGACTTCCCGATCGATCCCGCCATTGCGGGCAGGATGCAGGCGTATCGCGAAACCCTGCGCCACCCTGGCGACCTCGCTACGGCGCTCACCGCCGGATTCCGATCGTTTCATACCGATGATTACCCCGGCGTGTGGGTGGAGATCGCTCTGTCCGATGGTTCGAAAATCGTGGCTTCGAGCAGATCGCAGCAATATCTGATGCTGCCATGGAATCGCGACGGCCAGCCGCCCACGTACTCGCCTGCGATTTCGCAGGCCCTGTGGCGATTGTTGCCGAAAGGAGCGACCAACCGGGACCGCTTGCATGGGCCGATCAGCGACTTCGAACTCGATGAACTCGTGACCGCCGGCCTCTTCGACGTCCTGAACCGGTTCGATGCAGAGGTAAAGGCAGGAGATGCGCTGCGCGTGCTGGAGGCGAGTTTCGTAGTGGAGGAGGCTAGGGCACAGAAGCGGCTTTCATGGATGCAGCTGGGTCCGGTGCTCTTTGCATCGCTGCGGTTGCCGGATGGGCCGAAGAACCTCCACATGAAGGTGCGGCTCCCGCTCAAGGGCAGCGCGCTCGAAAATTCCGATGCGGACCTGGCGCGCCTGCAGGCAGCTCTTTCACTCGTGCAGCGCACACCCGCGCTGGCGGCCAGGATCCGTGACCAGCCCGGCGAGGATTTCCGCATCTATGACGGCTTCGGCTATGCATGGTTGAACGAGCGAACGGCGGAGCAGTTCATTGCCCAGATGAGGCAGCTCGGCAGGATCGAACAGCTTGGCGACAACCCCGGCCTGATGCGCGGCGCCGTCATGGTGGAAGAAGGCGACGCACCGGCCTACTGGATCGCCCTGGCGGATGGCCGGGCAGTCCTGTGGAAGAAATTCACGAACGCTGCAGCGACGCCCACGACTGTTCGATGTTCATCCATCCCCATGGGCGACGATATCGACGAACTGCTGGAGAGCCGCAAGAATCATCTTTGTATTGGCAGGATTTACCCGCCATGAGACCGCTCCGGCACGCGGGATCGCAGCTGTTTGATCGCTCGTTCAAATTGCGGTGACTATCCTGCGGGCAGGTTCTTCGCACGGGTGCTGATGATGGAAAAGACGTCCTGGGTGATTGCAGCGGTCGCGCTTGCCGTGGCCGGCTGTAATGCGGGTCCCGATATGGATCCCGGTGCGCCGGCGGCAGAAGCGGGCGAGGCCGGAAGCACGCCTGAAACGGCCGGGCAGTCGCAGGCCGCGGAGACGAAGCCGGAGGCTGCCGTGCCGGACGACTTCAAGCCGTTCGTCGATGCGGGCGGCAGCATCACGCAGGGGCGCTGCCACATGGACGCCTGCAGCTGGATGAAGTGGGAGAAGCTGGAGGTCGTGGGCGACAGCGGCGACGGGGTCGAGCTTGCGGGGTCGGTCCTCGGCGGTGTCTCGGATCACTCGCGCGAGGATCGCGGCCTGCCCGACTATCCCGACAGCGCGGATGACGTCGCGATCGAGTGGGATCCCGTGCCCAGTGCGGTCAGCTATTGGTGTTCGAAGACGCAGCCGGGCATGAAGTGGGGCGACGAGCCGCGCGTGGCGCTGGCGCTCGATCCGGAGAGCTTCGTCCCCGGCGCGATGGAAAGTGCGGTCCGCAGCTACTTCGTCGCTTGCCACAGTGACCTGTCGACGGGCCCTGTCGACGACGCGATCGTGAAGTACGGCTACCGTGTCGCTGGCCGGTAGAGATTCGCTTTTTGTCCGCTTGCGGGCTGCGCGTTGCAGCCCGCACCAGTGCAGTACGCAAGGCCGCGGGTCCGCTGCGTGGTGACGAGTCGGGCGCATCGCCCGTGTCATTCTGGAACGGGGTCAAGTCCACCGGCGACGCTTCATGACCATCGATACCCTGTCCTACGACACTCGCCCGTGACCGGCCCGCTGCGATCGAATATGGCGACGTCCTGACGGGGAAACCCCATGCTCCTTGCCCTCGGCTTCGCCCTTGCGACGGTCACCGCCGCCGACATGCACATCGACCGCCTGCAGCCGGGCACCGCGACCTATCTGGTCTACCACCACGGCCCGGCCGGCTCCGGCATCAGCCGCGCGATGCTGGCCACCTCGACGATCACCCGCGAGCGCGACGATGGCGCGGATGCGTGGGTGATCGAGCAGAGCTGGGAGGACGAAGCCGGTATCACGCATACGGCACGCACGGTGCACGCGGCCGGCGATCTGGCGACGCTGTCGCAGACCGCCACCTGGAACCGGCCGGCCGGCTCGTTCACGACCACGGCGGTTCCCGCCGAAGGCCGGGGGACGGTCGAAGGCGAGCTGCCCGCCGAGCGCCGCGAGGCAACCGAACGCGGCTTTGCGACGATGAAGGACGGCTGGTGGCTCAACTGGCATTCCGACCTGGCCCTGTTGCCGCTGCTGCCGTACGAGCGCGGAGGCACCCTGCGCGTGCACCTGTTCGATGTCGGCATGCCGGCACCGATGGACATCGACTACACGGTCGTCGGCGAGCGCACCCTCGTCGGCGGCGATGGCAGCACCCGCTACGACTGCTGGCTGGTCGAAACCGAAAGCGGCATGGAAGGCAGCGGCAACTACCAGCGGTTCTGGATCGACAAGGCGCGCCGCGTCGTGGTCAAGGAAGAGGACGTCTACAACGGGCAGTACCGTTCCAAGGTGCTGCTGAGCGTGCCGGCGGTGGTGGAATTCGCGCTGCCGGAAGCAGCCTCGCCCTGACTGTCCGGAAAGGCGATGCTGCAGTAGAAAAGATGCCGGGACACTATCGGTGACCCATTCCCCACTTCAATTCCTTCCGCCAGCAAGAGAAGGAGCGCTTGCGGCGTCCCACGAAACGACGTGCCTTGGCGTCACGGCCGTCGGGCGTTCGCGTCCCGCCACGGGTTCCACGACAGCCCCAGCGCCAGGACGGCCGCGGCGAGCAGGCACAGCCAGCCGAAGGCGTCGCCCCAGCGCGTGTAGGGCGTGCGGGTTTCGCGCAGCGGCACTTCGGCCAGCAGGGTGACGGGCGTGTCATGGCCCACGCTCGAGGCCTGCGCGAGCACGCGGCCGCGGTCGTCGCTGAGCGTCAGGGTCCCCTTGCGCGCGGTGCGTGCCATGGCGAATCCGCCTTCCACGCCGCGCAGCACGGCCATGCGTCCGTGCAGCCAGGCGTCGGCATCGAAATCCCAGGCGGGCACCAGCAGCAGCTGTGCATCGCGCCTGCCGTAGGCCAGCGCCGTGGAGGTGAAATCCAGGTCCTTGCAGATCGCCACGCCGATGCGCGGCGCGCCCGGCAGCATGGTACGCACGGTGCCGCGCGTATAGCGGTCCTCGAAGACGGGGATGAAGTGGTGCTTGTAGTAGGCCACGGGGCGCGCAGTCCGGGGTTCGAACACCAGCGCGGCGTTGTGCAGGCGCTGCGGATCGCTGCGGTCCTCCGCGCCGATCAGCACGCGCACGCCGCGCCGGTCGGCCAGCGCCTGCAGCGATGCGATCGCGTGCGAATGCACCAGCAGCGAGGATTCCGGCGCCACCACCACCTGCGCGCCGCGCGCGGCCAGCCGGTCCATCTGCGTCACGTATCCGGCAAGGGCGAGCTGGCCGGATGCGGTGTCCAGGTCGACCTGGTCGCCTCTCGGCAGCGGGATGCTGACCAGCCCGACGCGAACGTACCCGCTTGCGTCGTCGTCGTGCAGGCGCCATGCGCCGTAGCCGAACGCCAGCGCGAATACCAGCAGCCCGCCAGCGGCCGCGCGCACGCGTGCACCTGCTGCCAGTCCGGGCAGGGTGACGGCGACGATCATCGCCGCGAACAGCCACACCACGAACCCGATGCCCCACAGTCCCGTCACCGCGGCGACCTGCACCAGCGGCAGCACGTCCATCTGCGAATAGGCGACGTGCCCGTAGGTGCCGTGCGGCGACAGCGCCGCGGCCACGCACGACAGGCCGGTCGCGGCCAGCGGCAGCGACAGCATCGCCGCCAGCGGTCGGCCGCGGCGCGCCAGCGCGCGGAACAGCAGGACCGCGGGCACCATCATCACCGCCGGCATCAGCACGATTCCGATGCAGGCGCCCGGTGGAAGCTGGATCACCTCGCGCACGTAGTGCCACAGCGTCAGCCCGCCGAGTGCGAAGGCCAGCAGCGTGGCCAGTGCGGCCCAGCACGCGCGGGTACGTGCGGCATAGGCGAGCAGCGGCAGCGGCGCCAGCCAGGCGGCCCACCAGATCGGCTGCAGGCTCGCGGCCAGCCACCAGCCTGCGGCCGTGAGCACCACGGCGAGCGGGGCCGCCCAGCGCGGCAGCGGATCAGGCCTTGAGCCCATCGAGCAGCCTCCCGAGCGATGCGTCGTAGAAAATGCGGAATTCGCGTTCGTCGTGGCTGAAGCGGCCGGCGCGGTAGAGCGCGACCAGGCCATGGGACTGCGCCCACAGCGTCATCGCGATGTCCCAGGGATCGCCTGCGCGCAGCAGTCCGGCGTCCTGCGCTTCGACCACCGTGTCGTGGACCACGTTGAGCGTGGGCGAGCGGCGCGCGCTGAAATCCTCGGGGAACCGGCGTGCGTCCTCGCGCGGCGCGGAGAAGGCGTGGTCGAACAGGTGCGGACGCGCCAGCGCGTAATCGAGGTAGATGCGCTGGATGGCCATCAGCCGCGCGACCAGGTCGCCGTCGCTGCGCAGCGCCTCCCAGCGGTGCGCGATCTCGCTGAAGCCGTCGTCGCTGATGCGCTTGAGCAGGGCATCGCGGTTGGGGAAGTGGCGGTAAATGGCCATCGGCGTGATCCCGACCGCCTCGGCCACGCGGCGCATGCTCACCGCGCCGGCGCCCTCGCGCTCGAACAGCGCACGGGCGGCGGAGAGGATGCGGTCAGCGGTGCGGGCACGCGTCATGTATACAGCGTATACAAATCGACCGGAGGAGCGCAAGGATCGGAGGTCGGCCGGTCAGGAACCCGAGCGATCCGCGTCTACCCGGGTCCGCCTTGGCCTTCACCCCGGCGGGGAATCGGATGCGGGCGCTGCCCGGACGCCCCGGGCCCGGTCCGAAGCGCCCGGGGCTTCAGGCACGCGGCGGGAACTCCCGGGCAACGGCGCGGCCGCGCCCGGGCTGCGATCAACCGGCGAGGAGCCGGTTCATCCGCTGCACGAAGGCGGCCGGGTCCGGCAGCGGGGCGCCGGCGGCCAGCTCGGCCTGCTCCAGCAGCAGCGTCGCCAGGTCGGTCGCGCGGGTGTCGTCGGTCTCGCCTTCGACCCGCTGCAGCAGCGGATGCGCGGGATTGATCTCCAGCGTCGGCTTGTTCTCCGGCACGTCCTGGCCGGCCTCGCGCAGCAGGTGCGCCAGGTGCGGCGCCATCTCCCATTCGGACATGGCCAGGCACGAGGGCGAGTCGGTCAGGCGCGCGGAGACGCGCACGTCCTCGACGCGGTCGCCGAGCAGGCGCTTGAGTTTTTCGAGCAGCGGGGCGGCGGCCTTTGTGGCTTCTTCCTGTTTCGCCTTGTCGGCTTCGTCCAGCGGCAGTTCGCCCTTGGCAACGTGCTTGAGCGGCTTGCCGGCGTACTCGTGCAGGTTGCCGAGCATCCATTCGTCGATGCGGTCGGACATCAGCAGCACCTCGATGTCCTTCGCGCGGAAGGCTTCGAGCTGCGGGCTGCCGGCGGCGGCGCGGTGGCCGTCGGCGGTGACGTACCAGATCGCGTCCTGGCCGGGCGCCATGCGGCCGACGTAGTCGTCCAGCGACACGGTCTTGGCTTCGCCTTCGCTCTTGGTGGACGCGAAGCGCAGGAGTTTGGCGATGCGCTCGCGGTTGCCCGCGTCCTCGACGATGCCTTCCTTGAGCGTGTTGCCGAAGGCCTTGAGGAAGGCGGCGAACTTTTCGGGCTCGTCGCGCGCGAGCTTTTCGATCAGGTCCAGCACGCGCTTCACGCAGGCGCCCTTGATGCGCTCGAGCTGGCGGTTGTGCTGCAGGATCTCGCGGCTGACGTTGAGCGGCAGGTCGTCGGCGTCGACCACGCCGCGCACGAAGCGCAGGTAGTTGGGCAGCAGCTCCTCGGCGGCGTCCATGATGAAGACGCGCTTGATGTACAGCTTCAGGCCCTTGCGCTCGTCGCGCCCGCCCATCATCAGGTCGAACGGCGGCTTCGCCGGCAGGTACAGCAGCGTGGTGAAGCTCTGGCTGCCCTCGACGCGGTTGTGGGTCCAGGCCGCGGCGTCGTTGAAGTCGTGGCCGAGCGACTTGTAGAAGGCCTGGTACTCCTCGTCGCTGATCTCCGACTTGGGGCGCGCCCACAGCGCCGAGGCGTCGTTGGCGGTGTCCCATTCGGGCGCGTCGTCGGCCTTGTTGTCGTCGCTGTCGTCGTCGCCGGCCGGCGTTTGCTTCGGCATGCGGATCGGGAAGGCGACGTGGTCGGAGTACTTGCGCACCAGTCCGCGCAGCTTCCAGCCGTCGAGGAATTCGTCCTCGCCGTCCTTGAGGTGCAGCACCACGGTGGTGCCGCGTTCGGGCAGGGTGGCCGCCTCCAGCGTGTACTCGCCGCGGCCGTCGCTTTCCCACTTCACGCCGTCCTCCGGCGCGGTGCCGGCGCGGCGGGTGAGCACGGTGACGCGGTCGGCGACGACGAAGGCCGAGTAGAAACCCACGCCGAACTGGCCGATCAGGCGCGCGTCGGCCTTCTGATCGCTGCCCATCGCCTCCAGGAAGCGGCGGGTGCCGGAGCTGGCGATGCTGCCGATGTTGGCCACCACCTCGTCGCGCGACATGCCGATGCCGGTGTCGCGGATGGTGATCGTGCGTGCGTCCTTGTCCCAGCTGACGTCGATGTGCAGCTCGGGGTCGCCGGAAAGCAGTCCGGGGTTGGCGATCGACTCGAAGCGCAGCTTGTCGCAGGCGTCGGAAGCGTTGGAGATCAGCTCGCGCAGGAAGATTTCCTTGTGCGAGTACAGCGAATGCGTCACCAGGTGCAGGACCTGGGCGACTTCGGCCTCGAAGGCGCGGGTTTCGGTAGCGGTGGTCATGGCATCGGTCCGGATGGCGTGGACGTGGAGACGCGGATATGCGCTCGCCGGCGCGGATTTCAAGCTGCCCGGCCTACCGGTACGCGCCCGGCCCGCTCCAGAGCATGTCGCCGAGCCGGTAGATCCGCTGCATGGTGATGACGTCGCGCGCATCGCCGATGGCCGCAAGGCCCGGATCGTCCGGTTCCACCAGCCGGCACTGGCCGGAGTCGCGGCGCAGGGCGGTTTCCAGCGGGCAAACCATGAGCTGCCGGGTGCCGGGCAGGGGCAGGAAGAGTTCGGTCATGCCCTGGTCGCGCCACTGGCGCAGGCGGGTTTCGTCGAGCAGGTCGTAATAGACCTGATAGCCGCCGACCTCCAGGCCGGCGCCGGACGCGGTGGCATCGTTGCGGCGGCCGCGGGTGACGGCGCGGCTCCGCGACGGCCCCGCGTTCTCGGGTGCGGCGCCCTGCGGGAGCATGCCCGGCGGCTGGCCCCAGCGGTGCGCGGGACGCTCGGCGGCCCGGTCCGGCGCGTCGGGCGCCGGTGGTGGCGACGCCGGCGGGGCGGGGATGTCGACGACTTCGAGCGCGGGATCGTCGGCCTTTTCGACCGGCGTGGCCTGCAGGCGCGTGGCCGCGGGTGCGGGCTTGCGCGGGGTGGGCGACGGCGGTTTGGGCGCGGCGGGCGGGGCGGGCGAGGGGATCTGCAGCGACGGGTCGATGTACGTCGCCTGCAGGCTGCTGCCGGGATCGCCGCCCGACGGCGACTGCGTGGTGATCGGCGGGGCCAGCATCACCAGCAGCAGCAACAGCGCGTGCAGCAGCACCGTCGTGACCATGCCGATCCGGGAATGCCAGCGCTCGGTCCGGTCCCCGCCAGCGGATTCCGCGCGACGCAGCGCCTGGCTCATGCCGACGGGTGTGCTTCGGGACGGCGGGCCTTCATTCCTGTTCTGCGGCGCGTGACGTGGGGCGGCATCGTAACGCGCGGGCCCGTCCGAACCCGGCCGCCCCCGTGCCGCCGATCATGCGCCAGTCATCGCAACCTTCCGTCCGCGCCTGCCGGCCGCCCGGCTACCGCCGGCGGAAGCGCCGCCACAGCAATCCGGCGCAAACCGATGCGATGGTCAGCGAGAAGACGGCGAGGCCGAGCCCGTCGAGGCCGTTGTTCGAGCGTCCCGCTACGAAAACCCAGAGCAGGCCTGCGCCCATCGCGCCGAACAGCAGCATGCCCAGGACCAGCGAGCTGGTCGGGACACCGGTTGGCTTCGGTGGCGTGCCGCGCGCCCGTCGACGGGCCGCGGCGCGTGCATCGAGCCTGCGCGCGGCGGGGAACACGATCACGCCCAGCAGCAGCGCCGAGCCGGCGAAGATGGCCAGCTGCCAGTCGCCGTGTTCCCTGAGCACCGGCCAGTGCAGTGTCGACACGATCAGGATTGCGGCGGCCAGGATCGCGCACAGGAACGTGGCTGCGACCATCGAGATGCCGAAGCCGACCGGCCTGGTCAGTTCGGCTGCAAGGCCTTTCGGCTCGTCCTGATCCATTGGTGACCTCCGTGTGGTTGGGGGCGTGTCGATTCTGGCATGCGTGGCCATCGTCGATGCGAGCGGTGCGTGCAGGCGTGAAGTGTTATTTTTCGCCGATGGCGAACCCGACGATCCGCTTCAGGGCGCGGCTCTCGCGCCCGGCCACCCCCAGCGGCGCGAGCTGGTCCTTCCTCGTGCTGCCCGCGGCCGCCAGCGCGAAGCTGCCGACGCGCAGCATGGTGACCGTGGACGGCACGCTCGGCGGTGCGCCGTTCCAGGCCACGCTGGAACCCGATGGCGAGGGCAGCCACTGGCTGAAGGTAAGCAAGGCGCTGCGCGAGGCCGCCGGCGTCGCGCCGGGCGAGACGGTCGCGCTCGCGATCGCGCCGGTGGAGAAGGAGCCCGAGCCGAAGCTGCCCGCCGACCTGCGCAAGGCGCTCGCCGCGAACTCTGCCGCGAAGGCGACGTGGGCCGACATCACGCCGGTGGCGCGGCGCGACTGGATCCACTGGATCACCTCGGGCAAGAAGGCCGAGACGCGGGTCAAGCGCATCGACACCGCCTGCGACAAGCTCGCGGCCGGCATGCGCCGCGCGTGCTGCTTCGACCGATCGGGGAAGTACAGCCGCGGCAACATGGGCGCGCCGGAAGCGGCGGAGTAGCTCAGCCGCCGTCGCGCGGCGTGCCGGCGACGATCCGCTCGATCATCGCCACCGCCGTCGCGTTGCCGTCCTCGTGCCGCATCCGTTCGCCCAGCTGCCGGGCGGCGGCACGCGCCGCGTCGCCTCCGGCGAACGCCACCGCATTGCCCAGCGCGTCGCCCGTGATCGACGCACCGCGCAGGGTGTCGCGCATGACGCCGGCGCCGCGCATGCGCGCGGCCCAGAAGAACTGGTCGCCGGCGAACGGCACCACCACCGACGGCACGCCGGCACGGCACGCCGAGTGCGTGGTGCCCGAGCCGCCGTGGTGGACGACCAGCGAGGTGCGCGGGAACAGCCAGTCGTGCGGCACGTGGCCGACCGGATGGAAGTTGCGCGGCAGCGCGGCGGTGTCGATGCCGGTCCAGCCGGCGTTGAACAGCACCCGCCGGCGGCCGAACGCGCCGGTCACCGCCTGCAGCACGCGCGCGTTGTCGAAGCCGGCCATGCTGCCGAAACCGACGTACGCCGGCGGTTCGCCGGCGGAGAGGAAGGCCAGCAGCTCCGCCGGCGGCGTCCACGCGCCTTGCGGCGTCCGCCACTGGCCACAGGCGACATTGTCCGGCGGCCAGTCGGGCGTGGGCGGCAGCAGTGCGGGCGAGACGCCGTAGAGCACCGGGTGTCCGGTCCACAGCGACCGCCGCGGCGGCAGGTCCGCGGCGGCGCGTGCGCGGTTGGTGCTGCGGCGGAAGGTGCGCCACACCAGCTGGTTGACCAGCTGGTGGCTGGCGCGGTTGAGCATGCGCGGCGGCGAGAACGGCAGCAGCGGCGAGCCGAACGCGGCGGTCGGCGTGATCGGGATCATCATCGCGCCGATCGCCGGCACGCCCAGCGCCTCGGCCGCGGAGAGGCCGACGAAGGCGGCCAGGCCGGACATGACCACCGCATCGCAGCCGCGGCCGGCATCGATCGCCTGCGCCAGCCAGGCGGGGGTGTTCGCGTTGGTGAGCCGCGCAAGGTTGCGGGTGATGTCGCGCATCGCGCCTTCGGTGGCAATGGCGCTGCGGACGTCGCCCGGCAGGGCGTCGCTGCGCAGGCCGAGCTGCCGGCCGATGTCGACCGTGGCCGCGTCGGCCAGCAGCTGCATCGCGTGGCCGGCGCCGGCCAGCGCGTGGCCGAGCGCGGCGATCGGGCGCGTGTCGCCCTCGGTACCGCAGGTCAGCAGAAGCAGTCGCATCACGGGCTCCTTGCGAATGGGGCCGATCGTAGGCGATCGCGCATGCCGGGTCTGTCGGCGCGGTTACACGCAGGCCCCTGCGCGCGCAGGCCCGTGCAGCGCGTGCAGCGCGGTTCAGGCTCGTCGCCGCCTGGCGCCGTTCGTCGCTGCATCCGCCGTTCCGTCGCACCCCGCCTGTACGCGTGCGGCGTGCGGCGGCAGGCTGGTATCGCTGCGCGTGCAGCGACGTCTTCCGAGGAGGCCCGAGCATGAAGACCCTGATGGTCCTGCTGGCGTGGTGCGTGCTGTTCGTCCTGTGCTGGCCGCTCGCGCTGCTGGTGCTGGTGCTCTGGCCGCTGGCGTGGCTGCTGTTGCTGCCGTTCCGGCTGGTCGGGATCACGTTCTCGGCGCTGTTCGCCTTCCTGCACGCGCTGCTGATGCTGCCCGCGCGCCTGCTGGGCTGGAAGCCGGCGCCGCAGGCGGCCTGAAGCGCGTGGGCTAGGGTGCCCACCAGCTGGTTCCTCCTCGTCGCAACGCCCAGCATGGGACGGCGAAAGGAGGAACGGACATGACGGCAATCCAGGTTTCCACGGGCACCCCCGTGCAGGCGCTCAACCTGCCGGCTGAAAATCGCTCGCCGCCGGGCGTGCAGCCCACGGACGGCGGTCATGGCGGGCAGGACGCCTACGCGCCCGCCACGACGCCGGAAGGCAACGCCACCAACCAGGCCGC
The DNA here is from genome assembly GCF_039537065.1 of Luteimonas lutimaris. Classification (NCBI taxonomy): domain Bacteria; kingdom Pseudomonadati; phylum Pseudomonadota; class Gammaproteobacteria; order Lysobacterales; family Lysobacteraceae; genus Luteimonas; species Luteimonas lutimaris. The sequence goes on along the minus strand of NZ_BAAAZU010000001.1, from coordinate 142,551 downwards.
GACCGACCTGCAGGGCGCGGCGGAGGCGCTGGCCAACATGCAGGGGCTCGCCCGGCAGGGACAGAACTTCGCGCAGGCGGAACTGGACGCCGGCTATCTGCAGCAGAACGTGGCCTCGGCGCGCGCCGACCTCGCCAGCGCCGTCGGCGCCGAGATCGATGCGCTGATGGAGGCGGACCCGGGCCTGACGCGCGAGCAGGCGGCCGGGATCGTCGCTTCCCGCTTCGAAGGAACGCCCGTCGCCGCGGATGTCACGGACGCGATCGCCGACGCGGATGTCCGGTCGGCGGTGGCCTCGACCATCGACGGTGTCGACCAGTCGCAGGGACCGGAAGCGGCGCTGGCCGGGCTGGACGACGCCCTGGCCGGGCTTCCGCCCGACGTGCGCGAGCGGGTCATCGCCGACCCGCGCGTGCAGCAGTGGATCGAAGATGCCGCGGCGCGCGCCACCGAGCCGCTGGCGCCGTACATCGGGCCGGACGCCACCAGCGACGGACGCGAGGGCGAGGCGGTCGTCAGCGCGCTGCAGCGCCTGTCATGGACCACCGGCGAACTCTCCCCGGAGCTTGCAGCGGCCGTGCTTGACGCGGCGCTCGGGGACTTCGAGCAACTGCCGCTCGCGCGCCATGGCGGCGGCATCTACCCCAATCCCATGAATACCGGCAGCCTCGACCTGGTCGTGCAGCTCGCCAGTTATGTCGCCACCGCGGGGAACGGACAGGACCTGATCGGCCGGCTGATCGCGCTCAATGGCGGAAACGGCGGCTGGGAATACGCCACCGATGCAGTACAGCTGTCGACCAACGGCGACCCGCGCTTTTCCACGACCGTCGGGCCGGCACTGTTTGTCGAGCTCGAGCGGCTCGGCATCCCGCTCACGGCGAACGGGGAATCCCCGGTCGTCTACGCGATGGGCCCGATCCTCGACGACGTCCACGGCACCATCCAGGGCCACGCGGAGGATTATTACGGGCTGGTCGAGACGCTGCAGTTCGCGCAGCAGATGCGGCCGCTGTACGGCAGCGATGCCGAATTCGAAGCTGCGCTCGACACCTTGATGCGTGACAAGATCGGTGACGACTGGCAGGTGCAGGTCGAGTCCGCGCAGCAGGCGCTCGCAACCGATGGCTCGCGCCTGTTGGGCCAGCTGCAGCAGTTCATGGCGCTGCCGGCCGACCATCCGCTGCGCGTGGAAGTCGACGCCTTGGTGAACGACATCCTCGCCGACCCGGCCGCCCAGGCCGCGATCGGCTTTGCACTGCGCTCGGACCCGTCGCTGGTGCAGGGGCGCAGCGGCGAGCTGCTGCTGGAAATGTTCGCCACGCCCGGCCTCGACGCCGGCGCGCGCGGCCTGGCGGTGGAGTTCGGCAACGCCTGGATCAGTGCCCGCACCGGGCCTGCGCTGGCCGCGCTGGATCCCGCCGATCCGGCCAGCATCGCCGAGTTTGAGCGCCAGCTGTCCGCGCTGGACGATCCGCGTCTGGCCGCGGCGCTGGGCGTCGACCCAGCGGCGCTGGAGGGCGCGGTGGCCGCGCTGGTCGAGGCCGCGCCCGCGCTGGCCGGCGACCAGGCGCAGCAGCAAGCCGCGCAGCGCACGCTCAACGGGGCCTTGAACGACATCGACGGGTTCAGCGCCGACGACGCGGCGGGCCAGGTCTTCCGCGGCCTGGCGCTGTCCGCTTCCGGCAGTGCGTTCATGAACGCCAATGACCTGCAGGTCGACGACCCGCGGGTGGAAACGTTCCTCGATGCCGCGATCGGCAACCTGGAATTCATGAAGGGCGCCAACTTCTCCGCCAAGGCGCTGATCGGCGTGGCGGTGAACGCCGAGGTCATCGCCGGCGGCAGCCTGGTCGGCAAGTACGGGCTGGGCAACGCCGGGGTCGGGCGCCTGCTGGCCGCGGTCGGCATCGCCAGCGATACCTGGCAGGCGATCCAGGCATTCGGCGACGGCGACGTGCCGGGCGGTGTCCTGCATGCCACGGCCGCGGGTGGCGTGCTCGCGGGGCTGCTGGGCGCGGGAACCTGGCTGGGTCCGGTGGGCTGGGCGGTGGCCGCGCTGTCCTACGTCGGCCTGGGCGCGCTCGAGCAGGCGCGGCACAACAACCGCTTCGAAACCGATGCGATGCGCGAATTCCTGGCCGCATCCAACCTGTCGGATGCCGCGGCGGCGGAGCTGTTCAACACCACCGGCAACGCCGTCAGCCCGGTTCCCTTCCTGCTGCACTACGCGCAGCAGCAGGGGCTGTCGGTGGAACAGGCGATCGCATGGTTCAACACGCTTGCCGACAGCGGTGAACTGAAGTTCGTGGTCGAACTGGCGCACCGCACGATCGACGCGGCGGGCGACGACGGCACCGGGCTGCCCGCCACCCACGAAAGCGACGCCGAACTCGAGCGTGAACTGGCGGCGCCCGGCGCGAACATCGTCGGCATCGTGCTTTCCCACGAGCCGGCGTCATGTGCCCAGCTGGACATGCTGCTGGAAGCCGCGGACATCCCGCTGCCCGGGTGAGGATTCGCCGCCTGCCGGTCCTGGCCCCCGCCGGCCATGGCCGCACACGAAAAGGCCGGCATTGCCCGGCCTTTCGTTCGCATTGCGCATAGCCGCGGTCAGGCCGCGGCGCTCTTGCGGCCTTCGATCCAGCGGTCGACGCGGCGTTCGAGCAGGTCCAGCGGCATCGCGCCGCTGAAGTCGCTCCCACAAGGGCTCAGGCCACGGTAGCGCTTGGTGAAGGGTTCGCGACCTACAGCCGCTGCACGCGGAACTTGCGGCCCTTGATCCTGCCCGCGCGCAAGCGTTCCAGCGCCTGTCCGGCCTTTGCCCGGGTGATCGCCACGTAGCTGCGCGTGGCGAACACGGCGATCTTGCCGATCGCATCCTTGTGCAGCCCGGCCTCGCCGGTCAGGGCGCCGACGATGTCGCCGGGCCGCAGCTTGTCGCCGCGGCCGGCGTCGATGCGCAGCGTGGCCATCGCCGCGGCCGGCACGTTGCCCGCCTTGCCGGCCAGCGGCTGCAGCGTGTCCCAGCGCAGCGGCTGGCCCTGGCGTTCGGCGATGGCGGCGGCGCGCGGCAACTCGCGCGGCACACACAGGCTCAGGGCCAGGCCGGCGCGTCCGGCGCGCCCCGTGCGGCCGATGCGGTGCAGGTAGGTGTCGGCGTCGGTGGGCAGCTCGTAGTTCACCACCGCGCCGATGTCCTCCACGTCCAGTCCGCGCGCGGCGACGTCGCTGGCCACCAGCACGCTGCAGCTGCGGTTGGCGAACTGCACCAGCACCTCGTCGCGGTCGCGCTGCTCCATGTCGCCGTGCAGGGCGAGCGCGGAGAAGCCGTAGTGGGCGAGCGAGCCGACCACCTCGACGGTGTCGGCGCGGGTGTTGCAGAACACCACCGCCGATTCCGGGCGATGGCGCAGCAGCAGCGCGGCCAGCAGCGGCGCGCGGCGCGCGGGGTCGGCTTCGTAAAAGAGTTGTTCGATTGCGGCGGGCTGCGCGCCGCCGTCGATGCTCACTTCCAGCGCGTCGCGCAGCATCGCCTTGCCCAGCGTGCGGATCGCGTCGGGGAAGGTGGCCGAGAACAGCAGGCCCTGGCGGTCCTTCGGCGTGCGCCTGACCAGGTCGCGGATCGCGTCCTCGAAGCCCATGTCGAGCATGCGGTCGGCTTCGTCCAGCACCAGCGTGCGCACGGCCTTCAGCGACAGCGCGCCCCTGGCCACCAGCTCCTGCACCCGCCCGGGCGTGCCGACCACCACGTGCGGCGCGTGCGCGAGCGAGGCCAGCTGCGGCGCGAGCGGGATGCCGCCGCACAGGATCGACACCTTGACGTTGGGGATGCCGCTGGCGAGCCGGCGCACCTGCTTGCCGACCTGGTCGGCCAGTTCGCGCGTGGGACACAGCACCAGCGCCTGGGTGTCGCCGTTCGCGGGGTCGAGGCGATGCAGCAGGCCCAGCCCGAACGCCGCGGTCTTGCCGCTGCCGGTGGGCGCCTGCGCGATCACGTCGCGCCCTTCGAGGATCGGCGGCAGCGCCTGCGCCTGGACCGGGGTCATCGATGCGTAGCCGAGCGCGTCGACGCCCTGCAGCAGGGCGGGCGGGAGCGGGAGCGATGCGAAGGCGGGGGACGTGGTCATGCGTGCATCATCGCAGGCGTGGATCGCGGACCCGTGGGAGCGGCCGCTGGCGACAGAAAAAGGCCGGGCATGTGCCCGGCCTTTCGCATCGGCACCGTTCGGCGCGTCAGGCCGCGTCCTTCTTTTCCGCGATCCAGCGGTCGACGCGACGTTCGAGCAGGTCCAGCGGCATCGCGCCGCCGCCGAGCACGGCGTCGTGGAAGCCGCGGATGTCGAACTTGTCGCCAAGCTCGGACTCGGCCTTCCTGCGCAGGTCCTGGATCTTGATCATGCCGACCTTGTACGCGGTCGCCTGGCCGGGGGCGACCAGGTAGCGCTGGATCTCGGACCTGATCGCCGCGTCCGGCACCGAGCTGTTGGCGCGGAAGTAGTCCACCGCCTGCTGCTCGGTCCAGCCCTTGGTGTGCAGGCCGGTGTCGACCACCAGGCGGATCGCGCGCCACATCTCCGACATCAGGCGGCCGTATTCGGAATACGGATCCTCGTACGTGCCGGGCATCTCCTTGGCCAGCCATTCGGCGTACAGGCCCCAGCCTTCGTTGTAGGCGGTGTTGAACTGCTGGGTGCGGAAGACCGGCAGGCCGGTGAGTTCCTGCGCGATGGAAATCTGCATGTGGTGGCCGGGGATGCCCTCGTGGTACGCGATCACCTCCAGCTCGGTCTTCGGCATCGAGTTCATGTCCGACAGGTGCGCGTAGTAGATGCCGGGGCGCGAGCCGTCGGGCGTGCCGGGGTAGTAGTGCTGCGCGGCGCCGTCCTGCTCGCGGAAGGCCTCCACGCGCTTGACCACCAGGTCGGCCTTGGGCAGCAGGCCGAAGTACTCGGGCAGGTGCTGCTTGATGTTGTCGATCTTCTGCGTGGCCTCGTCGATGTAGGCCTGGCGGCCGGCGTCGGTGTTGGGGAACAGGCGCGCGGGGTCGTCCTGCACGTGCTTGAAGAAGGCCTGCAGGTCGCCCTCGAAGCCGATCTGCTTCTGCAGCGCCTCCAGCTCGCCGCGCAGGCGCTTGACCTCCGACAGGCCGAGTTCGTGGACCTGGTCCGGCGTCATGTCGGTGGAGGTGCTCTGCTTGAGCTTGAAGGCGTAGTACGCCGCGCCGTTGGGGTGGGTCGTGCCGACGCCGGTGGCGTTCTCGGCGGCCTTGGGCAGCTCGGACTCGGCGAAGGCGATGATGCGTTCGTAGGCCGGCTTGACGTCCTCGAGCAGCGCCTTGCGTGCCTCGTCCTTCAGCTCGGCGGCGCGCTCGTCGGTGACCTTGCCGTCCTTCGCCAGCGCGTCCGCCTTGGCCTGCGCGTCGGCCCACAGTGCGCTGTCCTTGCCGTCGTCGAAGGGCGCGCCGCTGATGACCTTGCGCGACTGGTCGATCACGCCCTCGTAGGCGAACTTCGGCGGGCGGATGTCCTTGGCCGACGACGCGCGTGCGCGTTCAAGCAGCTGGTCGAACATCACCCCGAGCTTGCGCAGGCGCGCGACGTAGGCGACGTAGTCGGACTCCTCGTCGACCTTGTGGAAGTTGATCATGAACGTCGGCGCCTGGCTCTGCATGCCGAACATCTGCTCGAACGGATAGCCGTCCTCCAGGAACGCCAGACCTTCCTGGGCAAGCTCGGCCTGCTCCTTCCACAGGTCCCACGACAGCTGCGCGCCGGGGTCGAGCTTGTCGTAGTCGAAGTCCGCCTCCATCTCCCGCACGGAATCCTGCTGCCACGCCACCTGCTTGCGGATGCCGGCTTCGGACACGTCCTCGACCTGGTCGTACAGTTCCTTGCGGCCGAGGAAGGTCAGCTGCGAGGGGTTGAACTGCAGCTGTTCCTCGTACTTCTTGTCGAACCAGGCGTTCAGGCGCGCGGTTTCGTCCTGCTGCCCGGCGGCGCTGGCGGCGGTGTCTTCGGCGGCGGCGGTCGGGGCCTCGGTGGACGGCTGCGTGCAGGCGACCAGGCCCAGCGGCAGGGCCAGTGCGAGGGCAACGACGAGGGGTCGGCGGGTAGGCGTCAGGCGCATCGTGGTCTCTCCATGGGTGAGCCTGCATTGTGGCGGCGCGGCGGCCCTGGCGAGCATGCGGATGGTCACGGTCGGGCGGGACCGGCTTCACGATCACGCGACCATGCTGTCGCTAGCCTGCGCCTGCGGCAGTCGCTCCCGCCGCACACAACGCGAAGACGGCCAGCCAGGCCGTCCATGTACCACCCACCGCCAGGCCCCATGGCGTGACCATGCAGAGAAAGTCACTCAAGCACGACCTGCCGCAGGACGGTTACGACGAGTCGTACTACCGCGCCACCTTCCGCGACGCCCCGTACTACTCCAGTGGCCGCAGCTGGACCGACTACGCGCCCGCCTACCTCTACGGCCACCGCGCGCGTGACGCGCATCCCGGTACGCGCTTCGAGGACGTCGAAGCACAGCTTGCCGCCGACTGGCTGCGCTGCCGCGACGATTCGCGGCTGCAGTGGACCGAAGCGCGCGGCGCGGTCCGCGACGCCTGGCGCCATCACGACGACGGCGCAGGCGGCGTGCGCTTTCACCATGGCCACTGAGCACGGCAGTGCCGGCGCGGTACCATGCGCGTCCCCCGTGCAGGAACCCGTCCATGGCCGACAACGACGAGCAACGCAACGGCATCGGCCGCGCCCAGGCCGAGGACGCGGTGCGCACGCTGCTGCGCTGGGCCGGCGAGGACCCGCAGCGCGAAGGCCTGCTCGACACGCCCAAGCGCGTGGTCAACGCCTACGGCGACTGGTTCAGCGGTTACGCCGATGATCCGCGCGAGTACCTGGAGCGCACGTTCGAGGAGGTCGCCGGCTACGACGAGATGATCGTGCTGCGCGACATCGAGTTCGAGAGCCATTGCGAGCACCACATGGCGCCGATCATCGGCAAGGCCCACGTGGGCTACCTGCCCGACGGCAAGGTGGTGGGCATCAGCAAGCTCGCGCGCGTGGTGGAAACCTACGCGCGCCGCTTCCAGGTGCAGGAGAAGATGACCGCGCAGATCGCGCATTGCATCCAGCACGTGCTGGCGCCGCGCGGCGTCGGCGTGGTGGTCGAGGCCAGCCACGAGTGCATGACCACGCGCGGCATCCACAAGCGCGGGGTGAGCATGGTGACCTCGAAGATGCTCGGCGGCTTCCGCGACGATGCGCGCACGCGCGCCGAGTTCCTGCGCTTCCTCGACAAGACCGGGCGCTAGAGCCCGCCCGGCGCAGACTGCTTCCGCAGGGCCGGCGGGTTCTCGCGCCGGCGCGCGCGGCGTAGACTGCGCGCCGCTTTCCTTCCGTGGACCCGCCGGTGGCCGACTCCGCCACAGCCGCGCCGCCGCGTCGCGCCGCGCTCGCCTTCATCTTCGTCACCGTGCTGGTCGACGTATTGGCCTTCGGCGTGATCATCCCGGTGCTGCCGCACCTGGTGGAGCAGTTCGTCGGCGGCAACGTGTCGAAGGCGGCCTGGTGGGTCGGCGTGTTCGGGGTGCTGTTCGCGGCGATCCAGTTCGTGTGCGCGCCGATCCAGGGTGCGCTGTCGGATCGTTTCGGCCGGCGTCCGGTGATCCTGCTTTCGTGCCTGGGGTTGGGCGCGGACTTCGTGTTCATGGCGTTGGCACCGTCGCTGGCCTGGCTGCTGGTCGGGCGCGTGGTCTCGGCGGTGACCGCGGCCAGCTTCAGCACCGCCAACGCCTACATCGCCGATGTCACCAGCCACGCCGAGCGCGCGAAGGGCTACGGCATGATCGGCGCGGCGTTCGGCGTGGGTTTCATCGCCGGCCCCCTGGTTGGCGGCGTGCTCGGCGACATCGACCTGCGCCTGCCGTTCTGGTTCGCCGCGGGCATGGCGCTGCTCAACTTCTGCTATGGCCTGTTCGTGCTGCCCGAATCGCTGCCGCCCGAAAGCCGCAGCGCGCGCGTGGACTGGTCGCACGCCAACCCGCTGGGGTCGCTGAAGCTGCTGCGCAGCCAGCCGCAGGTGCTGGGGCTGGCCGCGGTGGTGTTCATCTCCGGCTTCGCGCAGTACGCGCACCCGAGCGTGTTCGTGCTCTACGGCGATTACCGCTACGGCTGGGGGCAGAAGGAGGTCGGCTACGTGCTGGCGTTCGTCGGCTTCATGGCGATCGTGGTCAACGCCGGGCTGGTGGGGCCGATGGTCCGGCGGTTCGGCGAGCGGCGCACCTTGCTGCTGGCGCTGGGCTGCGGTGCGCTGGGCTTCACCGTGTCCGGGCTGGCGCCGGAGGGCTGGCTGTTCCTGGTCGGCGTGCCGATCGCGGCGCTGTGGGGCGCGGCCAACCCGGCCTCGCAGGCGCTGATCACGCGCCAGGTCGACCGGCGTGCGCAGGGCCGGATCCAGGGCGCGCTGATGAGCCTGGTGGCGCTGGCCGGGATCGTCGGGCCGGCGGTGTACGCGGGCAGCTTCGGCTGGGTGGTCTCCGACGCCTCCCCGCTGCGCCTGCCGGGCCTGCCGTACCTGGTCGCCGCGGCGATGCTGCTGCTGGCAGTGGCGATCGCCTGGCGCCACGCCCACCCGGCGCCGGACGCGCCCGCCGTGTCCGAGGCGGCGACCTGAGCGCATCGCCTGGGCAGGCCCGTGCCCTCGGGTACGCACTAGGTTCAATCCGCCGCGGCACGGGTCTACCGTTCGGGCATTCCCCCGACGAAGGAGAAGGGCCATGGGCGATGGCAGCGACGGCGCCGGCGGCGTCGGAGGCTCGGGCGACAACGGTTCGGATGCCGCCGCCAGTGCGGCCGAATCCGCGGTCAACGACGCGGTCAGCGCGCTGTCGGAGGCGGTGAGCAACGCCGTCAGTTCGATGGCGCAGGGTATCGGCCTGTCCGACGCGCTGGGCCAGCTGGGCCAGGCGCTGGGCATCGATGCGCAGGACATGCAGGGCATCGTCGGCGCGGCGATCATGGGCGCGCTCACCGGCGGCCTGCCGGGCGCGGTCGCGGCGGTGGCGCAGGGTCTGATCGGCGGCTCGCTGAGCGAGGCCGCACACGACGCGATCGCCTCGAGCAGCATGCCCGCCGCGATGCAGGCGGTGGCGAACATGGCGATCAGCAGCTTCGCCCAGGGCGTACCCGGCGCATTCAACGCCGGCACCCTGCAGGGCACGATCAGTGCGCTGTCGAACAACGTGCTGGGCGGGCAGGTGCCTTCGGCCGTCGATATCGGCGAGGTGGCGCGCGCGGTCACCGGGCTGACCGACGTGGCGCGCGGCGTGTTCAGCGGCGTGGCCGGTGGCGAGTTCTCCAGCACCACCGACGTGGCCTCGGCGTTCGACAGCGCGGTGCGCGGCGCCTTCGACCAGGGCCGCCAGATCGCCAGCGACGTTGCCGCGAACGTGGCCAATGGCGGAGGCCTGTACGCCAACGGCGGCCACGACCCGATGGGCGACGCGGCCGAACGCGTGGCGGTGTCGACAGCGCGGCTGCTTGCCGGGAACTAGTCGGCCGCCGCGCGCGGCGCGATTGCGACGCGGATCGAAAAGCGGGTCCGGGTGTTTCGACGCAATGCCGCGTCGATGCGTGCCGCGCCATGCGTACCGCGGAACGACAAGCTGCGGCACAATGAAATCCACTTCCTCCATCCGGGGCTTTCCAATGCGCCTCCCGTTGCTGCTTGCAGTGCTTGTCCCCGCCCTGTCCGCCACCGGTTGCAGCGGTATCGACTACCACGACACCAATGCTGAGGTGGATGCGAACCCGCTGTGCGCCAGTCGCCCCGACCGGCCCGGCGAGCCGGTGGCCGCGGAGTGCAAACGCGAACGCGCGGCCACCTGGACCAGCGAACCGAAAACGCAGGACAAGCCGATCGACTTCAGCGGCAGCCGCGGAAAAGACTGAAGGCCCGCGACGGGGGATGCCCGGCTCGCGTTGCCGGGGCATGGCAGTGCCTGCAGGCTGCGGCCGTCGTCGCCATGCAATCTCCCGATTCGGGAACTGTCGGGTGATGATCCGATCGCGCGCTTGCGTGGAAGGCGGGATCTTCTCGTACGGCAGCCTACGCAGCTTGCATCCGCGCGCCATCATCAAACCGGCGCTGCCTTTCTGGGCACGGCGCAGAGCATGAAAGTGCGGCGCAAAGAAAACCCACCTTTCCCCCGCGAGGAAAGGTGGGCAAGGAGCTGATTCCGGAGAGAGGGAGGAGTCAGCCCTGCGTCGGGTCCGTGCCCTGGTCCTCCAGTTCCGGCGGCTGGTCGGCCGGCGGCGGGGTTTCCGGCGGCAGGGTGTCGTCGGTGGGCGGCGGGGTCATGGTGTCGTCCACGGGCGGGGCCATCGTGGGTTCGGGATAGGTCCCGGTTTCGGGATACGCATCGGCCGGCGTGGTCTGCTCGGGCGGCGGCGCGGCGTCGGGCGACATCACGCTGTCGTCGTTCCCGCCGCAGGCAGCGAGCAGGCCGGCGGTCGCGATTGCCGCAAGGGGAAGAAGCAGGGCGTGTTTCATCGGATGTCCTCGTCGTCGTATGGCCGGGACAGGTTGCCTGCCGGCTTGTAAGCGAATCGTTCGTTTTCGCGTACGAAATCGTGGAAACGCGGCGTGCCCACGGCGGCGTTGCGGGTGGGTTCATGCCCGTGTCGCGATCTGCGTGCGCTCAGCCCGGCTCGACCACCTCGCCCAGCGCGCGCGCCGACAGCGGCACCAGTGCCCAGAACGGCAACTTCTGCGCAGACCACTGCAAGGCGGCGTCGTTGAGGATGCCCAGCAGCGTTGCGAAATCATCCGGTTCCGCATCGCGCCACGCGCCTGCGTGGTCGAGCAGCAGCAGGTAGCCGTCGGCCGGCCACCACGACAGGTCGCCAAGGCAGTCGGCCAGCGCGTCCCAGTTGTGGCCGAACCAGTCGGGGAAGCGCAGCGCGGCGGCGAAGCGTTCGAGCACCTCACCCTTGTCGTCGCAGCCGGCAAAGTCGATCGCGGCCACGGCGAAGCCGAGTCCGCGGGCGGTGTCCTCCAGCCCCTCGCGGTCACGCACGTCGACGAAGTAGGTGCCGTTCTGGCTGGCATCGGCCAGCAGCGCGCCGAGTTCGGTCGCGGTCATTGGCCTGGCTCGGCGGGGGTGAAGCGGCGGAAGCTGCGGTAGTGGTCGTCGGTGTAGAAGAACTCCGCCGGGGGCCGGCCGCCGGACACGATGCGGCGCGCGCCGCGGTCGCGCGAGCCCGGCGTGCGCACGGTGTATTCGCGGTAGTAGCCACGCGGCCGTTTGGGCAGCAGGCGCTCGCGGTTCTGGAAGGTGCCGCCGTCCTGGCGGTTCGGGAAGGGCCCGCCCCGCTCGATCAGCGCCAGGGTGTCGAGGGCTTCGGCCGGCAGCCAGGCCGGGTAACCGCGCGAGGCGGGACCCGGTCCGCGATACCCGGCGTCATGGCCTGCGGCCGGCGTTCCGGCGGCGGCGGGCGCGGGCGCCCGTGCGCCGAACTGCGACCACGCCCACAGGCTGGCCAGGACCAGCGCGACGATGAGCCAGGCATTGCGCCGCATCGCGTCGGTCCCGGGCGGTTACGGCAGCGCGCGGATCGCGGCCATGCCGGCGTCAGCCGCAGCTGATCCGGACGATCGCGCCCTGCTCGTCGACCTCGACGTTGAGGCGGTCGGCGCGGTAGTCCATCGTCACCGGCTGCCCGGGCTTGATCACGCGCACGGCGCCTTTCGCGCCCGCGGCGGCCTGGGCCTGCGCAACGACGTCGTCGCTGGCCTGCTGGCCGACGAACGACTGCGCGGCATCGGCGCTGCACTGCGCTGCCATGTCGCCGGCATCGGCGTTGGCGTCGGATGCAGGTTCGGGCGCGGGCGCGGGCGAAACGACGTCGTTCCCGGCCTGCGCCGCCTGTGCCTGTGCGGGGCTGCCGCTGCCGGCCGTGGTGCAGGCGCCCAGCGCCAGTGCGAGGGCGGCGATCGAAAGCAGGGTCAGCGGGCGGTGGTGGATGGTCATTGGCGTGCTCCGTGGGCGCTGCCAGCGCGCGGACCGCCAGCCTGCCGGGGGCGCCGTGTGCAAAGCGTTAACCGGCGTCCGCGGCATCTTCGGCGTCTTCGGCGTGCAGCGCCGCCAGCTTCGTCGCCAGCAGGGCAAGTGTCACCACGTCCTGGTGGTTGTGCGCGGCCACGCGCTTCAGCAGCGCCGAGGAACCGCCGCGCAGGAACTGCAGCCACGCCGCGGGCGCCTGCGAGCCGGGCAGGTCGTCGTCGCGCACCACGCCCAGCGCCTCGCGTTCGACCGTCGCCAGCCGGCAGTCCGCCCAGCGACCGCGCCAGCGCCGGCGCGCGGGGAACAGCAGGTCGACGTGGGCGAGGGCGGACAGCGGATCGGGCAGGCGCGCCAGCCGGTAGCGCGTCTTCAGCAGCGGCGCGTCGTAGCAGCGGCCGTTGTAGCTGGCCAGCACCGTGCGCGGCGCCAGCCAGCCGGCGAAGGCGCGCAGCATGTCGGCCTCGGCGGCCATCGTCGCGATCAGCAGCTGGCGCACGCGCAGGCCGTCGCCGTGCACGGGGTGGCGGTGGAAGTCCGCGGCGCCGACCATGAAGGCGCGGGTGCCGGTGCCGCCGGCCAGGCCGGTGGTTTCGGTGTCGAAGAACAGCAGGTCACGCGGGTCGACGCTCTCGGGCAGCGCGGTGGCGGCCGCGCCGCGGCTGCGCGCGGGCGCGGGGCGGGTGGCGAAGGCGAGTGACAGTGCGGCCGTCGGCGGGGTGACCGGCAGGTGGGTTTCGATCGACCACAGTCCGGGCGCCAGCTCGGTGCCGGGCAGTGACCGGTCGGCCGGGCCGCGTGGCGCAACCGATACGCCGGTGCGTGCGCGCACACCAAGCAGGCGGCGCAGGGATTCGATCGACTGCGCCGCAGGCGGGCGTCCTGCCTCCGCATTCGCGGCCGGCAGGGGCGCGCCATGGCCCACGTCGCGGCGCAGGGCGCGCAGCTTCTGCAGCGAGACGCTCATCGCCCGTGCCCATGTAGGAGCGGCTTCAGCCGCGAGCTTTCGCCGTTGCTTTCCCCCCTCTCCCGTGAAGGCAGGAGAGGGTCGGGGTGGGGCGTCTTGGGGGTCAGCTCGAACCGTGGGCACCCCTTCCCAACCTCCCCCTGCCGTCGCAGGGGGAGGGGCCAAGGCAAAAACTCGCGGCTGAAGCCGCTCCTGCAGGGCGTCTGGGACGTCATGCCTCCACCGCGAGCAGTTCCAGCACCTGCAGCGCCAGCCGCTTCGGCGTTGCTTCGGCTTTCGCCTCGTCGACCGCCAGCACCGGCCCCACGCAGGCGGGGCAGCCGGCATTGCAGTCGCAGGCGGCGACCAGTTCGCGCGCGCGCTGCACCAGTTCGGCCTGGCGCTGCCACAGCGGTTCGCTCAGGCCCACGCCGCCGGGGAAGTTGTCGTACAGGTACACCGTCGGCACGAACTGCGCGGACTCGACGACCACGCCGTCGGCCGGCAGTCCGCCGTCGAGGGTGACTGCCCGGCCGTCGGCATCCTGCGCGCGGCCGTGCCCGCCGCCGTCGCGGGTGGCGAACCAGGCGCCGTCGCCGTTGCCCACCGACTTCTGCAGGTCGCGTGCGTCGGCCATCACCGCGACCGTCGCCACTACGTGCAGCGCGTGCGCGGCGCCGAGGAAGCCGTCGAGCGCGTCCTGCCTTGATGCGAACGCGCGCAGCAGCGTCGCCTGCGGCAGCTGCCACCACGCGGCCGTGGTGTGCAGCTCCTGGTCGGGCAGGTTGACCGGGCCGTAGCCGATGTTCTCGTGGCTGTAGTAGCGGATCTTCTTGTAGCCGGCCACGCGCCGCACCACGTGCACCTCGCCGTGATGGCAGTCGCCGCTGCCCGTCGCGCAGCCATCGAAGCGGTCGAGCACCTTGAGCCTGGTGTAGTCGATGCTGTCGGTGTAGTAGTCGACGTGGGTGCGGGTGACGAAGGCCTTGCGCCCCTCCCAGTCGAGTTTCTCCACCTGGTAGGGCGTGGACTGCACCATGTGGATCGCGCCCTCGTAGAGGGTGAGCGCGGCGGCGGTGTAGTCGACCTCGGCGATGATCTTCTGCGCGCCCCTGCTGCGGTCGACGACCACGAAGTTGCCGTCGGCCACCGAGCGCAGGCTGACCGCGTTGGCCGGGTAGCTGTCGGCGATCCATTCCCAGCGCGCACCCTCGCGGTGCACGACGCCGGTTTCGGCCAGCGCCTCCAGGTACACCGCCGGATCGACCGGGCCGAAGCCGTCGCCGGCGGCGAACGGCAGTTCGAACGCCGCGCAGCGGATGTGGTCGAACAGCACCAGCGGCTGGTCGGGCGCGATGCGCGCGTGTTCGGGCGTGGCGTCTGCGAAGAAGTCCGGATGCCGCACCACGTACTGGTCCAGCGGCTGCGAGCCGGCCACCAGCACGCCCAGGCTCGCGCGCCGGCGGCGACCGGCGCGGCCGAAGCGCTGCCAGGTCGCCGCCACCGTGCCCGGGTAGCCGCTGAGCACGACCACGTCGAGGCTGCCGATGTCCACGCCCAGCTCCAGCGCGTTGGTCGAGACGATGCCGTCGATGCGGCTGGCGCGCATGTCGCGCTCGACCGCGCGCCGCTCGGTGGGCAGGTAGCCGCCGCGGTAGGCGCGGATGCGCGGCGCCTTGCGCGGGTCGTGGTCGAACACGTCCTTCAGGTACTTGGTCAGCACCTCCACCATCAGCCGCGACTGCGCGAACACCAGCGTCTTCAGGCCGGACTTGATCGCGATCCGCGCGATGCGGTTGGACTGCGAGCGCGCCGACGCACGCAGGCCGAGGTCGGCGTTGACCACGGGCGGGTTCCACAGCAGCACGTGCCTGTCGCCGGTGGGCGCGCCGGATTCGGTGATCGCGTGCACCGGCGCGCCGACCAGCGCCTCGCAGTGCCCGCGCGGATTGCCGATCGTGGCCGAGCACAGGATGAACTGCGGGCTCGCGCCGTAGAACGCGCAGACGCGCTTGAGCCGCCGCAGCACGTTGGCCACGTGGCTGCCGAATACGCCGCGGTAGGTGTGCACTTCGTCGATCACCACGTAGCGCAGGTTCTCGAAGAACTGCGCCCACTTGGTGTGGTGCGGCAGGATGCCCTGGTGCAGCATGTCCGGGTTGCTGACCACGATGTCGCCGTGCAGGCGGATCGCCTGGCGCGCGTCGCCGGGGGTGTCGCCGTCGAAGGTGAAGGCCTTCACGCCCAGCTCGCCGGCGCGGTTGAGTTCCAGCAGTTCGGCCACCTGGTCCTGGGCCAGCGCCTTGGTCGGGAACAGGAACAGCGCCTTTGAAGCCTGCGCCTTCGCCCGCGACTGCATCGCCGCGGCCACCACCGGCAGCGTGTAGCACAGCGACTTGCCCGAGGCGGTGGGCGTGGCGATGGCCACGTGCTCGCCGCGCCGGGCGGCGTGCCAGGCGTCGGCCTGGTGCGCGTAGAGCCGGTCGATGCCGCGCGCGTGCAGTGCATCGCGCAGGGCCGGCGGCACGTCGTCGGGGATCGGCGCGTAGGCGCCGTCGCGGCCGGGGATCGTGAAGCTGCCGGTGATCCGGTCGCGATAGCGCCGGCCCAGCGCCCGCGTCAGCGCGGCGCCGTCGCCCGTGGGCCGGCCGCCGCCGTCCAGTGCCAGTGCGCGCTCCTCGTCCTCGACCTTCCGGGCCAGTGCCTGTGCCATGTGCCGCCCCTCGTGATGGGCGGGCAGTGGACCGGAGCGGCGTCGCAGCGGGTGAGACCGAACGAGGTTTCAGGCCAGTTCGTCGCAGGTGACCCGGCGCACGGTGAACGCGCGCAGCCGCGCCGGGCTCGACACCCCGATGCCCTGCAGGCGGCCTGCCGTGTACAGCGTCACGTGCGGTGGCGGCACCGGCAGCTGGCGGCCGAGCAGTCTGCCGAGCGCGCGCTGGAACGGCACCATCGCCGGCAGGTCGACCAGCTCGACCAGCGCGTGGGCGAGGGTGGCGCGGCCCTCCGTGGCGAATGGCTTGCGCAGCAGCAGGCGGCGCCCGCTGCGTTCGAAGCGCCAGTCGTGCGCATCGCGCGCGGCTCCAACCAGTGCACCGGCGTGCTCGCCGAAGGTCGCGCGCAGCTCGGCGCCCAGCGCGCGGCCGACCAGGGTGACGTGCAGTTCGGGCTTGGGCGCCAGGCGCAGGCCGTCGAGTTCGACCGCGGTCCGCGGCGGTGGCCAGCGCTCCGGCGCGATCGGGAGGACGAGCGTGTGCGGGGCGAAGGAAGCAACCATCGCCACATCATGCACCCGCGGGCGTGGGCGCCTGCTCCGGTACCCTTGCATGCAAGCCGCGCGCACCCGGGATTCCGCAGCCGCATGACCGACAAGCCCTTCGCCCCCGCCTGCGAGCGCAACCGCGAGCCGATCCTGTCGGTGCTGCGCACGCACTTCGCCGACCGTCGCGCCGTGCTGGAAATCGGCAGCGGCACCGGCCAGCACGCGGTGCACTTCGCCGCGGCGATGCCGTGGCTGCAATGGCAGTGCTCCGACCGCGCCGGACACCTGCCGGGCATCCGCGCCTGGCTGGACGAGGCGGCGCTCGGCAACACGCCGCCGCCGCTGGCGCTCGATGTCGCCGCGGCCGCGTGGCCGTACGCAGGCACGGATGACGGGCGATTCGACGCCGCCTTCAGCGCCAACACGCTGCATATCATGGGATGGCCGGAGGTCGAGGCCTTCTTCGCCGGCGTGGACCGGGTGCTGGGCGGCGACGGCGTGCTGGTGGTCTACGGGCCGTTCAACGACGACGGCGCGTACACCAGCGACAGCAACCGTGATTTCGACGCCTGGCTCAAGGCGCGCGATCCGCGCTCGGGCATCCGCGACTCCGGGGCGGTCGATGCGCTGGCGCGCGACATCGGGCTGCGGCGGGTGGACGACGTGGCGATGCCGGCGAACAACCGCTGCCTGGCGTGGCGCCGGATGCGCTGAGGGCGTCGCCGGCCGCTGCGATATCCTCGCCCGATGTTCGAACTGCGCCAGGTGTCGAAACGCTATGGCCGCGCGCTTGCGCTCGACGCGCTGGACCTGTCGATCGCGGCCGGCCGCACCACCGCGCTGATCGGTCCCAGCGGCGCCGGCAAGTCGAGCGTGCTGCGGATGCTGGTCGGCCTGGAATGGCCGGACAGCGGCGAGGTGCGCTTCGACCGCGAACCGCTGCGGCGCGAGGCCCTGCTCGAACAGCGCCGCCGCATCGGCTACGTGATCCAGGAGGGTGGGCTGTTCCCGCACCTGACCGCCGCCGGCAACGCCGCGCTGCTGGCGCGCACGCTGGGCTGGGATCGCGCCCGCATTGATGCGCGCCTGCGCGAACTGGCGACGCTGTGCCGGTTGCCGTTCGAGGCGTTGTCGCGCTTCCCGGCCGAACTGTCCGGCGGCCAGCGCCAGCGCGTGGGCCTGATCCGCGCGCTGATGCTCGACCCGAAGGTCCTGCTGCTCGACGAGCCGCTGGGCGCGCTCGATCCGATCGTGCGCCACGAACTGCAGGCGCAGATGCGCGAGCTGTTCGACACGCTCGACAAGACCGTGGTGCTGGTCACCCACGACGTCGCCGAGGCCGCGTGGCTCGGCGACATGCTGGTGCTGCTGCGCGGCGGCCGCGTGCTGCAGCAGGGCAGCGCGCGCGAGCTGCTGGAGGCGCCGGCCGATCCGTTCGTGCGCGAGTTCATGACCGCGCAGCGGAGTGTGGAGGAGAGTGCGTGAGCGGGGTGCGCGCGATGGGGCGATGGGCCGGGGCTGCGTGCTTGCGGGCACGCAGCGTCTTCCCCGCCGTCATTTCCGCCCCCCGCGCCGTCATTCCCGCGAAAGCGGAAACCCAGTCGCCCTCGCGATCCGGCGCGGGTGTCAGGTATCTGCGCCACTGGATGACCGGACATTCGTCTGTTGAGAGCCCCGCCTTTGCGGGAATGACGGCGTGGGGTTGGTGGGCGGGCGTGGCGTGTTTGTGGTTCGTCGGGATTCTCATCGCTGCCACGCCGGGCATTGCGACGGCGGCCACGCAGGACGCGACGCATCAGGCCGCGCCGCGCCACAGCGCCGCCGCGCACGTCGTCATCGGCTCCAAGAACTTTACCGAAGCCGTGATCCTCGGCGAGATGGGCGCCGGGCTCGCGCGCGAACAGGGCCTGGACGTCGAGCACAAACGCCAGCTGGGCGGCACCCGCATCCTCTGGCGCGCGCTGGAGAACGGCCAGATCGACGCCTATGCCGAGTACACCGGCACCCTGGCCGAAGAATTGCTGCAGATGCCCGGCGCCGACAACGCTGCGCTGCGCAAGGCGCTGGCCGAACGCGGGCTGGCCATGACCGATCCGCTCGGCTTCGACAACACCTACGCGTTGGGCATGCGCGAAGCGCGGGCGGCGGCGCTGGGTATCGCCACGCTGTCCGACCTGCGCGCGCATCCGCAGCTGAAGCTCGGCCTGAGCAACGAATTCATGCAGCGCGCCGACGGCTGGCCGGGACTGCTCGACGCCTACGGCCTGCCGCAGAAGCCCGACGGACTCGACCACGACCTGGCCTATCGTGCGCTGGCCAGCGGCGCGATCGACGCGACCGACCTGTACAGCACGGACGCCGAGATCCCTTACTACGGCCTGCGCGTGCTCGCCGACGACCGCCACTATTTCCCGTCCTACCAAGCGGTCTACCTGTACCGCGCCGACCTCGCGCAGCGCGCACCGGCGTGGGTCGATGCGCTGCGCGGCATGGCCGGTCGCATCGACGCGGCGACGATGCAGCGCCTCAACGCGCAGGTGAAGCTGGAACATCGCAGCGAGGCCGACGTGGCCGCCGACTGGCTCGGCGTCGATGCGCCCGACACGCGCGGTCGCGCGTCGCGCATCTGGCAGCGCACGCGTGAACACCTGGCGCTGGTCGGCATTTCGCTCGGGTTGGCGCTGCTGCTCGCGCTGCCGCTGGGGATCTTCGCGGCGCGCCGGCCACGGCTGGGACAGGGGGTGCTGTCACTGACCGGACTGCTGCAGACGCTGCCGTCGCTGGCGGTGTTCGTGTTCATGATTCCGCTGTTCGGGATCGGCGCACAGCCGGCGATCGCGGCGCTGTTCCTGTACAGCCTGCTTCCGGTGGTGCGCAACACGCACGCGGGACTGACCGGGATTCCGCTGGAACTGCGCGAAACCGCTGCCGCCATCGGCCTGCCGCCGCGCACGCGGCTGTGGCGGATCGAACTGCCGCTGGCGCTGCGCACGATCCTGGCCGGCATCAAGACCGCGGCGGTGATCAACGTCGGCACCGCCACGCTGGGCGCGCTGATCGGCGCCGGCGGCTACGGCCAGCCGATCCTCGCCGGCATCCGCCTGGACGACATCGGCCTGATCCTCGAAGGCGCCGTGCCCGCGGCGGTGTTGGCGCTGGTGGTGCAGGGCGTGTTCGAAGCCGTGGAGCGGATGCTGACGCCGCGCGGGCTGCGAATCGCCGCGCGGGCCTGACCGAACGAACCCCGTAGGAGCGGCTTCAGCCGCGAGCTTTTGGCTTGGCTTCTCCCCTTGC
>NZ_BAAAZU010000001.1:103201-122912 GCF_039537065.1 Luteimonas lutimaris | reverse complement strand
CGGCGGGGGAGGGGCAAAGGCTCGCGGCTGAAGCCGCTCCTGCAGGTCGCCAAGGGTCAGGCAGCGGCCGCCGCGACGGCAGCCACGCGCACCATGTCGTCCGGCGCGACGTGCAGGTGCGGTGCGATGCGCAGCAGCCCATGGCGGCGCGTGCAGGCGATGCGTTCGCGCCGCAGCGCGTCGAACACCGCGTCCAGCCGTTCCGCGGGCGGCCGCAGCGCGGTGAGGTGCGGCGCGTGGCCGGGCGTCTTCCACGCGGACAGTCCATTCGCATCCAGCGCGGCATCGAGCGCGCGCGTGCATGCACCGAGTGTGGCGGCGATGCGCGGCACGCCCCAGGCCAGCACCTGCTCGAGGCCGGCGCCGGCCATTGCCAGCGGCAGCGGTTCGTCCAGGCCACCGGCGTCGAAGCGTCGCGCGCCGCGCCGCGATGGCGGCATCGCATCGACCGCGAAGCGCCAGCCGTCGCCCGCGTCGCGCGTCGACCAGTGCTGCTCGATCGCCACGCCTTCCGCACGCCAGCGCGGCGCCGCCCACAGCCACGCCAGGCCGCGCGGCCCCAGCAGCCACTTGTAGCCGACGCTGGCCACGAAATCCGGCCGCCAGCGCGCGATGTCCGCCGGCAGTGCGCCCAGGCTCTGGCTGAGGTCGAGCACCAGCGCGGCGCCGGCGGCGTGCACGCGCGGAGCGATGCGGTCGAGGTCGAGCAGCGCGCCGTCGTCCCAGCGCACCTGCGGCAGCGCGACCACGCGCACGCGCGATTCGGCGTCCAGCATGGCCAGGACCGCGTCGGTCCAGCTTTGGCCGGAGGCGCGCCGCACCGGCGTGATGCGCGCGCCGGTCTCCAGGCAGCGCTGCTGCCATGGCAACAGGTTGGAAGGGAACTGGCCGTCCAGCAGCAGGACCGCCTCGCCCGCGGCCAGCGGCAGGTTGCGCGCGGCGGTGGACAGCGCGAACGCGGCCGAGGGCACCAGCGCCACCGCATCGGTGTCACCGTCGAACAGCCGCGCGGCCAGCGCGCGCACTGCCCCGGCCTGCTCGTCGAGCGCGTCGAACGACTGCATCCACGGCGCGGCGTCGGCCTCCAGCGCGGCCAGGCCCGCCGCGTGCACGCTGCGCAGTCGCGGCGCGCGCGCGGCGCAGTCCAGGTACAGGGTGCCGTCGAACGGCAGGAAGGCGGCCGCGGCGTCTTCCCGCGTCAGGGGCGCGTGCGCTTGCATCCGGCCACTGTACCGCCGCGGACCCCGCGCCGTGACCACATCGTCATCCGCCGTTCCGCCCGCGCCGTTATGCTGGGCGCATGTCCGCGTTCCCCGCCGCCGACGACACACGCGACGCGATCGATGCGTCGACGCTGGCCGCGCGCTACCGCGCGGTGCGCGGGCGCAGCATCGCGCTGGCCGCGCCGCTGTCGGCCGAGGACGCGATGGTGCAGAGCATGCCCGACGCCAGCCCGGCCAAGTGGCACCTGGCGCACACGACGTGGTTCTTCGAACGCTTCGTGCTCGGCGCGCGCGACGGCTACGCGCCGGTCGACCCGCAGTGGGACTACCTGTTCAACAGCTACTACAACAGCGTCGGCCCGATGCACGCGCGGCCGCGGCGCGGGCTGGTGTCGCGGCCGTCGCTGATCGAGGTGCTGGAGTACCGCGAGGAAGTCGACGCGCGCATGGCGCGGCGCTTCGATGCCGGCGACCTCGACGAGGCGGCCGCGCGCGTCGTCCTGCTCGGCACCCATCACGAGCAGCAGCACCAGGAGCTGCTGCTGACCGACATCAAGCATGCGCTGTGGTGCAACCCGCTGGGGCCGGCGTACCGCGACGACCTCGCCCACCGCGCAGGGCAGGCCGCGCCGCTGCGCTGGGTCGCGCGTGACGAGGCCGTTGCCGAAACCGGCGCGGAGCCGTGGCCGGACGCGGTGGAGTTCGCCTACGACAACGAGTCGCCGCGCCATCGCGTGCTGGTGGCCGCGCACGCGCTGGCCAGCCGCCCGGTCAGCAATGCCGAGTACGCGCAGTTCGTCGATGACGGCGCCTACGCGAACCCGGCGCTCTGGCTCAGCGACGGCTGGGCGCTGCTGCAGGCCGAAGGCTGGCAGCGGCCGCTGTACTGGCACGAAGACAGCGTGCGCGAATTCACCCTGGGCGGCTGGCGCGCGCGCGACCCGCACGCGCCGGTCTGTCACCTGAGCCACTACGAGGCCGATGCCTTCGCGCGCTGGGCCGGCGCGCGGCTGCCGACCGAGGCCGAGTGGGAGCAGGCGGCCCAAGGTGTGGCGGTCGACGGCAACCTCGCCGACGCATTTGCGCTGCATCCGCAGGCCGCGGACGACGACGGCGCGGGCCTGCGACAGCTGTTCGGCGACGTGTGGGAGTGGACGTGTTCGGCCTACACCGCCTACCCGGGGTTCCGCCCGCTGCCCGGGTCGCTGGGTGAATACAACGGCAAGTTCATGAGCGGGCAGGTCGTGCTGCGCGGCGGCAGCTGCGCGACGCCGCGCGACCACATGCGCGCCAGCTACCGCAACTTCTTCCCGCCGCAGGCGCGCTGGCAGTTCTCCGGCCTGCGCCTGGCCAGGGACGGCGCGTGAGCGGGACGGTCGCGCTCACCGACCTGCATCCCAGTCCCGACGACATCGTCGGCGACGTGCTCGCCGGGCTGTCGCAAGCCCCGAAGCGGCTGCCGTCGAAGTACTTCTACGACCGCCGCGGCTCGGAGCTGTTCGAGCAGATCACGCGCCAGCCCGAGTACTACCTGACGCGGATCGAGCTGGCGCTGCTGGAAGCCAGCATGGGCGCGATCGCGGCGGCGGTGGGTCCGCGCGCGCAGGTGGTCGAGTACGGCAGCGGCAGCGGACGCAAGACGCGGCTGCTGCTCGACGGACTCGACGACCCGGTCGCCTACACCCCGATCGAGATCTCGCGCAGCGCGCTGCTGGCCAGCGTCGAGCGGCTGGACCGCGAGTTCGGCGACGTCGAGGTGTTGCCGGTCTGCGCCGACTTCACCCGGCCGGTGCCGCTGCCGCGCCCGGCGCGCGCGGCCGACCACGCGCTGGTCTTCTTCCCCGGCTCCACGCTCGGCAACTTCACCGATCCCGAGGCCCTGCGCCTGCTGCGGGCGATGCGCGAGACCATGGGCGAGCGCGGCGGCGCGCTGGTCGGCATCGACCTGCAGAAGTCGCCGGACGTGATCGAGGCCGCGTACAACGACGCGGCCGGCATCACCGCCGCGTTCACGCTCAACCTGCTGGCGCGGCTGAACCGCGACATCGGCAGCGACTTCGACCTCGGCGGCTTCGAGCATCGCGCCGTGTACGTGCGCGACGCCGGCCGCATCGAGACCTTCCTGGTCAGCCGACGCGCGCAGGATGTGGTCGTCGAAGGCCATCGCTTCCACTTCGCCGAAGGCGAGGCGATGCAGGTCGAGTACAGCCAGAAGTACACCGACACCGGCTTCGAGGCGCTCGCCGCGCAGGCGGGCCTGCGGGTGGCGCATCGCTGGAACGACCCGGACGACTGGTTCGGGCTGCGCCTGCTGCGGCGCGCCTGACGCGGCCTGCGGCGCTCAACGCCCCCAGGCGCTGTCGCCGGAGGCCGGGCAGCGGGCAATCGGCGCCGGCTCGGCCTCGCGGCTGTCGAGCATCCAGCAGTCGTCGAGCACCGAGCAGTAGCAGGCGCGCATCGCGAGCCGCGGCAGGCCGCGCTCGAGCGCCTTCCACACCGGTTCCGCATTGTCTTCGCGCCCCATGCGGAAGAAGGATATCCATTCGTCGGCGCCGACCACGCGCGGCTGGATGCCGCTGGTGCTGGTCCGCGTCCGCTGTCCCGAGGCCTGGATCTCTCTCGCGCAACAGCGCTCCAGCAGCTCCGCCGAGTCGGCGACGACGTGGCCGTCGTAGCTGATTTCCGCCCAGCGCACGCGCGCCGGCCCGACGCCGCGGCTGATCAGGTCGAAGGTGATCGCCGCGTTGCCATCGCGATCGGCGTTACCGGTGGCGAACTGCAGGTTGGGCCACACGCTCGCGGCGAGCAGGCGTTCCTGGGTGCGGTTGGCGCTGGCGGCGACGAACAGCGAGATCACCGAGATCAGCACCACGCAGAAGCCGATCAGCAACTCGATGCGGCGATCGTCGAAGCGGCCGAGGATGGGGCGGCGCGGCGTGGCGGCTTCGGAATGGTCGTCGGGCAGGGACATTGGCGGCTTCCCGGGGCGGGGACGGCACGCTACCACGCGCGCGGCGTATTGCCCGCGTCCGCGGTGGCGCCGGCGCGCGCCGGATCGCGCGACCATGGCCAATGGCACGGTGACGAACGGCCCATCCCGCGCGAGGATGCAGGATTGTCCCGATCCAGCAGGAAACGCCGCATGTTCCGATCGCACCTCGCCAGCCTGTCGCTTGCCGTCGCCCTCGCCCTGTCGTCACCGCTCGCGGCGACCGCCGCACGGGCCGAAGTGCCGCCGCCGGCCGACGTGGCGTACCCGGGCACGATCAACATCGAGGTCGATGCCACCGACCTTGCCCAGCGCATCTTCCGCGTGACCCAGACCATGCCGGTGAAGCCCGGCGAACTGACCCTCCTGTTCCCGGCCTGGCTGCCGGGCAACCACGCCGCGTCCGGGCCGATCGACAAGATCGCGGGCCTGGAGATCACCGCCAACGGCCAGCGGCTGGACTGGAAGCGCGACCCGCTCGACGTGTTTGCTTTCCACGTCGACGTGCCGGCCGGCGTGTCGTCGCTGTCGATGCAGTACCAGTACCTGACGCCCACCGACCGCAACCAGGGCCGCGTGGTGATGACGCCGAATATGCTCAACCTGCAGTGGAACGCGGTGGTGCTGTATCCGGCCGGGCACTACGCCAGCCGCATCGAGTACGCCGCGACGGTGAAGTATCCCGCCGGCTTCCAGGCCGCCAGCGCGCTGGATGTCGCCAGCCGCGACGGCGGCACCGTGCATTACCAGCCGGTGCCGCTGGACATCCTGGTCGACTCGCCGGTGTACGCAGGCCGCTACTTCAAGACCTTCGACCTGGCGCCCGGCGCGAAGGTGCCGGTGCGGTTGAACGTGGTCGCCGACGCGGCGAAATACCTGGAAGCCGAGCCCGAGCACATCGAGCAGCACCGCGAACTGGTGAAACAGACGCTCAAGCTCTACGGGGCGCAGCACTACGACCACTACGACTTCCTGTTCTCGCTGTCCAGGCAGATGGGCGGCAACGGGCTGGAGCACCAGCGTTCGAGCGAAAACGGCGTCGGCACCGATTACTTCACCGGCTGGGACAAAAAGACCGGCAGCACCGACCTGCTCGGCCACGAGTACACGCATTCGTGGAACGGCAAGTACCGCCGCCCGGCCGACCTGTGGACGCCCAACTACAACGTGCCGATGCAGGGCAGCCTGCTGTGGGTGTACGAGGGCCAGACCCAGTACTGGGGCAACGTGCTGACCGCGCGTGCCGGGCTGCGGCCGATGGACGCCTCGCGCGACGCGCTGGCGCTGGTCGCGGCGACCTACGCCGACAACCGCCCGGGCCTGGAATGGCGCGCGCTGCAGGACACCACCAACGATCCGATCGTCGCCCGCCGCCGGCCCAAGCCGTATCGCGGCTACCAGATGAGCGAGGACTACTACTCCGGCGGCCAGATGCTGTGGCTGGAGGCCGACGCGCGCATCCGCAAGCTCAGCAACGGCAAGAAGTCACTCGACGACTTCGCGCGCGCCTTCTTCGGCGGCAACGACGGGGAGTGGAAGACGCAGGACACCTACACCTTCGACGACGTGGTCGCCGCGCTCGACGGCGTGGTCCACGACGACTGGCGCACCTTCCTGCGCGACCGCCTCGACGGCAAGGCGCCGCTGACCGGTGGCCTGGAAGCCAGCGGCTGGAAGCTGGTCTACAAGGATGAGCCCAACGCCTACGAGAAGGCGCGGGCGAAGGACAGCAATGGCGCGGCGAGCTTCATCTACTCGCTCGGGCTCAACATCGACCGCGGCGGCAACGTCTCCGAGGTGCGCTGGGACAGCCCGGCGTTCGACGCCGGCGTGGGCAGCGGCATGACCGTGGTTGCGGTCAACGACATCGCCTACGACAAGGACGCGCTGGCCGATGCGATCAAGGCCGCGAAGGACGACAAGGCGCCGATCCGGCTGCTGGTGAAGGAGTTCGACCGCTATCGCACGATCGACGTCGACTACCACGGCGGCCCGCGCTACCCGCACCTGGAGCGCATCGAGGGCACGCCGGACTACCTGACGAAGATCCTCACCGCGCGCTGAGCGGGCCATTGCAGGAGCGGCTTCAGCCGCGAGCTTTGCTTCCTCACCCGCGAAGGCAGGGCAGGGCAAAGCAAGAGCTCGCGGCTGAAGCCGCTCCTACCGTGGACATCGTTCGCCAACGTTTGGCACGGGCCTTCGGCGTCGCGCCGCGCAACCATGCGTGCACGGATTCGCGAAGGGAGATCGCCGTGCGCCCCATGCACCTCATCGTCGCCGTCGCCGCCTTGTTCGCCGCGCCCGCGCAGGCTGCCGCCGATTGCGACATCGCCGCCGCGGTCGACGCATGGGCGGCGGACTGGAGCCGCCGCGACGCGGCGCAGCTGCACGCCGATGCCGCATTCGAACTGCAGGTCACCGATACCGGGGAATCCTTTCGCGTCGAGCTGCCCAGGCAGGGCACCGGGCGCGTGGTCGCGGCAACCGGTGCCGATTACGCCACCCGTTTCTCCGCGCCCCGCGATGTGTACTGCGACATCGCCAGCGGCCGCATGAACATCCTCACCACCCTGGGCCAGGCGCGGCCAAGCGATCCGACGCCGATGGCGGTCGACATCGGCGCCGGATACAAGGATCGCGTCCGCAGCGAGCTGATCCCGGCCTGGTTCCACTTCTTCGCCACCGGCGCACCGGAGATCGTGAAGTTCGGCTTCGGCCACGGGCGCCAGGTGCATGGCGGGCATGCGGTACCGCTGTATTACGGCGAAGGCCTGCGCACCGCATGGTACGGCCTGAAGCCGGGCATGCACGTCAATCGCGACCCGGCCGACCAGGCCAACGAATTCGATTCGATCTTCGTGGTCCTGGCCGGCGAGGTCCGTGCCAGGTTCGACGGCCGCGAGGCCACCGTGCGCAAGGGCGAAAGCGTGTTCGTCCCGGCCGGCATGCGCCACGAGTTCTGGGTCGACGAAGGCGAGGGCGAATTCCTGGTGATCATGACCGGCGAGGGCGCGTGAGTACCCTGGCGCAGGCCTAGATCCAGCGCCGTACCCGCGCCCGGTAGCGGGCGTAATCGTCGCCGAGCGCCATCGCCAGCCGGGCCTCCTCGTGCGGGATCGTCACCCGCTGCAGCGTCGCGACCGGCAGCGGCAGGAACAGCAGCGACCACGGACTTCCCAGCATCCCGGCCAGGCCGGCGTAGGCGAGGATCAGGCTCAGGTACATCGGGTTGCGGCTGAAGCGGTAGGGGCCGCGGTCGACGATGGCGGTCGCGGTTCGGGCCGGCAGGATCGTGGTGCGGCGGTGCACGAACATGCCCAGGCACACCAGCGCCAGCAGCAGGCCGGCGTTGGCCACAACGGCACCGGCGGCGTGCATCGCGTCCAGCCACGGGCCCTGCGGCAGCGGCAGCGGAGCCGCGCGCTGGAGGACCAGGCCCAGCGCGAACGCGGCGGCGAAGGTCAGCGGTGGCGGGACCCGGACGAACAGCGGCAGCCGCTCGCGTTCGCCGGCAACGGCCACCTCAGGCCGCCTCGCGGCCGGCCGGTCGCGATGGATCGCGCCAGCGCGCCAGCAGTTCGGCCTCGCGCGCCTTGGCCTTGTGCAGGTGCGCTTCCTTGACGTGGCCGTAGCCGCGGATCTGTTCGGGGATCGCGGCGATCTCCGCGGCCAGGCCGGCGTTGCCGGCGTCGAGCGTGTCGAGCAGGTTGCCCACGGTCTGCTCGTAGTCGTCGATCAGCCGGCGCTCCATCCGCCGCTCGGCGGTGTAGCCGAACACGTCCAGCGCACCGCCGCGCAGGCCGCGCAGCCTGGCGAGCACCTTGAAGGCGGTGAACACCCACGGGCCGTATTCCTTCTTCACCAGTTCGCCCTTGGCATTCTTCTTCGCCAGCAGCGGCGGGGCCAGGTGGAAGTGCAGTTTGTAGTCGCCATCGAACTGCTGCTCGAGCTTCCTGCGGAAGTCGCCGCTGGTGTACAGGCGCGCGACTTCGTACTCGTCCTTGTAGGCCATCAGCTTGAAGAAACAGCGGGCGACGGCTTCGGTGAGGTCGGTCGCGCCGGGCGCCTTCGCCTGCTCGGCGGTGCGCACCTTCGCCACGAAGTCGGTGTAGCGTTTCGCGTACGCGGCGTTCTGGTAGTCGGTGAGGAACGCCGCGCGGCGGCTCACCAGTTCATCGAGCGAGCGCGACAGGCGGCTGTCGTCCAGCGGCAGGAAGGCGACGTTGTCGCCGCCGTGCGCGGGCACGTGGCGCAGTTCGTCCTCGTCGCGCGCGGCCTTCGGCGCGGAGGTCGCGCCCCATTCGGTGCTTTCCCACTCGCCCGGCGGCAGTGCCTCCAGCGCGCGCGGCGTGCTCTCGGCCACCGTGGACGCGTTGCGGACGATGCCGGCGGCCTCGAACACCGCGTCGGGATCGATCGCCGCCAGCCGGCCCCAGGCGAAGGCGGTCTTGTTCATCTCGACCGCGGCGCCGTTGAGTTCCACCGCGCGCATCAGCGATTCGAACGACAGCGGCACCAGCCCGCGCTGCCAGGCGTAGCCGAGCATGAACAGGTTGGTCGCGATCGCGTCGCCCAGCAGCGCGGTGGCCACGCGGGTGGCGTCGAACTGCAGCGGCGCGCCGCCGTCCAGCGCGTGGCTGACCGCGGCGACGATCTCGGCGGCCGGGAACTGCAGGTCGGGGCGGGTGGTGAAGCTGCCAGGCATCGCTTCCCAGGTGTTGAGCACCACCTGCGTGCGCCCGGCGCGGATCTTCGACAGCGTCCAGTAGTCGTTGACCACGACCATGTCGCAACCCAGCACCAGGTCCGCCTCGCCGGCGGCGATGCGCACGGCGTGGATGTCGGCGGGCGCCCTGGCGATGCGGATGTGGGTGGTGACCGCGCCGCCCTTCTGCGCCAGGCCGGTCTGGTCGAGCACGGTCGCGCCCTTGCCTTCGAGGTGCCCGGCCATGCCCAGCAGCGCGCCGATGGTGACCACGCCGGTGCCGCCGACGCCGGTGAGCAGGATGTTCCAGGGCTGCGACAGGTCGCTGGCGATGGTCGGCGCCGGCAGCCCGGCCAGGCGCTCGGCGGCGTTGACCTTGCGGCCCTTGCGCGGCGTGCCGCCGTGCACGGTGACGAAGCTGGGGCAGAAGCCCTCGACGCAGCTGTAGTCCTTGTTGCAGTTGCTCTGGTCGATCTCGCGCTTGCGGCCGAACTCGGTCTCCTTCGGCAGCACGCTCACGCAGAACGATTTCTGCCCGCAGTCGCCGCAGCCTTCGCATACCAGGGTGTTGACGAACACGCGCTTGGCCGGATCGACCAGCTTGCCGCGCTTGCGGCGGCGGCGCTTCTCGGTGGCGCAGGTCTGGTCGTAGATCAGCACGGACACGCCCTTGACCTCGCGCAGGCGCTTCTGCACCGCGTCGAGCTCACGGCGGTCGAGGAACTCGACGCCGGGCGGGAAGATCGAGCGGTCGGACCACTTGTCGATGTCGTCGCTGAGCACGACGATCGCCTGCACGCCCTCGCTGCGCACCTGCTGTGCGATCTGCGGCACCGACAGCGTGCCGTCCACCGGCTGGCCGCCGGTCATCGCCACCGCGTCGTTGTAGAGGATCTTGTAGGTGATGTTGACGCCGGTCGCCACCGACTGCCGGATCGCCAGCGTGCCGGAGTGGAAGTAGGTGCCGTCGCCGAGGTTCTGGAACACGTGCGGGGTGTCGGTGAATGGCGCCTGCCCGGACCAGGTGACGCCTTCGCCGCCCATATGGGTGAAGGTGTCGGTGCTGCGGTCCATCCACGTGACCATGTAGTGGCAGCCGATGCCGGCCATCGCGCGCGAGCCTTCCGGCACCACGGTCGAGGTGTTGTGCGGGCAGCCGGAGCAATAGTGCGGCACGCGCGGGAACTGCGCGCGCGGCAGGGCCAGCGCGCCTTCCTTCTCCTGCATCCAGCGCAGGACCTCGCCGATGTGCGCGGCGTCGGCGGCTTCCATCGGGATGCCGCGCTGGATCCGGCGCGCGATCACGCCGGCGATGGTCGCCGGGGTCAGCTCGCCGGTGGACGGCAGGATCCATTCGCCGTTTTCGTCGTACTTGCCGACGATGCTCGGCCGGCGGCCGCCGTCGAGGCCGAAGTCGAAGTTGTAGAACAGCTCCTTCATCTGGCCTTCGATGAAGCCGTGCTTCTCCTCGACGACGAGGATGTCCTCCAGCCCGCGCGCGAAGGCGCGGATGCCCTGCGGCTCCAGCGGCCAGGTCATGCCGACCTTGTAGACGCGGATGCCCATGCGCGCGCAGGCCTCGCTGTCCAGGCCGAGGTATTCGAGCGCCTGCAGCACGTCCAGGTAGCTCTTGCCGGTAGTGACGATGCCCAGCCGCGCCTGCGGCGAATCGATCACCACGCGGTCGATGCGGTTGGCGCGCGCGAACGCCTGCGCGGCCTTGACCGCGTAGCGGTGCAGGCGCATCTCCTGCTCCATCGGGGGATCCGGCCAGCGGATGTTGAGGCCGCCCGGCGGCATCTCGAAGTCGTCCGGGGTGACGATCTCCAGCGCGAACGGGTCCACGTCCACCGACGCCGACGATTCCACCGTCTCGGCGATCGTCTTGAAGCCCACCCAGCGGCCGGTGTAGCGGCTCATCGCCCAGCCCAGCAGGCCCATCTGCAGGATGTCCTGCACCCCGGCCGGGTTGAGCACCGGCATCATCGCGCTGACGAACTCGTGCTCGGAGCCGTGCGGCAAGGTCGAACTGCGGCAGGCGTGGTCGTCGGCGGCCAGCGCCAGCACGCCGCCGAGCTTCGAGGTGCCGGCGGCGTTGGCGTGCTTGAACACATCACCGCAGCGGTCCACGCCCGGGCCCTTGCCGTACCACATGCCGAACACGCCCTCGACGGTCGCGCCCGGGAACAGGTTGGTCTGCTGCGTGCCCCAGACCATGGTCGCGCCGAGGTCCTCGTTGAGGCCGGGGGTGAACTTCACCCCGGCGGCTTCCAGGTGCTTCTTCGCGCGCCACAGCTCCAGGTCGAAGCCGCCCAGCGGCGAGCCGCGGTAGCCGGACACGAAGCCGCCGGTGTCGAGTCCCGCCGCCTCGTCGCGCAGCCGCTGCATCAGCGGCAGCCGCACCAGCGCCTGCACGCCCGAGAGGTAGATGCGGCCGCGGGTGCGGGTGAACTTGTCTTCCAGCGTGTAGTCGGCGTCGACCACGCCGCGGGTCAGGCCGGTGCCGGCGGAGGCAGGGGAGGACAGTTCGGCGGTGCTGGTCATGGCGGCGGGCTTCGTCTGGCAGGCGACCGGGGTCGCGGGCTGGTCGCGGGCGCAAGTGCCCGCCGGTGCTAAAAAAATGGCGCGGGATTGTAGCAGCGGGGCGGTTCGCGGCCGGTCCTGTGGCCGCGTTCGGAAGGCGGCGCGCGGGCGCGCCCGGATGCGGGCAGTGTGCCGCGGGACCGCGGCGCACGGGGGTTCCGGTTTCACCCGCGCGGCCCAGCGGCTACCATGCGCGCCGGGGAAGGGGGTCCCCGCCACAATGAAGTCGCAATGAACATGCCTTGCCTGCGCCGTCTCGGCGCATTCGTCCTGCTGGTCCCGCTCGTGCTTCCGCTGCCTGCATGGGCGCAGGCCCGGCCGCTGCCGGCGCCGAAGGAATTCTATTTCGACCAGGACGCGCAGACCGCGCGTCCGCTGGTGCTGCAGCCGGGCAGCGACGACGCCGTCCAGCAGCGCCTGCTCAAGGTGATGAACGGCAACGGCCGCGACGCCAACCTCGCCGCCGCCCAGCTGGCCCACATCGCATACGCGGGCGGCCGGACCGACATCGGCGCCGCGCTCTACGCACGCGTGCGCGGGGCGATCGGCAGCAGCCACCGCCTGTATCGCCCGCTGCTCTGGAACCAGGGCTGGGACCTGTTCCACGCCGGCGACGCCGAGGGCGCGCTGGCCAGCTGGCGCGAAGTCGGCGCGGAGGCGTTCGGCAACCCGTCGTGGGTACCGCCGACGCTGGCGCTGGCGCTGTGGACGCTCGACCGCCGCGACGAGGCCGTGCGCTGGTACGCCGCCGCCGTGCGCACCGAGCCGCTGCGCTGGAACGATCCGGCCAACCTGCCGGCGCTGCTGCCGGACTGGCGCGAGGAAGACCGCGCGACCCTGGCCGAGGTCGCCGCCGCGTGGCGGGAAGCGCCGCCGGCCTGGCCCTGACCGCGGCCGCGGCACGCGTTATCGTCGGGGTCCCCCGACTGACGGACTCCCGCATGAAATGGACCCTGGCCTGCCTGGTGGCGCTGCTGCCGGCCGCGTTTTCCTGCGCCGCGCAGGTGCCGATGCCCGCCGACGGGGCGATGGACGCCGACGAGGCGGCCGAACTGCAGGCCGCGCAGGCCGCGACCGGCGCCTGGTACGCGCGCGTCGCCGACGCACTGGCCGCCAGCGGCAAGCCGCGCGACCTGGCCTTCGCCGCCACCCTGCTGCAGCTGGCCGGCCAGGCCGGGATGGCCGGCGCGGCGCCGGGCGGTGACGCGCCTTCGCAGGCGGTGCCGGCCGATCCGCGCGTGGGCAAGTGGCGGCAGCTGGCCTCGGCGCGCGCCGGCAGCGACGTGGTCGCCAACGCGCTGCTGCTGCAGGGCGACGCCCCGGCCGATGCCGCGGTCCGGACGCAGGCGCTGGCGCGCTGGCGGAAGCTGGAACCCGACAACCTTGCGCCGCACCTGTACGCGGGCACTGCCGCCGACTGGCTGCCACAGGCCGGCCGCTATGCGCGGCTGGACCAGCACTACTACGAACAGCTGCGCTGGATGCAGGCCACACTCGCCGCGCATCCGCAGACCGCGGCGGAGCGCGCCGTGCTCGGCGGCGACGAACTGCCGGCCGACGGTGCCGCCGCGGTGGCGGCGGCCGGGATCCTCGCCGCGGTGGCGGCGCCGGCGCTGCAGCCGCTGGTCGACGCCTGCCGCGGGGACGCGCTCGATGCCGCCCCCACGCGTCGCGCGGACTGCCGCCAGGTCGCCCGCGTGGCCGCCGACACCGCCGACACCAGCATCGGCACCTCGATCGGCGTCGCCCTGCTGCAGGCCACCGCCGCCACCCCCGGCGAACAGGCCGACGCCCGCGAACGCCGCCGGCGCCTGGACTGGCGGATGCTCGAGTGGGGCCGGATCGCCGGCAGCCAGCCCGACGGCGGCGCCGCCCAGTTCGCCCGCCTGCTGCGGGATCCCGCGGTGCGCAGCGAACGCGATCTCGTCGAGCGTGTGCTGGCGGAGGCCCGGGTCCCCGCGGAACCGCCGGCGGGGTGGCAGGCGCCGAGGCGGTGAGGCGCGGGAGCCGGGACTCGGGAGCCGGGACTCGGGACTCGGGAATCGGGAATCGGGAATCGGGAATCGGGAATCGGGGCCTGGGACTCGGGACTCGGGATGGACCGGTTCCGCGGCATGGGCGCTTCCGCGCCTCCTGCTCGTGTAGGAGCGGCGGAAGCCGCGAGCTTCCGCCCATGACGGCCACCGCTCCGTCATTCCCGCGAAAGCGGGCCTCTCAACAGACGAATGCCTGCTCATCCAGTGGCGTTCCGCGCCGATGCAGCCCCCGGTACGAAGGGGACTGGGTTCCCGCTTTCGCGGGAATGACGATCAAAAGCGATACGCCTCCGATTCCAGACTCCCCGAGTCCCGAATCCCCAGCCCTACTCCTGCCGCAGCGCCGCGATCGGGTCCACCCGCGCCGCCTGCCACGTCGCCGCTGCTGGCGTGGTCGAGGCAGCCCAGGATGTTGAGCAGGCTCGACTTGCCCGAGCCGGACGGCCCGGTGATGGCGACGAACTCGCCCGCGTCCACGCGCAGGTCCACGCCCGCCAGCGCGTGCATGGTCTGCCCGCTCATCGCGTAGCGTCGGTGCACCTGCCTGAGTTCGATCACGGTCCGCGGCCGCGCGGTCGCGGCCACCGGCGGGCCGGTGTACCCTCGCGGATCGTTTCGTCGATCCGGAGGAAGCGCATGAAGACAGTGCTGGTGGCCAGTTCCAAGGGCGGTGTCGGCAAGACCACGATCGCGACGCATCTTGCCGCGCAGTCCGCGCTGTCGGGACAGCGCACGATCCTGGTCGACGCGGACCCGCAGGGATCCTCGACGCGCTGGGCCGAGCGCCGGGCCGGGCTGGAAAGCGCCGTGCTGCCGATCGACGGCACGCGCAAGGGCTGGTTCCGCAGCGCGCCCGACGATGCCCAGCGCATGGTCATCGACACGCCGGCCGGCGCGATGCGCGACGAACTCGACGCCTACCTCGAACACGCCGACGCCCTGGTGGTGCCGGTGCTGCCCTCGTCGCTGGACATCGACGCCACCGTGCCGTTCCTCAATTCGCTGGCCAAGCACCCGCGCATCCGCCGCGGCCAGGTGCGGGTCGGGCTGGTCGCCAACAAGCTCAAGCCGTGGACCAACGCCTCCCAGCAGGCGCTGGAACTGCTCGCCCAGTGGCCCTACCCGGTGGTCGCCCAGCTGCGCGACAGCCAGGCCTATGTGGTACTGGTGGGGCTGGGCAAGAGCCTGTTCGATTACCATTCGGCGCAGGTCCGCGACCACCAGGACGACTGGCAGCCGCTGCTGCGGTGGGCGAAAAAGTGACGGGGTCGGGATCCAGGGACTGGAGCCTGCAAGCACGACGCTGAAGCCAAACCCCGGTCCCAACCCCCGTTCCCAGCCCCGAGCCCCCCATGCACGAACTGATCCTCCTTCGCCACGCCCACGCCGAGCAGCCCGCGCCCGGGCAGCCGGACCTCGACCGGCCGCTGTCGGCCGAGGGCCACGCCGAGGCCGAGGCCGCCGGGCGCTGGCTGCGCGAACGCGGGCTGGTGCCCGACCTGGTGCTGTGTTCGCCTTCGCGGCGCACGCGCGAGACGCTGGAGCTGGTGCTCGAACAGGTCGGCTACGTCGACCAGCGGCTGGAGGACGACATCTACGAAGCCTCGCCGGGCACCCTGGCCGCGCTGGCAGATCGCCACCGCGAGGTCGAACGCCTGCTGGTGGTCGGCCACAACCCGGGGCTGGAGCGGCTGGCCGCGCTGCTGCACAGCGGTCAGTCCGGCGACTATCGCGGGATGCCGCCGGGCGCGATCGCGGTGCTGGCGCTGCAGGGCGAAGGCGGGATCGAACCGGGGACGGCCACCCTCTCCGCGTTCTGGTGGCCGTGACCGGAAGGGGCACCGCCGCAGCGGTCGTCGCGCTGCTGACCCTCGCGCTGCTGGGCCCCGTCCACGCGACGCAGATCGACCAGGAGGCCTCGCGCGTCGGCTTCACCCTCAAGACGCGCTGGGGCAAGACCCTGGTCGGGCATTTCCCGCGCCACGAGGGCGTCATCACCAGGATGTCCGGCGGCATGCACCAGGTGCGCCTGCGGCTGTCGACCGCGGACGTGGAGATCGAGGACAGCACGACCTTCACCCGCCTGACCCGCGGCGACGGCTTCTTCGACGCCGCCCGCTACCCGTGGGTGGAGTTCGTCTCCGATCCGTATCCGGTATCGCTGATCCGCGAAGGCGGGCGCCTGGGCGGCGTGCTCACCATCCGCGGCGTGGAGCGGCGCGAGACCTTCGTCGTCAGCCCGCCGGACTGCGACGACCCCGGCGTGGGCTGCGACATCGTCGCCCGCGGCACCGTCGACCGCGACGACTACCACATGGGGCGCTGGGGCTTCGCGCTGTCGGACGAGGTGGTGTTCTCGCTGCACATGCGCATCGCGCCGGACGACGGGACATGAACCGCTGGCTGCGCCTGCTGCTGGCCGGCATGGTGCTGGCCGGCGGCGCCTGCACGAGCCTGTCGCCGCTGCAGCGCGAACAGGCGCTGGCGATCGCCGCGCAGGCGCAATCCACGCTCGACACCTGCGACCGCGCCGACGCCTGCGCCGAGCCCTCGCCGCTGCGCGCGCTGGGCACCCGCGCCTACGCGCAGAGCGCACCGGAGTCGCCGCACCACTACGCGCTGCTGCTCGACTACGGCCAGGACGCGCTGCTGGCGCGGCTGAACCTGCTGCGCAGCGCGCAGCACGACATCGACCTGCAGACCTACATCTTCGACGAGGACGACGCCGGCCACCTGGTCCTCGACGAACTGCTGGCCGCGGCCCGGCGCGGGGTGCGGGTGCGGGTGCTGGTGGACCAGCTGTCCGCGCTGCGGCACGTCGATACCCTGGCCGCGCTGGCCGGCGCGCACCGCAACTTCGAGCTGCGCATCTACAACCCGGTGCTGGGCCGGGCGCACATTAACTACCCGATGTACGCCTTCGCCGCGGCCTGCTGCTGGCGGCGGCTCAACCAGCGCATGCACAGCAAGTTGCTGCTGGTCGACGGCATCGTCGGCATCACCGGCGGGCGCAACTACCAGGACGACTATTACGACTGGGACCCGGCCTACAACTTCCGCGACCGCGACGTACTGGTGGCCGGGCCGGTGACGCGCGAGATGACGGACAACTTCGAGGCGTTCTGGGGCGCGCGCCGCACCCGCCGCATCGCCGAGCTGGTCGACGTCGGCAAGCGCATCCTGCGCGAGGGCGTGCCGGTGCTGCCGCACCCGGACTTTGAACTGCCCGAGCGCGCCCGGCGCATGGCCAGCGATGCCGCCGACGACGCCCTGGTCGACGACCGCCTGGCGTCGGCGGCGCTGCCGGTGGGGGAGGTGGAGTTCATCGCCGACCTGCCGCGCAAGCACCGCCGCTCGCACGAGGGCGACGTGGCCGCGTCTACCCACGGCCTGCGCGAGCTGATCGCCTCGGCGCAGTCGGAAATCCTGCTGCAGACCCCGTACCTGGTGCTGTCGCCGGCCGCGCAGGACCTGTTCCGCGAGCTGCATGACCGCGACGACCCGCCGCGGGTGCTGGTGTCGACCAACAGCCTGGCCGCGACCGACGCCTTCATCACCTACGCACTGTCGTACAAGTACAAGCGCCGCTACCTGCGCGACTTCGGCTTCGAGATCCACGAGTTCAAGCCGTTCCCGGAATCCGCACCGATCGACCCCGAGGCCACCGGCGCCTTCGACGTGCAGTGGCGCCAGGACGGCACGCCGGTGTTCACCCGGGCCACCCCGCCCGACAGCCGGCGGCCGCTGGGGCGCGAATACTCGGCGCTGCGCTGGTCGGGCTTCTCGGCCAACCAGCCGGTGCCGCTGGCGCGCGGGGGCGTGCGCTTCGGGCTGCATGCCAAGTCGATGGTGGTCGACGAGCACATCGGCGTGGTGGGCACCCACAACTTCGACCCGCGCGGCGACAACTACAACACCGAGAGCGCGGTGGTGATCGACGACCCCGCGTTCGCCAGGGCGCTGGCCGACAGCATCCGCCGCGACATGGCGCCGGAGAACGCCTGGACCATCGCCCGCCGGCCCCGGCCGCCGGTGTTCTCGGGGCTGGAGTACTCGCTGGCGAAGATTTCCGAGCACCTGCCGATCTTCGACCTGTGGCCGGTGCGCTACGCCACCAGCTACGAGTTCATGCCCGGCCCGGGCTGCCCGCTGCCGCTGCCGCCCTCGGACCCCCGTTTCCGCGACTGTTACGAGCCAGTGGGGGATTTTCCCGAGGTTAGCCTGGGGCTGAAGTCGGTGATGACGCGGATCTTCACGGCGTTCGGGGCGGGGTTGGCGCCGATTCTTTGAGGGAGCCGGGATTCGGGAGCCGGGACTCGGGACTCGGGATTCGGGACTGGGACTCGGGACTCGGGACCCGGGATCCGGGACCCGGGACAGGCCGGGTCGGGTCCGCGGGATCGACGCTTCCGCGCCTCTGCTCGTGTAGGAGCGGCGGAAGCCGCGAGCTTTCGCCGGTGACGACCACCGCTCCCTTGCGCCATTCCCGCGAAAGCGGGGCTCTCGACAGACGAATGTCTGATCACCCAGTGGCGCTCCCCCGAACGCAGTCCCCGATACGGGGGGACTGGGTTCCCGCTTTCGCGGAAATGACGATCAAAAGCAATAGGCCTCTCCGATTCCGGATTCCCCGAGCCCCGAGCCCGGGTCCCGGGTCCCGAGTCCCGAGTCCCGGCCCCACCCACCCATGACTTCCAGCCCATGCCCCCATCGATCTGGTGTTGTAGTCTACCAACACACCAAAGCACACACCCCGACAGGAGCACGCCATGAACGTCCAGACCCGCATCCCCGCCACTTCCGCCCCGCGCCGCCCGGCCAGCGTTTCCCCGCGTCCGTTCTCCTATCGCGAAGCTGCCCGCAGCCGCGATTTCGGCGTCGGCTACGGCAACAGCAGCGGCTATGCCAGCGGCCGTCGCTACACCAGCAACTGGGGCAACGAGCGCTTCCGCTGCGGCTGAGGCCTGCAACGACTGCCTTCAGGTTTGTTGACTGGCGCGCTTACCCACGCCTAGGCTTCACGGTCTTACCCGCACCCATAACCGGATCCCCCATGTCGATCTCATTGACCATCGATCTCAGCGACCGCGACCTCGAACACTTCCAGAAGGCGATGGAGGCATCGCGCAAGGCGGCCGAGGGCAAGTCCGCCGCCGAGGTCGTGGAGGCGGCCGGCAAGCTGCTCGCCGACGCGCAGAAGGTCCATATCCCCGATTTCGTCCGCGAGCGCCTGCTGCAGCTTGACGACATGATCGCGATGGTCCGCGACGAGGGCTGGCACATGGACGACGAGGACCGCGCGCGGGTGATGTCGGCGCTGCTCTACTTCATCGACCCGAAGGACGTGATCCCCGACAACGTCGAGGTGCTCGGCTTCCTCGACGACGCCATCATGATCGAGCTGTGCGTGCGCGAACTGCGCCACGAGCTCGACGCCTACGACGATTTCTGCGAATACCGCGCCCTCGAAGCGACGCGGCGCGGCGTCGAGCCGGCCGGCATCGGCCGCACCGACTGGCTGGACAGCCGCCGCGACGAGCTGGTCGGGCGCATGCGCTCGCGCCGCCAGCGCGACGTCGGCATCGGCTACGGCAGCAGCAGCGGCTACGGCGCCAAGCGCAGCTACGTGCGCGCCTGGCGTCCCGGGATGTTCACCTTCAAGTGAGCCGCGCCGCCTGCGCGCCGGCGCCGCCGGCGTGATCTTCCGCGCCGGCTCCGATCTCGCCGAGCTCAATGCCGCCTCGCGCAACACCGCGATGGAAGCGCTGGGCATCGTGTTCACCGAAATCGGCGACGATTTCGTGCGCGCCACCATGCCGGTGGACGCGCGCACCCACCAGCCCTACGGCCTGCTGCACGGCGGCGCCTCGGTGCTGCTGGCCGAAACCCTCGGCAGCAGCGCCGGCAACCTGTGCGTGGACGAGGCCCACATGTGCGTGGGCATCGAGATCAACGCCAACCACCTGGCCGGCGTGCGCGAAGGCACCGTGACCGGCACCGCACGCCCGCTGCACGTCGGGCGGAGCACCCAGGTCTGGGAGATCCGCATCGAGGACGACCGCGGCCGCCTGGCCTGCGTGTCGCGGCTGACCCTGGCTGTGGTGGCGCGGCGCGGCTGACCGGCAGCGTTGCCGGGCCACCGTTCCCGTGGAAGTGACCCCCGTGGGAGCGGGGA
>NZ_BAAAZU010000001.1:84745-103191 GCF_039537065.1 Luteimonas lutimaris | reverse complement strand
ATCGCGGCCATGGCCGCTCCCACAAGAGCCGGGTGCGGCGCGTGCCGATTCCGTGCGCCGCGGGCATCCGGTATCTTGACCGGATGACTTCGCAGCCTTCCCCCGTCCCACCCGAAACACCGGCGTCGGGAGACGGGCTGGTCCGCGCGTGGCGCTACCTGTACCGGGTGCCGTTCCTGCTCTGGCACCTCGCGGTCGACCTGCCCGTCACCCTGCTGCTGATGATGCGGCCGTGGGGAGCGATGCGGATCGGCGACTCGCGGCTGGACCATCGCATGGTGCGGGCCTGGTCGTCGGGGCTGCTGCGCGTGTTCGGCATGCGCGTGGCGCGGATCGGCGAGCCGGTGCCGGAAGCGACGCTGTTCGTGGCCAACCACGTCAGCTGGGTCGACATCGTCACCCTGCACAGCCAGCGGATGATGGGCTTCGTCGCCAAGCGCGAGATCGCCGGCTGGCCGCTGGTCGGCTGGCTGGCCACGCGCGGCGAGACGATCTTCCACCAGCGCGGCAGCACCGAGTCGCTCGGCGGCGTGCTGCAGGTGATGCTGGCGCGGCTGCGCTCGGGGCATTCGGTCGGCGTGTTCCCGGAGGGGCGCACGCGCGACGGGCGCGAGGTCGGCCCGTTCCACGCCCGCATCTTCCTGGCCGCGGTCGAGGCCGGCGCGCCGGTGCAGCCGGTGGCGCTGCGCTATGGCAGCGAGGGCAGCGCGCAGACGGTCGTCGCGTTCCAGCCGAAGGAAAATTTCCTGGCCAATTTCATCCGCCTGATCGGCGAGCCGGCGCGGCCGGTGGAAGTGGTGTTCCTGCCGCCGATCGTGCCCGGCGACGCCGAGGGCCGGCGCCGCATCGCCGAACTGGCGCGCGCGCGCATCGTCGCCGCACTGGGGGGCGAACCGGCGCCGGCCGCGCGCGCCTGAGCACGCCGATGCCCGGCCTCCAGCCACCGTCGCGCGAACCCCTGCGCCCCGCCACCGGCGCCGACGACGCACCCACCGGCACCCGCCCCCTGCACGGCGCCGACTACCGGCCGCCGGCGTGGCTGCGCAACCGCCACCTGCAGTCGATCCTGGCCGGCAGCCCGCTGCGGCGCATGCGCGGCGCCTACGGACTCAAGCGCCTGGGCGCCACCAGCAGCGGGCACATGGTCGACGGCGGCGACGGCGTGCGCCTGCACGGCCTGCACACGACGCTGCCGGGGATGCGCCCGCGCGGGCTGGCCCTGCTGCTGCACGGCTGGGAAGGCAGCACCGAGTCGAGCTACATGCGCATGACCGCAGTGCAGCTGCTGCGGCGCGGCTTCGACGTGTTCCGGCTCAACTTCCGCGACCACGGCGGCACCCACCACCTCAACGAGGCGCTGTTCCACTCCAACCGCATCGACGAGGTCGTGCACGCGGCCTGCGACATCGCCCGCCGGTTCCAGCCGCCGGGCACGCCGATGGTGGCGGCCGGGCATTCGCTGGGCGGCAACTTCGTGCTGCGGCTGGCGCTGCGCGCGCCCGCGGCCGGGCTGGAGCTGGCGCGCGTGGCCTCGGTGTGCCCGGTGCTGGATCCGGCGCGGACCATGCTGCAGATGGAGCAGGGCACGCCGATGTACATGCGCTACTTCGAGAAGAAGTGGCGCGAGTCGCTGCAGCGCAAGCGCCGGCTGTTCCCCGAGCAGCACGATTTCGACGACGCCACGCTCAAGCTGCACATGCGCGAGTTGACCGAGTGGCTGGTGCAGCGCCACACCGACTTCGGCTCGCTGGACAACTATTTCGACGGCTACTCGATCGCCGGCGACCGGCTGGCGCCGCTGGCGGTGCCGACCGACATCCTGATGGCCGACGACGACCCGGTGATCCCGATCGGCGACTTCCACCAGCTGGTGCTGCCGCCGCACGCGCGGCTGGAGATCGCACACTGGGGCGGGCACTGCGGCTTCATCGAGAACGCGCGCCTGGACGGCTTCGCCGAGCGCTGGGTGGCGCAGCGGCTGGCGACGGAGGCCGCGCCGGTCGCCTCCTGACGAATCGCTACAATGCGCGGTTCCCGGCCAGCCGCCGCAAGAAGACGCTCCACCATGCACGACGAGATCGAGATCATCGACACCCTGCGCAGCGGCGACGTCGCGCGTGCCATCGCGATGGCGCGCGCCACGATCGAGGCCAGGCCCGATGATCCGCAGGCGCTGCGGGTGCTGGCGATCGCGCTGTCGATGGCCGGCCAGCCCGGCGAGGCGCATCAGGCGCTCGACCGCGCGATCGCGCTGGCACCGCAGGACAGCAGCCTGTACTACCAGCGCGCCGCGCTGCTGGTGTCGGAAAACCGCTCCGGCGACGCGCAGCCGGCCCTCGAGCGCAGCGTCGAGCTCAATCCGAACGAACTGCGTTCCTACGTCATGCAGGCGCAGCTGGCGCTGGGCCAGGGCAACCTGGACGAAGCCGACCGGCTGGCCCGGCTGGCCGCCCGCATCAACCCGGACCACCCGTGGCTGATGACGATCCAGGGCCTGGTCCTGCTGCATCGCAACCAGCTGCCCGAGGCGCACAAGCTGATCGCGCGCGGCGCCCAACTCGCCCCGGACGACATCCAGACCCGC
This sequence comes from Luteimonas lutimaris, assembly GCF_039537065.1. Lineage (NCBI taxonomy): Bacteria > Pseudomonadati > Pseudomonadota > Gammaproteobacteria > Lysobacterales > Lysobacteraceae > Luteimonas > Luteimonas lutimaris. The sequence continues at coordinate 100,607 of NZ_BAAAZU010000001.1, read as the reverse complement.
TATGCGCTCGCGCTGTCGTTCCTCGCCCAGGGTCACCTCGCCTTCGCCGAGCAGGCGTTCCGGCGCGTGGTCGCCAAGAACCCGAAGGCGGTGGGCATCCGCCACATGCTGGCCGACGTGATCCGCCGCCAGGAGCGCCCGGCCGAGGCGGCGGAGGTGATCGAGGAAGGCCTGGCGCTGGACGACAATTTCCCGCCGGACGTGCTGCGCTACGCCGGCGAGCTGTGGCTGGTCGCCAACCAGCACGAGCGTGCCCTGCCGCTGCTCCGGCGCGCCGTGGCCGGCATGCCCGACGACCGCGTGGCGATGGATGCGCTGATCGAGGCGCTGCGCCGCAAGGGCGACAAGGCCCAGGCGCGCGACGCCGTCGAGGACATGCTCAAGGCCTCGCCGCACGTCGACGGGCTGTGGTCTGCGCGGCTGTCGTTCGAGCCGGAGGGCGGCGACGTCGCCGGCATCGCCGCGCGCTGGCGCGAGGCGGTCCCGGAGTCGGTGCATCCGCTGCACGTGCAGATGTGGCAGGCGATCCAGGACGGCGACCGCGCCGCCTCGCGCGCGCTGGCCGAGCAGATCATCGAACGCGAGCCGGGCCACGTGGCCGCGCAGAGCGAGATCATCGAGCAGCTGTTCAACAGCGATCCGGCCGCAGCCGTGGCCCACATCCAGGGCCTGCTGCCGCAGATCCCCGACCCGGAGAACCGGCGCATGGTGCTGGCCTGGCTGGGCCGCGCGCAGGACCGCGCCGGGCAGTACGCCGACGCGGTCGATACCTGGGCCCAGGTGCAGGCGATCACCGGCCCGAAGGCCGTGCCCCTGCCGCCGGCCAGCGGCGACGCCCGGACCTGGCCGCCGGTGGTGGAGGTCGAGGTGGCCGGGTCGCGCCCGGTCTTCCTGTACGGCCCGCCCGGCTCCGGCGCCGAGCGGCTGGTATCGACCTTCCTGCACAACTTCGGCAAGCGCATGGCGGTCGACCGCAACAGCGACCAGCCGCCGCAGGACCCGCTGCAGTTCCCGCAGACCGCCACGCGCCTGGCCTCCGGCGAACTCGACGCGGCGATGGCCGTCGCCGGCTGGCGCGGCGTGCTGCCGCAGCGCGGGCTGGCGTCGGGCGCGGCGCCGATCGACTGGCTCTCGTGGTGGGACAACGCCCTGGTGCCGGTCCTGCGCGAGGGGCTGCCCGATGCGCTGCTGCTGCTGGTGCTGTGCGACCCGCGCGACATGCTGCTCGACTGGCTGCAGCGCGACTCCTTCGTCCGCCATGAAGCCGGCACGCCCGCGCAGATGGCGACCTGGCTGGCCACCGTGCTCGACCAGATCGCGGCGCTGGTGGAGGGCAACTACGTGGCGCACCGTGTGGTGCGCCTGGACGGCATCGCCGACGATGCCGCCGCCATCGCCTCGGCGGTGGGCGCAAGCCTGGACGCGCCGATGTCGCCGGCGCCGGCGCTCGGACCGGGCCGGTTCCCGGCTGGTCGCTGGCGCGAGTACCGCGAGGCGCTGGCCGAACCCTTCGCCACGCTCGCCCCGGTGGCGCGGCGGCTGGGCTATCCGGACAACTGACCGACCGCAGGAGGACACCCCATGCGCATCCACAGCAGCAGCTTCGACAATGGCGGGCCGATTACGGCCGAATACGCCCTCGGCGCGCCGGACGGCTTCGGCGGCAACCGCAACCCGCAGCTGGCCTGGGACGACGTGCCCGACGGCACGCGCTCGTTCGCGCTGCTGTGCATCGACGCCGACGCGCCGACCGATCCGTCACTGGCCGGCCGCGACGACGTGCAGATCCCGGTCGCGCACCCGCGCGGCGAGTTCGTGCACTGGGCGATGGCCGACATCCCCGCCGACGTGCGCGAGATCGCCGCCGGCAGCTGCAGCGACGGCGTCGACAAGGGCGGCAAGCGCGCCCCGAAGGGTCCCGCCGGGGCGCGCCAGGGCCTGAACGATTACACCGGCTGGTTCGCCGGCGACGCCGACCTCGGCGGCGATTACTTCGGCTACGACGGCCCGTATCCGCCACCGAACGACCTGCGCGTGCACCGCTACTTCTTCCGCCTGTTCGCGCTCGACGTCGATGCCCTCGACCTGCCCGGACGCTTCACCGCCGGCGATGTGTTCCGCGCCATGCACGGCCACGTGCTGGCCGAGGCCTCGGTGCACGGCAGCTATTCGCTGCATCCGGACAACGCCGCCTGAGCGCGGCGGACGGCACGGCCGCCTAGGGAGCGTCGTCGGCCGGGACCAGCGCCGACTCCACCACCATGTCGAGCACGTAGGCGACCGACGACGCATCCGCCGGCACCGGCCCGGGCCTGTCGAACTTCTTCAGCCGCAGCACCTTGCGCTCGCCCTCGCGGAACTCGAAGCCCTCGATGTCGCCGTAGAACGCCTCCCACTCGCCGGGCGGCTGCTTGACGCCCTTGTCGTCGTAGCGGATCTCGCGCACCTGCAGGCATTGGTGGTCCGGCATTATCGGGTGGTGGCACTCGATGCGCTGCGGCGCGACTTCCATGAACACCGTTTCGCCCTCGCCGCCGTAGCGCGTTTCGGCGGTGGCTTCGCCGATCCACTCTGTGGTGCTGCCGTCGGCGGCAACCAGCCGCAGCCGCGGCGGCGTGCCTTCTTCGAAATGCACCGCCTGCGGCTGTGCCAGCAGCGCGGCGATCGCCGTGTCGGCGTCCATCAAAGGCGCCTCGCACGCCATCTGCGTGGACACCAGCCGACCGATCTCCAGCTTGCCGCCGTCGCCGACGTCGTAGCGTCCGCCCTGGCCGTTGCAGCCGCCGGAGACCGAGACGCGGCCGTCGGCGAAGTCCAGCGTCAGCACGTGGTCGGCGCCGGGGAACAGTGCCTCGATGCGTGCGCCGCCGGCGTCGGTGGCCGATGCCAGCCGCCAGTGGTAGCCGGCGAGCGTCGCGGTGTCGGCCACGGCCGGTGCAGGGGCCGCAGTCGCGTTCGCGGCGGGCGTCGCGCCGGTGGGTCCGGGCGCCGGCGCGTTCTGCGCGCAGGCGGCCAGGGCCAGGGCGAAGGGAAGCAGCATCATGTTCTTCATGTCCACGGAACTCCGTGCGGGGGAATGCCTGCCAACGTGCGGCCGCGCCGTGCGGGGTTGATCAGCCGGCGGTTGCGGCGGCGGCCGGCACCAGCAGCAACAGCGCCGCGCCCAGCGCCACGCGGTAAACGGCGAACGCGGTGAAGCGGTGCGACTGGATGTAGCGCAGCAGCCATTTCACCGCGATGAAGGCGGTGATCGCCGAGGCGACGAAGGCGACCGCCAGCGCGGTCCAGTCCTCGTTTGCCGCCTCGCCGCTGCGGACCACGTCGACCAGCTCGTAGGCGGTGGCCGCGAACATCGTCGGGATGCCGACCAGGAACGCGAACTCGGTCGCCGCCACCCGGCTGGTGGTGCCGAACAGCAGTGCGACGAAGATCGTCGCCGCCGAGCGCGAGGTGCCGGGGAACACGCCGGCCACCACCTGCGCGACGCCGACCAGGATCGCCACCGTCCAGCTGATCGCGCTGCGTTCGCCCAGCGCCTGCGCGCGCTTGGCCGCGAAATGTTCGGCCACGACCATCCACACGCCGCCCAGGATCAATGCCCAGGCGATCGGCTCCACCCGGTCGGGCAGCTCGAAGCCGAGCTTCTTGACGAGCAGCCCGAGCACGCAGGTCACGCCGAACGCGACCCCGAGCTTGAGCGCGTAGTCGCGCGCCCGTGCCGGGTCCATCGCGATCCCGGCCGGATCGTGCGCCGCGGGCGCGCCGCGGCCGAGGAAGCCCATCGCCAGGTCCCACAGCCGCTGCCGGTAGATCAGCGCGATCGCGAGGATCGCGCCGGCCTGGATCGCGATGTTGAACAGGTCGCTGCGGTGCCCCAGCCACTGCTCGGCGATCAGCAGGTGCCCGGTGCTGGAAATCGGCAGGAACTCGGTGATGCCTTCGATGATGCCCAGCAGCAGGGCGGCGAGGAGGTCGGTCATGGGTGGGGGCGCGGGTTAGGGGATCGGGACTCGGGACTCGGGACTCGGGACTCGGGACTCGGGACTCGGGACTCGGGACTCGGGACTCGGGACTCGGGACTCGGGACTCGGGACTCGGGACGAGGCTCCGCCCCGTCTTTGATCGGATCGTCATTCCCGCGCAAGCGGGAACCCGGTGGCGTGACGGCGCCGCAGCATAGCGGAAAGCCACGACGCACCAGAATCGGGCAAGCTGCTGCTTGTTTGCACCACATCAGTGCAATTCAATCTCTCGGCATGCCGAATGGCCAATAAAATCAAATGCTTGCATCAGTAAAATCTTGGCACGCCCCTTGCAAATACCAACGCAGACGCAAATCCGACCAAGTCCGGAGTCCCGGAGTCCCGGAGTCCCGGAGTCCCGGAGTCCCGGAGTCCCGGAGTCCCGAGTCCCGGATCCTAGATCCCCAGCCCCAATCCCCAACAACCACGGCCCCCCATGACCACCCAGATCGAAAAACTCATCGCCGACCACCACGTCGAATTCATCGACCTGCGCTTCACCGACATGCGTGGCGTGCAGCACCACGTCACCTATCCGGCCTCGATCATCGAGCCGGGGCTGTTCGAGGACGGCAAGATGTTCGACGGCTCCTCGATTGGCGGCTGGCGCGGCATCCACCAGTCCGACATGGTGCTGCTGCCCGACCCGGACACCGCCTTCCTCGACCCGTTCACCGCCGATCCGACGCTGGTGCTGACCTGCGACGTGCTCGATCCGACCACGATGCAGGCCTACACCCGCGACCCGCGCGGCATCGCGCGCCGCGCCGAGGCGTTCCTCAAGTCCAGCGGCATCGCCGACCAGGCCTTCTTCGGCCCGGAGCCGGAGTTCTTCATCTTCGACTCGGTGCGCTACGCCAACGAGATGGGCCACACCTTCTTCCACATCGACTCCGAGGAAGCGCACTGGAATTCCGCGCGCGAATACGAAGGCGGCAACACCGGCTACCGCCCCGGCATCAAGGGCGGCTACTTCCCGGTTGCCCCGCTCGACTCGCTGCACGACATCCGCGCCGAGATGTGCAAGACGCTGGAAGCCGTCGGCATCGAGGTCGAGGTGCACCACCACGAAGTCGCCAACGCCGGCCAGTGCGAGATCGGCACCAAGTTCAACTCGCTGGTGAAGAAGGCCGACGAACTGCTGACCACCAAGTACGTGATCAAGAACGTCGCCCACCGCAACGGCAAGACCGCGACCTTCATGCCCAAGCCGATCGTCGGCGACAACGGCAGCGGCATGCACGTGCACCAGTCGCTGGCCAAGGGCGGGACCAACCTGTTCAACGGCGACGGCTACGGCGGCCTGAGTCAGACCGCGCTGTGGTACATCGGCGGCATCTTCAAGCACGCACGCGCGATCAACGCCTTCGCCAACGCGACCACCAACTCCTACAAGCGCCTGGTGCCGGGCTTCGAGGCGCCGGTGATGCTGGCGTACTCGGCGTCCAACCGCTCAGCCTCGTGCCGCATCCCGTACGTGGCCAACCCCAAGGCGCGCCGGGTCGAGGTGCGTTTCCCCGACGCGATGAACTCCGGCTACCTGATCTTCGCCGCGCTGATGATGGCCGGGCTGGACGGCATCAAGCACCAGATCGACCCGGGCGGCCCCAGCGACAAGGACCTGTACGACCTGCCGCCGGAAGAGGAGAAGGGCATCCCGACCGTGTGCCACTCGCTCGACCAGGCGTTGGAAGCGCTGGACGCCGACCGCGAGTTCCTCAAGGCCGGCGGCGTGATGACCGACGACTTCATCGACGCCTACATCGGGTTGAAGATGAAGGAAGTCACCGCCTTCCGCGCGGCGACGCATCCGCTCGAGTACCAGATGTATTACGCGATCTAGAGGCGGGATCGGGAATGGGGAACGGGATTGCGTTCCCTGTTCCCCGCGGCGTGATGCCACGGTGGGAGCGGCTACAGCCGCGAAGCTTTGATCGGTGATCGACGCGCGCGACCCTGGCGGCCCGCTCCGAATCACGAAGCACCGGTCACTCCGGAAGCTCGCGGCTGTAGCCGCTCCCACCGGGACCGCCCGGCCTGCCATGGCCGGGCGGTTGCATTCCCCGCGCCCACGCGCTGCAATGCCGCGCATGCCTGTCCGCCGCCTGATCGTCCTCGCCCTGTTTGCCCTCGTCCTGTCGGCCTGCAGCCACGCGCCGCCGCGCAACCCGATGGCGACCTGGGTGCCGTCGCCCAACCAGGGCCCGCGCCAGCCGATCCTGATCGTCATCCACGCCACCGAACAGCACGGCGTGCCCGAAAGCCTCGACACCCTGCGCACCGCCAACAGCGGCGGCCCGGTCAGTGCGCACTACCTGGTCGGCCGCGACGGCCACCTCTACCAGCTCGTCTCCGACGAACGCCGTGCCTGGCACGCCGGTCCCGGCCGCTGGGGCACGATCACCGACGTCAACTCCGCCTCGATCGGCATCGAGCTCGACAACGACGGCGAATCGCCCTTTACCGACGCCCAGATCGACAGCCTGCTGCGCCTGCTCGACGACCTGTGCAAACGCCACGGCATCCCGCGCACCGCGATCGTCGGCCACGCCGACTTCGCCCCCACCCGCAAGCGCGACCCCGGCTTCCGCTTCCCGTGGAAGCGCCTGGCCGATGCCGGTTTCGGCCTCTGGCCGGACGAACCGCTGGCCGACCCGCCGGCGGACTTCGACCCCTGGCAGGCCTTGCGCCTGCTTGGCTACCCGCTCGAACAGGACGACAGCGAAGGCCACGCCGCCATCGTGCGCGCCTTCCATCGCCACTTCCGCGGCGACGAGAACGACGTGCTCGACGCGCAGGATGCGCGGATCCTGTACTCGCTGACACGCCCGGCGACAGCCGGATAGCTGTCCGTCATCCCCGCGAAGGCGGGGGTACAGTGAAGCGGCCGCTCTTCGTGTCGCGCCCGAAAAAGGCAGTCCGCGACGCCCGCGACGACCGCCTGCGCTGCACTAAGATGGTGCAATGCCCGCTGCCCCGCCTTCGCCGCCGCCGGACCTTGACGTCCTTGCCACGCCGTTGGCGTGGACCGATGCGGACGGCGTCGTGGCCGGCTGCAATCCGGCCTTCGCGCGCTGGCTCGGGGTCGGGGCGCGGCGGCTGCAGGGACTGCCGCTGGCGGCGCTGGAGTTCGAGGGCGACGGACTGGCGCGCTGGCTGGCCGGTGACGCGCCGCAGGAGCAGGTCCGGCTGCGGCGGTTGCCGCTGGCGTTCCCCGGTGCGGCGCCGCGGTTCGCCGATGCCTGGCTGGGGACGCTCGACGGCGGCGGCTGGCTGCTGGAGGCGCATCCAGTCGACGAGTTCCCCGGCGAGGACCCGGTCGTGGCATTGCCGTCGGCGCTGTCGGCCGCGCTCAAGGGGCTGGCGCACGAGCTGCGCAACCCGCTGGCCGGGCTCAAGGGCGCGGCGCAACTGTTGGCGCGGCGCGCGGACGACGCGCAGTCGCGCGAGCTCACCGCGCTGATCGGATCGGAGGTCGATCGCCTGGCGCAGCTGGTCGAGCGCCTGCTGTCGCCCGCGCCGCCGCAGCCGCACGCGCCGGTCAACATCCACGCCGTGCTCGAACGCGTGCTGCGGCTGGCCGAGTCCGACGCCGGTTGGGCGGTGAAGCTCGCGCGCGATTACGACCCCAGCCTGCCCGAGCTCGACGGCGACCAGGACCGCCTCGTGCAGGCCGCCTGGAACCTGGTGCGCAACGCGATCGAGGCTGGTGCGGCCAACGTCATCCTGCGCACGCGCGCCGAGCACGCCGTGCGCATCGGCGACGAGGTGCATCCGCTGGCACTGCGGCTGGAAATCGTCGACGACGGCCGCGGCGTGCCCGAGGCGCTGGCCGGACAGGTGTTCCTGCCGCTGGTGTCCGGACGCGCCGAGGGCAGCGGCCTGGGCCTGGCGCTGGCGCAGCAGGTCGCGCGCGAGCATCGCGGCTCGCTGGCCTACCGCTCGCGGCCCGGGCACACGGTGTTCACCCTGCTGCTGCCGGTGCGCGAGCCGGGGACCGATACGCCGGCGCCCTCGCGCTGAGCGCGGCGACCGGCGCAGCGGCCGGCACCAGGTTCGTCCGTAGCATTAGGGTCGTCCCCAGCTTGTTGCACCCGGATGCGGCTTTCAGACTTGGCTCGTTCTTCGCGCACCGGCATCGTCGGCGCCGCGATCCCGGATCAAGCAGCAAAAAGGAGCCTCGCATGTCACTTTCCCTGGATTCCGGCGCCCTGAACTCGCGCGCGTCAGACGACGGTTCGATCTGGGAAAAGCTCGGCAAGGCAATCGGGCAGATCGAAAAGCCGGAAACGCCATTCGTGACCGGCGAGGGCGATGCCAACGCGGTCGACCCCAACGACGTCAAGCAGGACGGCTACGGCAGTTGCGGCGTGCTGTCGACGCTGGAGACGATCGCGCAGCAGAACCCGGCCGCCATCCAGGGGATGATCCAGGACAACGGGGACGGCACCTACACCGTGACGTTCCAGGAGCGGGCCGAAGACGGCAGCTGGCAGGAGGTCGAGGTGACGGTCAGCGGGCCGTTCGACGGCGGCGCAGCGGACCCGTCCGGCGACGTGAATTCCCGCGGCGAGCAGGAGATCTGGCCTGCCATCATCGAAAAGGCCTACGCGCAGCAGTACAAGAGCGACGATCAGCACTACAGCAGCGGCGTGTTCCCCAGCGACGTGATGGAACACATCCTTGGTGCGGACGCGGATGTTGCCGCGCCGGACCAGGTCAGCTTCGCCGACATGGAACAGAAGCTCGACGACGGCGAGGCGGTGGTTGCGTGGACCGCCGGGTTCGACACCAAGGAGCAGCAGGCCCTGGCGCAGCAGTACGGCATCTCCGGCGGCCACGCCTACAGCGTCAGCGACGTGGTGCCGGCCGGCACGCAGTACACCGATCCGAACACCGGGCAGACGATGACCGCCACCGAGGACATGGTGATCCTGGACAACCCCTGGGGCCATGGCGACGTCGTCATGCCGTACTCGGATTTCCAGACCGCCTACTACCGGGTCGACAGCGCGCCGACACACTGATCGGCCGCCCGTGCCCGACGTTCCACGGCGCCCTCCGGCACGTGTGTAGAATCGTGGCGACCGTCCGACCAGGCCCTCCGATGCGCCGCAAGCCGCTGTTGCTGCAGGCCTGCCTGCTTGCCGGCGTTGCCGTCGGCGGCGCGTCCTGCGTCGCGCCGGCACCATCAATGGGAGCATCCAGCAGCCAAGCCATGAGCCAGGAACTCGAGATCGTGCAGGGCAGGACCCTGCGCTACGGCGGGCAGGCGGTGCTCGGCTTCGTCGACGTGTTCGAGGCCGGCAAGGCCTCGCTCGACCTGTGGCACGAGGGCGAGAAGCTGTGGCTGGCGCGCCTGCAGGTCGGTCGTGGGGACATCTTCCCGGTCGGTGGGCATTTCCTGCGGGTCGCCGAGCTGCTGGAAGCGGACGAGGGCACGCGGGCGCGGTTGCGGCTGGACGAGGTCGCCGACGCAGGCGGGCTGCGGGCCGCGGACGCCACGCATCCAGTGCTGGTGGAAGGCGGCGTGCTGGAGGTCGGCCTGAGCCGGGTGGCCTTCGCCGGCGAACCGGCGGCCGGTCACGCCCCGGTCGAGGTCTGGCCGAAGGTACAGAAGCGCGAGAAGGTCGCGCCGGCGGACCTGGAGCGTTCGGAGTTGGCCGTCGGCGGGACGCTGGCGTTCGGGAACCGGCGCCTGCAGGTCGTGCGGATCCAGCCGCGCGCCGGCGAAGTACTGGGCTACGTCGAGTTCGAAGTCCTGCCCTGAGGCTGCCGGACAGGCATTGCACTATATTGGTGCAATGCTTCCATCGTGCCGTCCCGATCCGATCACTGCCGCCCGTGCGCGTCGTCGCACGGGCCGTTCGCGCGCGCGCGGGTGGCGGCCGTGACCGGGCCAGGGCCCATTGTCTGGGTCGTCGACGACGACCGCAGCGTGCGCTTCGTGCTGGCCACGGCGCTGGGCGAGGCAGGGTTCCAGGTCACCGGGTTCGAGTCGGCGCAGGCCGCACTGGACGCGCTCGCCACGCGCGCGCCGCCGGCGCTGCTGTTCACCGACGTGCGCATGCCCGGCGACGACGGCCTGGTGCTGCTCGACCGGCTCAAGCACGCCCACCCGCAGCTGCCGGTGGTGGTGATGTCGGCCTATACCGATGTGGCCAGCACCGCCGGTGCGTTTCGCGGCGGCGCGCACGAGTTCCTGTCCAAGCCGTTCGACCTCGACGACGCGGTCGCGCTGGCCGGACGCGTGCTGGCGCAGGGCGACGAAGGCGATGCGGCGCCGGAACCGGCGCCCGGCGTGGACGACGACGCACTGGTCGGCGACACGCCGGCGATGCGGCAGCTGTTCCGCGCCATCGGCCGCCTGGCGCAGGCGCCGGTGTCGGTGCTCATCACCGGCGAGACCGGCACCGGCAAGGAGCTGGTCGCGCGCGCGCTGCACCGCGAATCGCCGCGCGCGCGGCGGCCGTTCGTCGCCCTCAACACGGCCGCGATCCCGGCCGAACTGCTGGAGAGCGAGCTGTTCGGCCACGAGGCCGGGGCGTTCACCGGCGCCACCAAGCGCCACGTCGGCCGCTTCGAGCAGGCTGACGGCGGCACCCTGTTCCTCGACGAGATTGGCGACATGCCGCTGCCGCTGCAGACGCGGCTGCTGCGGGTGCTGGCCGAGGACGAATTCTTCCGCGTCGGCGGGCGCGAGCTGATCCGGGTCGACGTGCGCGTGGTCGCCGCCACCCACCAGGACGTCGAGGCGCTGGTCGCCGACGGCCGCTTCCGCGGCGACCTGCTGCACCGCCTGGACGTGGTGCGCCTGCACCTGCCGCCGCTGCGCGAGCGTCGCGGCGACGTGCCGGCGCTGGCCGAGCGCTTCCTGCAGGCCGCGGCCATGCGCCTGGAGTCGCCGCCCAAGCGCTTCGGCAAGGCCGCGCTGGAGCGCCTGCAGGGCCACGGCTGGCCCGGCAACGTGCGCGAGCTGGAAAACCTGTGCTGGCGGCTGGCCGCGCTGGCGCCGGGCGACACGATCACCGCCGCCGACCTCGACGGCGCGCTTGCCGCGCGCCGCGCGCCGGCGCAGGACTGGGACGACGCGCTCGCCGCCTGGACGCGGGAGCAGCTGGCGGCAGGCGCCAGCGGCCTGCACGCACGGGCGCTGGAACGCTTCGACCGCGCGCTGCTCGATGCCGCGCTCGAACACACCGGCGGCCGCCGCGCCGAGGCCGCGCAGCGCCTGGGGCTGGGCCGCAACACGATCACCCGCAAGCTCGGCGCGGGTCGCCGGCGCCGCTGAGGTGGCCGCCGGCGCCATTCATCCAGCCTGAACCCGGCGCGCGCTAGCGTGCGCCCACCAGAAGCAAGGAGCCTCCGTCATGACCATGCACCACCGCCACCACCTGCTTGCCATCGCCGCCGCGTGCGTGCTCGCGGCCTGTTCGACCACCGCGGAGAAGAGCCAGCCGGCCTCGACGTCGACGGCCGAACCCGCGGCGGCCACCAGCACCGCCAGTTCGGCGACGGTCAATCTCGCCCCGGCGTCGGGCAGCCTGGTCAGCGGCAAGCTCAACATGATGCCGATGGACGACGGCGTGCACATCACCGGCCAGGTCGGCGGCCTCGGCGCCGGCCAGACCCACGCCATCCACGTGCACGAGACCGGCGACTGCAGCGCCGCCGACGCCAGCAGCGCGGGCGGCCACTTCAATCCCACCGGCAACGAGCACGGCCGCGCCGGCACGCCGGTGCACCACGCCGGCGACATGGACAACATCGTCGCCAACGCCGAAGGCGTGGCCGACATCAACATCCACCTGGCCGGCGTGAGCCTGGGCGGCGGCGCGGCCAACGACATCGCCGGCCGCGCGGTGATCGTGCACGCCGCGCCCGACGACTACACCTCGCAGCCGGCCGGCAACGCCGGTGCACGCGTGGCCTGCGGGATCATCACCCCGGCGCCGTGACCGGCCCGGTCGCGGCCCGATGAGGCACGCCATCCGCGAAGCCGTCGCCGAAGACCGCGACTGGCTTGCCGACTGCGCCGTCGCCATGGCGCTGGAGACCGAGCACAAGCAGCTCGATCCCGGCGTCGTGCGCGCCGGCGTCGGTGCCGGCATCGCCGACCCGGCGAAAGCCCGCTACTTCGTGGCCGTCGACGCGGGCGGCGCGCGAGCGGGCACGCTGATGCTCACCCGCGAATGGAGCGACTGGCGCAACGGCGACTGGTGGTGGATCCAGAGCGTGTACGTCGTCCCGGGGCAGCGCCGGCAGGGCGTGTTCGCAGCGCTGTACCGCCACGCCGAGGCGCTGGCGCGCGAGACACCCGGCGTGGTCGGGTTGCGGCTGTACGTGGAACGCGGCAACGATGCGGCCCGGCGAACGTATGCCGCGCTGGGCATGGCCGACGCAGGCTACGACATCCTCGAGGCCCCGTTGCGCTAGCGCCCCGATTCACTGCTTCCGTTCCCGGGCAGGTTCCGGGCGGCATGCCGGGAGGATCAAGGGCGTTTCGCCCCCCAGGCAACCTAGGCTGCGACCGAAGGGCCTTTCAGCTCGATCGTGTTGCCATCGGGGTCCGCGAAGTAGAGGGAGGGCCCATCGCCCTCGGCGCCGAAATTGATCCCGGCGGCGCCCGCGGGCACGACGCCATGCCTGTGCAGGTGCGCGACGAGGTCGTGTTCGTTGAAGGGCTCGATGCGCAGGCACAGGTGGTCGACGTTCCTTGCGTCTTTTCCGGCGGCCGCGCCGCCGCGTGAGCCAAGCGTTCCGTCGACGCTCACCAGGTCGATCATCGAGGCGCCGGCCCGCAGATGGACCAGGCCCAGGTGCTCGCGCTGCCTGGCGACTTCGCATCCGAGGACGTTGCGGTAAAAGTCGATGCTTCTGGTCAGGTCGGCGACACGGAAGACGACGTGATCGATGCGCTGGACCTGGAACGGCGTCTTCATTGCGGATTCCATGGAGTCGGAGGGCCTGCCAGGCGCTACAGCTCGCCGGCCGGATCGCCCTGGCAGTGCGCGAACATCACCGGCACGCCGTGCGCGCGCAGTACCGCGGCGAACTGGCGCTGGCGCGCCTGGTAGTGGGCGAAGCCGCGCTGCAGGCGTTCGTCGTCGGCGTCGTCGGCGTCATCGCCAACCCCGCTGCCGCCGCCGGCCCCGCCGTTGCGGGCGTGCCAGGCGTGCCGGGTCAGCAGGGCGATGCGGGCTTCGTTGTCGACGTAGCGCAGCAGCGGTTCGGGCGGGGCGTCGAGCCAGGCTTCTCGGTCGGGCGAGAGCAGGGCGGTTTCCAGAACCGGCCACAGCGGCGCCAGGCCGGCGTGTTCGTACTGCATCGCCATCAGCGCGCACAGGTCGTGCATGGTCAGGTAGCGGGCGTGCTCGACCTGCAGGCCGAAGGCTTCCTGTGCCAGCAACGCGGTGTCGGCGCCGGCCATGCCGAGTTCCATCAGGTCGCGTTCGCAGGCCTCGCCGACTTCGCGCGCGACATCGGCGTCGCCGGCCAGCGACCACGGCACCAGCCGCAGCGGGCCTCCGGCGTAGTCGGGCGCGGGCGACAGTGCGCCGGGCAGGCGGCCTTCGTGGCTGCCGAAGGCGATGATCCGGCCGCCGCCATCGCCGCGGCCGCCGGGCGCGCGGGCGCCGAGCTGGTCGAGCTCGCGGTGGACCGGCCAGCCGGGGCGCAGCAGTTCGACCGGGTCGTAGTGGGCGCCGGCGGTGGTCAGGTCCAGCGCGGCGGCCTGCGGCGAGAACCTGGCCAGGTCGCGGGCGATCGCCGCGCCGAGTTCGCCGGCCTCGCGCTGCGGCAGCGCGTCGCGCGCGGCGGCGCTGCCGGGCGTCAATTCCAGTGCCAGCGCACCGAGGACATGGAGGATTGCCTTGCTCATCGCCTGCTCATGATTGGCCGTGCACGGTCACGGCGCTAGACTCATTCCCATTATGGCCCGCCGCGATGGCAGGCCCGCAACGAGGTAGTCCCGATGCTGCATGGCCGCCCCGTCGCCGTCCTCGGCGGCGTCCGCATTCCCTTCTGCCGCCAGAACACCGCCTATGCCGACGTCGGCAACCTCGGCATGTCGGTCCGCACGCTCGGTGCGCTGGTCGAGAAGTTCGGCCTGCACGGGCAGCAGCTGGGCGAGGTGGCGCTGGGCTCGGTCATCAAGCACCCCAGCGACTGGAACATCGGCCGCGAGGCCACGCTGTCCTCCGGCCTGTCGCCGCTGACCCCGGGCATCACCCTGCAGCGCGCCTGCGGCACCTCGCTGGACGCGCTGATCACGATCGGCAACAAGATCGCCACCGGCCAGATCGAGGCGGGGATCGGCGGCGGCTCGGACACCACGTCCGACGTGCCGATCGTCTACGGCCAGAAGCTGCGCCGACGCCTGCTGGAAGCCGCGCGCGGCAAGACCTTCAAGGACAGGCTGGCCGCGTTCAAGGGCTTCCACCTGCGCGAGCTCAAGCCCGAGTTCCCGGGCGTGGCCGAGCCGCGCACCGGCAAGAGCATGGGCGACCACTGCGAGGACATGGCCAAGGAGTGGAACATCTCGCGCGACTCGCAGGACGAGCTGGCCGTGGCCTCGCACCACAAGCTCGCCGCCGCCTACGACCGCGGCTTCTTCGACGACCTGGTGGTGAGCTTCCGCGGCGTTTCGCGCGACAACATCCTGCGCGCCGACACCTCGATCGAAAAGCTCGCCACGCTCAAGCCCGCCTTCGACAAGAGCTCCGGGCGCGGCACGCTCACCGCGGGCAATTCCACGCCGCTGACCGACGGCGCCGCCGCCTGCCTGCTGTCCACCGACGAGTGGGCCGCCGCGCACGGCCACGAGGTGCTGTGCCACATCCGCGACGCGCAGACGGCCGCGGTCGACTTCGTCCACGGCGAAGGCCTGCTGATGGCGCCGACCATTGCCGTGCCGGAGATGCTCGCGCGCAACGGGCTGACCCTGCAGGACTTCGACCTGTACGAGATCCACGAGGCCTTCGCCGCGCAGGTGCTGTGCACGCTGCGGGCGTGGGAGAGCGAGGACTACTGCAGGAACCGCCTCGGCCTGGACGCGCCGCTGGGGAAGATCGATCCCGCGAAGCTCAACATCAATGGTTCCTCGCTGGCCACCGGCCACCCGTTCGCGGCCACCGGCGCGCGCATCGTCGCCAGCGCGGCGAAGGAGCTGAAGCAGCGCGGTGGCGGGCGATGCCTGGTGTCGATCTGTACCGCCGGGGGCATGGGGGTCGTGGCGATCCTGGAGCGTTGAGAGCTTGGGACTCGGGACTCGGGACTCGGGACTCGGGACTCGGGACTCGGGACTCGGGACTCGGGACTCGGGACTCGGGACTCGGGACTCGGGACTCGGGACTCGGGACAAGCGTTGCGCTCTTGTCTGTTTTCACCGGCTTTCAGAAGCTCGCGGCTGAAGCCGCTCCTACGGGGCGGTGGCGAGGGTCTGGCGGATGGCGGTTTCGGCCGCGCGCCGGATGGCCGGCCAGTTGCGGGTGCCGTCGGCGCGGCGGACGCGGCGGCGCGGCATGCGGGCGCGCACCAGCCGGGCGCGGCGCCAGCTGCGGGCGGGGGAGGGTACGAACACCGCGACGACTTCGCCGTTGAAGCCCGCGCGCCTGTCCACGCGGCCCTGCGCATCGAGTTTCCCGTACAGCGGCTTGGCGGCGTAGTAGCCGAGCAGGCGCGCATCCGCGCCGTCGCCCTGGCGCAGCGGGTGGAAGTCGTGCGGGTGCAGCGGATAGCGGAACCAGTGCGCGAAGCCGGATAGCGTGCGGCGCAGGTCGGCGGGATCGAGGGAGCGGGGCAGGGGCATGGGGGCAGCTCTTGCAGGAGCGGCGGAAGCC
>NZ_BAAAZU010000001.1:74965-84678 GCF_039537065.1 Luteimonas lutimaris | reverse complement strand
GCGGCTTCCGCCGCTCCTGCGAACGAAAGCCGTGATCCGTGCGCCGTGGTCCGCCGCGGATTACTCGCGCAGCCGCGGCATCCCGTGCTCGTCGCGCTCCTCGATCACGGCGCGGTCATAGATGGTCTGCCGCAGGTCGCGGCGGGCGGGGAGTTCTTCGGCGGCTTCGCCGCGCGCGGCGCGCAGGGCGTTGGCGTAGGCGATGCGCGCGCTGGCGTCGTCGCCGGCGGCGGCAAAGCCGTGGCCGAATTCCTCCCACGCCTCGCCGCCGGCGCCCTGCGCCAGTGCGCGGTGCAGGTAGTCCTGCGCCTGCGGCCACTGGCCCTGCGCGCGCGCCAGCCGCGCCAGCGTCAGCAGCAGCGCGGGGCTGGCGGGGTGCGACTGCAGCCAGCGCTCGGCGTTGCCGCGGCGCTGCTCCAGATGCGCGACCGGCAGGGTGCCGTAACGCGCGGCGAGGGTTTCATCCCAGCGCGCGTCGAGCGACTGTTCGATGCTCCGGGTCGCCGCGTCTTCCCAGCGCAGTTCGGCGGCGCGGTCGGCGTAGGCCAGCACCACGTGCGGCTCGGACTTCAGCGCCTTGGGCAGGGCTTCCCAGCGGTCGGCGAGCACGTTGGCGTCGTCGGCCTCGTGCAGCGCGGCCTCGGCCCAGTGCGTTTCCAGTTCGGCCAGGCGTGCCTCGGGCAGCGCCTGCTGCTGGCGCATCGGGCCGAGCATGCCGTAGGCCTGCGCGCCCTGCCCGGAGACCGCCAGGGCATCGGCGCGCAGCGCCAGCCCGCGCGGCGGCAGTGGCTGCGCGGCCGGGGCGTCGAGCGCGACCAGCGCATCGGTGGGGCGGCCGTCGGCGAGCGCGATCTCGGCGGCGGTGATCGCGCGCGAGGCGGCGTGGCGCTCGCCCATCGCGTCGACCTGCGTGCGCGCCGCGGCGCTGTCGCCGCGTGCAAGCGCCGCCTGCGCCGCGGCGCTGCGGGCCACGCCGGCGACAGTGTCGTCGTCGGCCGCGGCCTGTTCCAGCAGCTTCTGCGCGCGCGCGTAGTGGCCGTGGTGCAGGGCTTCCAGGCCACCGCCGAGGCGCGCGCGCGACTGCCGGTCGCGGTGCCCGCGCCAGGCGCGGAACGGCAGCGTCACCAGCTTCCACAGCAGCCACAGCGCGAACAGCGCCGCGACCACGATCAGCACGCCGGCGGCGACGGTGGTGGTGTAGTCCATGCCGCGATAGCGCACCAGCACGTAGCCCGGATCGGCCAGCAGCAGTTGCGCGAGCAGGGCGCCGACCAGCGCCAGCACGATCCAGAACAGCAGGTTGCGGAACAGGTTCATCGCACGCCCTCCGAAGGTGTCCGTACCCTACCGCGAGCGGCGTGAACCCGGCATCGGGGCGCTGAACCGATTCGAACCGCTTCCGCGCGCGTCAGCGCGACGACGCGCGCATCGCGCGCAGCTGGTCGAGCGTGGTGCCCAGCGTCGGCAGGTCGACCGCCAGCGGCAGCGCGCGCAGTTCGCGCAGCCGCTCGCGGCGTTCGCGCCGCTGCGGGGTGTCCGGCCACAGGCGCGTGGTCCAGCCGTCGGCGCGTGCCAGCGCCTGGCGGTAGCCGTCGCGGTCGCGGCGTTCGGCGGCGGCCTGGGCGAGTGTGAGTTCAAGCTGCAGCGCGGCCAGGCCGGCGGCGCGGTCGCCCGGTTCGATCGCCACCGCGGTGTCGGCGTGGCGCACGTCGATGACGCGGGCGAAGGCGCGTCGCCACCACGGCTGCGCCGCATCGTCGCGTGCGGCAACGGTGACCGGCAGCGGCGGCAGCGAGGCGGCGAAGGCCTGCAGCCGCCCGGCCGCGATCGCGCGCGGGTCCGCGCCCAGATCGTCGAGCGCGCTGCGCTCCTGTGCCAGCGTCTGCTTCAGGCTCAGCCAGGCGGGGTCGTGGATGCCGTCGAGCAGGCCGGCGGCCAGCGCGTAGCCGCGGCGCGCGCCGTCGAGGTCGGCGGCCAGCAGCAGCCGCTGCCGGGCCAGCCCGAGCACCAGTTCGAGTTCGTCCAGGCGCAGCGCCTGCGCACCGCTGCGCTGCGGGTCGGCCAGTTCGGACACGCTGTCCTCGAGCAGCGCGGCGCGCTGGCCGACGCCGAGCAGCTCCTCGCGCAGCACGCGGTTGGTGGCGTCGGCGCGCTGCAGGCGCCCGGCCTGCGTGCGCTGTTCCTGCTGCAGGGTGGCCAGGTGCTGTTCCAGCGCGTCGATGCGCTGCGCGGCCTGCGCCTCGATGTCGTGTTCCTGCTGCGCGCGCGCCTGCCAGGCCTGCCAGCCGAACCAGCCGCCGGCGGCGAGTACCAGCAGCAGCACCAGCCAAAACAGGGCCGATGCCCCGCGCCGGCGTGGCGTGGTGGAAGCGGTGGGCGGAGGTGTATCCACTGTGCGGAGCCGGCAGCGACGATCGTCGGGAATGGCGCGAATGCTAGCGGATCAGCGACGTTTCCGGGCCGTCGGTACGGCGTGTGCAGCGGCGTCGAGCAGGTCGCATGGGCGCGCGCTGGCAGCGACGACGATGTCGTCCCAGCCGTGTCCGCGCGCCAGTCCGGCGAGGCGTTCGCTGGCCGCGACCACGCGCGCGCGGCGCAGCACGGCGAGCGCATCCTCGGGCAGCGCGTCGAGCACGCGCGCCAGCGCTTCACCGCTGCTCAGCAGCAGCCATGCCGGCGCCCGCAGCGCCCGCAGCGCGGCGAGTGCGCGCGGTGCGGGTGGCACCGGCACGCGTTCGTACACGTCGGCACGCAGCACCTGCGCGCCGCGGCGGCGCAACGCGGGCGCGATGCGGCCGCGGCCGCCGGGGGCAGTGAGCATGCCGACGCGGCGGCCGCGCAGGCCCTGCAGTTCCGGCAGCGCGAGCAGGCCTTCGCTGTCCATGCGCGCAGGCGCGGCAACGTCGTCCACGCCAGCGCGCCGCAGCGCCGCGGCGGTGCCGGCGCCGACCGCCAGCCAGGCCTGCCCGCGTCGCCGCCGCAGCGGCTGCAGCGCATGTGCGGCGCGTACCGCGGCCGGGCTGGTCGCCAGCACGCAGTCGGCGGCCAATGCCGCGCGCAGCCGGGCGCGGGTGTCGCGATCGTCGCGCGCGACCAGCTTCCACGGCGACAGCGCCAGCGTGCGTGCGCCCAGCGCGGCGGCCATGCGCCGCACCGTCGCGTGGCCGCCCACCGGCCGCAGCGAGATGACGTAGCATCCGCCCAGGGCGGTGGAAGTCGTCGGACGGTCGCGCATGCGGGGAGCTTGGGCGGTCGCCGTGGCAGCCGCAAGCCCGCACCACGCCACCGCCGAGGACCACGCCCTTGCCGCTCGAGGAATCCCTGCGCGCGCTCGACGCGCACTACCAGGCCATGCCGCCCGTCGCCTCGATGCAACTGCGCGTGGCCGGCTACGACGGCGACACGCTGGTCCTGGAGGCGCCGCTGGCCCTGCACGTCAACGACAAGGGCTGCGCCTTCGGCGGCAGCCTGGTGTCGCTGCTGACCCTGGCCGGCTGGGGACTGGTGACGCTGCACGTGCAGCAGGCCGGGCTGGACGCGGACGTGTTCGTCGCCGACAGCGAGGTGCGCTACCTGGCGCCGCTGTTCGCCGACCTGCGCGCGCAGGCGCGCCTCGACGCAGGCCAGTCCTGGGACGACTTCATCGCCACCCTGCGCGAGCGCGGCCGCGCCCGCGCGACCCTGGTCGCGACGGTGCCGCTGCCCGACGGCGGCGCGGCCACCACCTGCCGCGCCCGCTTCGTCGCCATCGCGCGCAGGCACGGCTGAGGCCGGGGTTGCTACCCTTGCCGCCACGCCGGACCCGGGAGGACACACGATGCGGATGCTGAAACACGGATGGCTGGCCGTCGCCCTCGTGCTGCTGGCCGCCGGCTGCGCCAGCACCGGCAAGGGCGACAAGCTGCACGAAGCCCAGTACGCATGGTCGGCCGCGATCCGCTGGGGCGACTTCGAGGGCGCCTGGAACCTGGTCGACCCGGAGTACCGCAAGGCGCACCCGATGACGCCGGTGGAGTTCGAGCGCTACCAGCACGTCGGCATCTCCCGCTACCACGACCTGGGCGAGCAGGTCCTGGCCGATGGCGACGTCGTGCGCGAGATCGACCTGGGCGTGATCAACAGGCACACCATGACCGAGCGCGGCATGCGCTACACCGAGCGCTGGCACTACGACGAGGCGGCCAAGGCCTGGTGGCAGACCAGCGGCCTGCCCGACCTGTGGGCGGGCGAGTAGCCGCGGGCCCGCGCCGGGTCCGTCGCGGCGGCCGCGCTGTGCGACAATCGCCGGCCGCATTCCGGCCCTTGCCTGCCCCGTGAACCTCGAAGAACTGCTGGCCTTCGCCGGCCGCAACCAGCTCCTGTCGATCGCCCTGGTCGGCCTGACCATCGCCATCATCGTCAACGAGGTCGCGCGCCTGTTCCGCGGCTACAAGGCGTTGCCGCCGGCCGGCCTGACCGCGCTGGTCAACCGCGACAACGCACTGGTCGTGGACCTGCGCCCGATCGCGGACTTCGAGAAGGGCCACATCCCCGGCTCGAAGAACGTGCAGATGAGCCAGTTCGATCCCGAGAACAAGCAGCTGGCACCGGCCAGGGCGCTGCCGGTGGTCCTGGTCTGCAAGACCGGCCAGACCGCGGGCACGGCCGCCAAGCGGCTGAAGAAGGCCGGGTTCGAACACGTGCACGTACTCGACGGCGGCATCGCCGGCTGGCAGCAGGCCGACCTGCCGCTGGTCAAGGGCCGCGCCAAGGGCTGAGCCAGGGGCTGGGTCGCAG
This sequence comes from Luteimonas lutimaris, assembly GCF_039537065.1. Lineage (NCBI taxonomy): Bacteria > Pseudomonadati > Pseudomonadota > Gammaproteobacteria > Lysobacterales > Lysobacteraceae > Luteimonas > Luteimonas lutimaris. Next base: position 79,902 of record NZ_BAAAZU010000001.1, on the reverse strand, counting down.
CGGGGCGCCCGGCGCACTGCGTGCCATAATCGACCCCTTTCCCGCCATTTTTCCTATTTTTCCGGAGTTCCGACATGTCCGACCAGCCCGTCAGCAACGGCGCCGCCGCGCCCAACCAGAACGGTCCGCAGTTCAGCGTCGAGAAGATCTACGTCAAGGACGTGTCCTTCGAAGCCCCCGGCGCGCCGGGCGTGTTCAACGAGCAGGCCCAGCCGCAGCTGCAGATGAATCTCAACCAGCGCGTGCAGCGCCTGAATGACAAGGCTTTCGAAGTCGTGCTCGGCGTCACCCTGACCTGCACCATCGGCGAGGACAAGACCGCCTACCTGGCCGAAGTCCAGCAGGCCGGCGTGTTCGGCCTGACCGGTTTCGACGATGCCGCGCTCGACGCCATCCTCGGCACCCATTGCCCCAACGTCCTGTACCCCTATGTGCGCCAGACCATCGGCGACCTGATCCAGGCCGGCGGCTTCCCGCCGTTCCTGCTGCAGCCGATCAACTTCGAGGCGCTGTACGCCGAGAGCCTGCGCCAGCGCGCCGAGCAGCAGGCCAAGGGCGAAGAAGGCGGCGACGCCGATCTCGCCGGCAGCGAGCCGGCCGGCAACGCCTGACCTGCCATGGCGGGAGCGACATCGGCGGTCGCCGTCCTCGGGGCGGGATCGTGGGGCACTGCGCTCGCCGCGCTGATCGCCCGCCACGGGCACTCCACCGTCCTGTGGGGGCGTGACGCGGCGGTCGTCGAGGCCATCGACAGCCGCCACGAAAACCCGCGCTACCTGCCGGGCATCGCCCTGCCGGACGGCCTGCGCGCCACCACGGATCTTGCCGCCGCTGTGCGCGGCGCCGACCTGGTGCTGGTGGTGGTGCCGTCGCACGCGTTCACCGAAACCCTGCGCGCGCTGGCGCCATTGCGCCCGGCGCATGCCGGCGTGGCGTGGGCGGCCAAGGGTTTCGAACCCGGTTCCGGACGTTTCCTGCATGAAGTCGCCGGCGAACTGCTCGGTCCCGGCGTGCCGCTGGCGGTGGTCACCGGGCCGTCGTTCGCCAAGGAAGTCGCGCTCGGCCTGCCGACCGCGCTGACCGTGCAGGGCGAGGACACCGCGTTCGTGCAGCAGGTCGCCGACGTGCTGCACGGCCCGGAATTCCGCGCCTATACCGGCAGCGACATGCGCGGCGCCGAGCTGGGCGGGGCGATGAAGAACGTGCTGGCCGTGGCCACCGGGGCCGCCGACGGCATGGAACTCGGCCTCAACGCCCGCACCGGCCTGATCACCCGTGGCCTCAACGAAATGCTGCGGCTCAATGCCGCGATCGGCGGCCGCGCCGAAACGCTGATGGGCCTGGCGGGCCTGGGCGACCTGGTGCTGACCTGCACCGGCGACCTGTCGCGCAACCGCCGCCTGGGCCTTGCCCTCGGCCGCGGACAGACGCTGGACGACGCGGTGCGCGAGATCGGCCAGGTGGTCGAATCCGTGCAGACGGCCAACGAAGTCATGCGCCTGGCCGACCGCCACGGGCTGGAGCTGCCGATCGCCAGCAACGTGCGCGACGTGCTGCACGGCGTGATCACCCCTGCCGAAGGCCTGCAGCGCCTGCTGGCGCGCGAGCAGAAGGCCGAGTATCCGCCGGACATGTTCGGGACCGGCGGCCGCTGACGCTTCGCGTCCGGTGGCTGCGGCAACTCCAGCCAGTCGCAAACAGAAAAAGCCCGGCTGTTTCCAGCCGGGCTTTTTCGTTCCATCGCGCAGGTGCGCTTACCAGGTCAGGCGCGGACCCACGAACCACTCGGTGTCGCCGTCGGAGAACTTGACGTCGCCGCTCAGGCCCCAGTTCGCGTTGAACTTCCACTGCGCGCCAAGGCGGCCGTAGAAGTTGCTGTCGTCGGCGAGCAGGCCCTTGCTGTCGTAGTTCTCGTAACCGGCCAGCGCGTAACCCTCGAGGGCCGGCGTCAGCGCGGCGCGGGCGCCGGCTTCGATGCTGTAGCCGTCGAAATCGGCGCCATGGCCGGCGTCGAACTTCTCGTACGCAATGCGCGTGAGCAGGTCGGTGCGCGGCGAGACTTCGTGGTTGTAGCCCACGCCGGCGCGCCAGCGGTCGACGTCGATGTTGGTGTGGTCGATTTCCTGCTGGTTGAACGCGCCGAACAGGTGGAAATTCGGATGCACGGCGACCGAGCCGTCGACGGCCCAGCCATCGGCGTCGAAATCATTGTCGCCGTTGGTGGCGGTATAGCCGCCCTGCACGTAGTTGTAGGACACGCCGTCGGCGGCCGAAGCGGCCGTGGCGAGGGCGAGCGCGGGGACCGCCAGCAGCGCGGCGGCAATCAGGGAAGTTTTCATCGGGGGACCCTTCTTTGGAAATCTTGTTCTGGGTAAAGGGCCGGCCAGGCGTCGGGGGAGGGAGAGAGACCGTCGGGGAAACGGCGACGACGCCTGGGCCGGTGCCGCGCATTGTCCGCGCGCGTGGACAACGCACGCTGAATAGTGAACTTGACAGTACAGGAACTTTTCCGGGCCGCGCCTGTCGTGGCACGCCCGGCGCCCATCCCGGCGCACGCCCGCCAGCAAGCGCCGGATACAGAAACTTGCTTCAACATCAATTGAGATATATCTTAAGACTGTTACTAAAGACATATCGGAGATACAGATGCACAACCACCATTCCTTCCATGGCCACCGCGAGCGCCGCTTCGGCGCGGGGATCCTGCGCGAGCTGGCGGGCCGCCGCGGCCATCGCGATGCCGGCGACCGGTTCGACGGCGACGACTTCGGCTTCGGTGGCCGCCATGGCCGCGGGCCGGGTGCCGGACGCGTGTTCGGCCACGGCGACCTCAAGCTGGTGCTGCTGTCCCTGATCGCAGAGCAGCCGCGCCACGGCTACGAGCTGATCCGCACCATCGAGGACATGTTCGAGGGCACCTATGCCCCCAGTCCGGGCGCGGTCTATCCCACCCTGACCCTGCTCGAGGAGATGGGCCACGCGCGCGTCGATGAAGATGGCACCAGCGGGCGCAAGCGCTACGTCATCACCGATGACGGGCGTGCGTTCCTCGACGCCAACCGCGAGGCCGTCGAAGCGGTGATGGCGCGCATGGAAACCACCGCCAGGGCGATGTCGCGCCGGCGTGCGCCGATGCTGCTTCGCCGCGCCATGCATGAGCTGAGACATGCGCTGATGGAACGGCGCGGGCACTGGGACGCCGCCGAGGCCGAGCGCATCCGCGCCATCCTGGAGCAGGCGGCCGTGCGGATCAGGGACGGCGCGGCCTGACGCGCGCCGGGCGGCGGCTCTCAGGGGCCGCTGCCCGCAAACCCCAGCTGTCGCCACGCCTCGAACACCATCACCGCCACCGCGTTGGACAGGTTGAGGCTGCGGTTGTCCGGTTGCATCGGCAGGCGCAGGCGTCGGGCGTCCGGGACGGTGGCGAGCACGTCCGCGGGCAGGCCTGCGGTCTCGCTGCCGAACAGGAAGGCGTCGCCCTCGGCGTAGCGGGGCGTGTCGTAGCGCACCGTGTTGCGGGTGCTCAGCGCGAACAATCGCGGCGGCGCGATCGCGGCCAGGGCATCGGCGAACGAATCATGCACCTGCACGCGCGCGTATTCGTGGTAATCCAGGCCGGCGCGACGCAACTGGCGATCGTCCATGTCGAATCCCAGCGGCCGCACCAGGTGCAGTCGCGCGCCGGTGTTGGCGCACAGGCGGATCGCGTTGCCGGTATTGGGCGGGATCTCAGGCTGATGGAGGATGACGTCGAACACTGTTATCCCGGCGCGGGCGCCGGGAATAACTGTCGCCGTTGATACGACCTGCGGTCGCATAACGCCGACAACGGCGCGGGGTGGGGAGGATACCGCGGGTGAAAGCACCCCCTGCGGGTCACCGCAGGTCACTGCCCTCGGATTACCAGGGCAGCGCCTCACCCTGCCAGTCGCGGAAGCTGCCGCTGTCTTCCGGCGCCAGGCCGTCGATCACGTCCAGCAACCCGCGCACCGAGTCGGCCGCCGGCACCGTTGCGTCCGGGCCGCCCATGTCGGTCTGCACCCAACCCGGGTGCAGCGCGACGACCACGATCCCGCGCTCGCGCAGCGCATGCGCGAGCAGGACGCTGGCCATGTTCTGCGCGGCCTTGCTGATGCAGTAGCTGGGCGTGCCGAAGCGGCCGGCGCCGGCAATCGAGCCCAGTTCCGAGGACAGGTTCGCCACCCGCGCGCCCCTTCGGCCTTGCTCAGGACGGGCGTCGGCCAGCAGTGGCGCCAGTGCCTGGGTGAGCAGAAACGGGCCGGCGGCGTTGGTGCGGAAGCTGTCTTCGAGGATTGCGGCGCTGACCTTGCCGAAGCGCTCGCCCGAATGCAGGACGCCGGCGCCGTTGACCAGCAGGTCGAGGCGGCCGTCCTCGCCCAGTGCCAGCGGCAGCTCGGCCGCCAGCGCGGCATGCGACTTGGGCTCGGCCACGTCCAGCGGCAGCACGTGCAGGCGGCCGGGGTGGTCGCCGGCGAGTGCGTTGAGGGCGGTCGCCCGCCCCGGCTGGCGGCAGGTGGCGACGACGCGGTCGCCGCGCGCCAGCAGCTGGCGGACGAATTCCAGGCCGACGCCGCGGTTGGCGCCGGTGACAAGGCAGGTGCGGGTGGTCATGGGGGGATTGTGGCAGGTGGGGGATGAGGAGGAGGTGGGGCTGGGGGCGCGGGACTCGGGACTCGGGACGCGGGACGCGGGACTCGGGACCCGGGACCCGGGACTCGGGACTCGGGACCCGGGGAAAGCGTGGCTGCTCCGGGACTGTCATTCCCGCGAAAGCGGGGCTCTCAACAGACGACTGTCTGGTCAGCCAGTGGCATTCCGCCGGACGCGGTTTCCGTCACAAGGGGGACTGGGGTTCCCGCTTTCGCGGGAATGACGGCAAAGGGATGACCTCCAGTCCCCAGTCCCAGTCTCAACTC
>NZ_BAAAZU010000001.1:0-74889 GCF_039537065.1 Luteimonas lutimaris | reverse complement strand
CCCGAACCCCGAACCCCGAACCCCGAACCCCGAACCCCGGGTCCCGGGTCCCGGGTCCCGGGTCCCACCCCTCCCAACTTGTGGCCTAGTGTTCAGCTCCCGGACAGGCGCTACGATGACCGGTCATCTATCCACGTCCGCACAGGAGTGCCCATGTCCGTCGCCCACACCCGCCGTCCCCGCGCCACCGCGCTTGCTTTCGCCCTGGCCGCTACGCTTGGCGCCGGTTTCGCGCCCGGCCTGGCGTTCGCCGACGCGGGTGCGGCCGTCGCGCCGGTCGAGATCCCGTACGAGCAGTTCACCCTGCCCAACGGGCTGCGGGTGATCGTCCATACCGACCGCAAGGCGCCGATCGTGGCGGTCAACATCTGGTACGGCGTGGGCAGCAAGAACGAGCCGGCCGGGCGCAGCGGCTTCGCGCACTTGTTCGAGCACCTGATGTTCAACGGCTCGGAAAACCATCCGGGCGAGTACTTCGAGCCGTTCGAGCAGGCCGGTGCCACCGACCAGAACGGCACCACCAACACCGACCGCACCAACTATTTCCAGAACGTGCCCACCACCGCGCTCGACATGGCGCTGTGGATGGAGTCCGACCGCATGGGCCACCTGCTCGGCGCGATCGACCAGAAGACGCTCGACGAGCAGCGCGGCGTGGTCCAGAACGAGAAGCGCCAGGGCGAGAACCAGCCCTACGGCCAGCTGCGCCAGATCGTAGCCAGCACGATGTATCCGGAAGGCCACCCGTACCACCACACCACGATCGGCTCGATGAACGACCTCAACGCGGCCTCGCTGGACGACGTGAAGCAGTGGTTCCGCACCTGGTACGGCCCCAACAACGCGGTGCTGGTGCTGGCCGGCGACATCGACGTGGCGACCGCGAAGGAGAAGGTCGCGAAATACTTCAGCGACATCCCCGCCACCCCGACGATGGAGCAGCCTGGCGTGGCGATCGCGCCGCTGGCCGAGTCCGGGCGCACCGTGCTCGAGGACAAGGTGCCGCAGGTGATGGTGCGCCGGATCTGGAACGTGCCCGAGTACGGCACCACCGAATCGGCCATGCTCGACCTGTTTTCGCAGGTGCTCGGCGGCAGCGCCACCTCGCGGCTGGACAAGCGGCTGGTGCACCAGGACCAGCTGGTCGACAGCGTCGGTACCGCGAACTGGTCGTCGCAGCTGGGCGGCAGCTTCTTCATCAACGCGATGGTGAAAAAGGGCGGCGACGAGAAGAAGGTCGAGGCGATCATCGACGAGGAACTGCAGCGGCTGCTGGCCGAAGGCCCGACCGCCGAGGAGTTGGCGCAGGCCAAGACCGTGTTCCGCGCCGGCTTCATCCGCGGCGTGGAGCGTATCGGCGGCTTCGGCGGCAAGGCCGACGTGCTTGCCGCCTGCGAAACCTACACCGGCGCGCCGGACTGCTACCGCGACACGCTGCGCGACATCCAGGCCGCCACGCCCGAACAGGTGCGCGCCGTTGCGCAGGCGTGGCTGGGCAAGCCGAGCCACACCTTCGTGGTCGAGCCGGGCGAGCGCAAGCCGCTGGCCGAGGCGCCCGCCGCCAAGCCGGCGCCGTTCGAACTGCCGTCGCCGGACGCGAAGTACCAGGCCACGCCGAGCACGGTGGACCGCAGCAAGGGCGTGCCGCAGGTCGACAGCTTCCCGGACCTGGACTTCCCCGAGCTGCAGCACGCGACCCTGGCCAACGGCAGCAAGCTGATCCTGGCCGAACGCCACGAGATCCCCGTGGTGGAGATGAGCTACCTGTTCGACGGCGGCTATGCCTCCGACCAGGATGGAGAGCTGGGCCGCGCGAGCTTTGCCATGGGCATGCTCGACGAGGGTGCCGGCAAGCTCGACTCGCTGGCGTTCGCCGCCGCAGAGGAGAACCTGGGCGCCGAGATGAGCGCGGGCGCCTCGCTCGACGGCAGCAGCGCCTACCTGTCGACGCTGAAGGAAAACCTCGACGACTCGGTGGCCCTGTTCTCCGACATGCTGCGCGCCCCGCGCTTCGACCAGTCCGAGATCGACCGGGTCAAGGCGCAGTGGATCGCCGGCATCGCGCAGGAAAAGGCGCGCCCGAACTCGGCCGTGCTGCGCGTGCTGCCGCCGCTGCTGTTCGGCGCAGACCATCCCTACGGCATCCCGCTCACCGGCAGCGGCACCGAGGCCGGCATCGCCGGCCTCACCCGCGACCAGCTGGTGGCCTACCAGCAGCAGTGGCTGCGCCCGGAGAAGGCGACCGTGGTGGTGGTCGGCGACACCACGCTGGCCGAGATCGTGCCGGTGCTCGACCGCCACTTCGGCGACTGGAAGGGCGAGGGTGACGCGCCTGCGGCCACGAGCGTGGCCAAGGTCGAGCGTCCGGCCGAGCCGCGCGTGTTCCTGATCGACCAGCCCGGCGCGGTGCAGGCCAACATCTTCGCCGGCAAGGTCGTGCCGTCGACGAAGGACGACGGCGCGGTGCTGCTGGACATGGCCAACGAGGTGATCGGCGGCAGCTTCACCTCGCGCCTGAACATGAACCTGCGCGAGGACAAGCACTGGTCGTACGGCGCGCGTTCGACGCTGGTCAATGCCCAGGGCCAGCGCCCGTGGCTGGCCTATGCGCCGGTGCAGATCGACAAGACCGCCGAATCGCTGGCCGAAATGCAGCGCGAGATCAGCGCCTACGTGGACGGGACATCCCCGGCCACCGGCGCCGAGGTCGAAAAAATCGTCGCCAACAACCTGCGCAGCCAGCCCGGTGCCTACGAGACCGCCGGCTCGGTGCTGGGCACGATCGGCAGCATCGTCCGCTATGACCGCCCGGACAACTGGGTCGAACTGCGCAACGCGCAGATCCGCGACCTGACCCCGGAGCAGGTCAACGCCGCCGCGCGCACGCTCGACCCCGGCGCGCTGACCTGGGTGGTGGTGGGCGACCTGAAGCAGATCGAACAGCCGGTGCGCGCGCTGGACCTTGGCGAGGTCAGCATCATCGACGCCGACGGCAAGCCGGTGGCGGACGCGCCGGCGACGGACAAGGACGCCAGGTAAGCCAGGCCCGTTGCCTCCCCCTGCCGGTGCGGGGGGGAAGGCAACCCGGGGGCGTGGCTGAAGCCGCGCCTGCCGGAGCCGTGCGGCGGCTTGCCGCGTCCAGCCCGGCCCACCCACAATGCCGTGTCCCCGCAACGCCCGGAGCCGTCCATGCGCCACCTGCCGCTTGCCGTCCTCGCCACCGCCGTCCTCGGCCTGCCCGGCTGTACCTGGGTGCACATGGCGCCCGGTGCGTCGGCGGTGAAGGTCGTGGCCACCGCGCCGACCGGCTGCGAAAAACGCGGTGAAATCAGCGTCTCGGTGGCCGACAAGGTGGCCCTGGTCTACGAGCGCAACGACCTGCGGGTGCGCGAGGAACTCGAAACCCTGGCCCGCAACGAAGCCCCGGGGATCAACGCCGACACCATCAGCCCGCTGGGCCCGCCGGTGAAAGGCGACCAGAACTTCGCCGCCTGGCACTGCGGCAACTAGGCGCCGGGTACCGGGCCGGAAACCTGAGCGTTCCGCCACCGCCGCAGGGCCCACGGAATGCGGGGGGGTCCGGAAGCCGGTAATATGGGTTCCCTTTTGTCCGTTATCCGGCGGCCAGCCCATGCTTTTCCAACACGTTGCCATCGCCGGCCTCGCCCACATCGACGCGCCGCGACGGTTGTCCAGCGATGAGATCAACGCGCGGCTCAAGCCGACCCTCGACCGCCTCGGCATCAAGACCGACGTGCTCCAGGACGTCGCCGGCATCCACGCCCGCCACCTCTGGGACGAGGGCGTGCAGGCCTCCGACGCGGCCACGCTGGCGGGCGTGAAGGCGTTGGCCGACGCCGGCATCGACCCCAACAAGGTCGGCCTGCTGGTCAACACCTCGGTCAGCCGCGACTACCTCGAGCCGTCCACGGCCTCGATCGTGTCCGGCAACCTCGGCCTGCCCGACACCTGCCAGAACTTCGACGTCGCCAACGCCTGCCTGGCCTTCCTCAACGGCATGGACATCGCCAGCCGCATGATCGAGCGCGGCGAGATCGACTACGCCCTCGTGGTCGATGGCGAGACCGCGGACCTGGCCTACGAGAAGACCCTCGAGCGCATGACCCGCGCCGATTCCACCGAGGAAGACTTCCGCAACGAACTGGCCACCCTGACCCTGGGCTCCGGCGCCGCGGCCATGGTGTTGGCGCGCGCCGAGCTGGCCCCGGGCGCGCCGCGCTACAAGGGCGGCGTGACCCGCGCGGCGACCGAATGGAACAAGCTGTGCCGCGGCAACCTCGACGGCATGATCACCGACACCCGCACGCTGCTGATCGAGGGCGTGAAGCTGGCGCAGAAGACCTTCGTCGCCGCCCGCCAGGCGCTGGGCTGGGTGGTGGAAGAGATGGACGAATTCGTCGTCCACCAGGTCAGCAAGGTGCACACCGCCGCCTTCACCAAGGCCATGGGCATCGATCCGAAGAAGGTCCTGACCATCTTCGGCGAGCACGGCAACATCGGCCCGGCCTCGGTGCCGATCGTGCTGAGCAAGCTGCGCGAGATGGGCCGCCTGAAGAAGGGCGACCGCATCGCCCTGCTGGGCATCGGCTCCGGGCTGAACTGCTCGATGGCCGAGGTGGTCTGGTAAGGCCCGCCCGCCTTCCCGCATCAGGGCCGGTTCGTCCGGCCCTTTTCATGTTGACGACCCCCATGGACTTCCCCGACTACCCGTTCACCCCGCGGCGCTTCGAGGTGCGGCCCGGCATCGCGATGTCGTACCTGGACGAGGGGCCGCGCGACGGCGAGGTCGTGGCCATGGTCCACGGCAATCCGTCGTGGAGCTACTACTGGCGGCACCTGGTGTCGGGGCTGCGCGACCGCTACCGGTGCATCGTGCCCGACCACGTCGGCATGGGGCTGTCCGACAGGCCCGACGACGGTGGCGGCGTGCGGCCGCCGGCCGACCCGGGCGCGGCGCGCTACGACTACACGCTGCGCTCGCGCATCGACGACCTGGGCGCGCTGCTGCGCCATGCCGGCATCGACGACGCCACGCCGGTGACGCTGGCGGTGCACGACTGGGGCGGGATGATCGGCTTCGGCTGGGCGCTGTCGCACATGCCGCAGGTGCAGCGGCTGGTGATCACCAATACCGCCGCGTTCCCGCTGCCGGCGGCCAAGCCGATGCCGTGGCAGCTGTCGCTGGGGCGCGACTCGGCGCCGGGCGGCTGGGCGATCCGCCGCTTCAACCTGTTCGCGCGCGGCGCGGCGCGTTTCGGGACCGTGCGCCGGCTCCCCGCGGACGTGCGCGCGGCGTTCGCCGGCGTGTACGACGGTTGGGACAACGCGATCGCCACGCTGCGCTTCATGCAGGACATCCCACTGCGCGAAGGCGACCGCGCCTGGCCGCTGGTCGCCGAGGCCGGGCGCCGGCTGCACGAGTTCGCCGACCGCCCCGCTTTCATCGGCTGGGGCCTGCGCGATTTCGTGTTCGACCGCCACTTCCTGGCCGGCTTCCGCGACGCCCTGCCGCGTGCGCAGGTCATGGCGTTCGACGATGCCGGCCATTACGTCATGGAAGACCGGCACGAGGTGCTGGTGCCGGCGATCCGGGAATTCCTCGACGCCCACCCCCTGTAGCGGCTGCGACGATAATCGGCGAATGACCGGTCCCTGCAACATCGCCGCCGCGCTGCCGTCGCTTGCGGCCGCGCATCCCGACCGGGTTGCGATCCGCTGCCCCGGCCACGGCGGGCGTTACGACGTCGCGCTCGATTACGCCCAACTCGATGCGCGCAGCGACGCCATCGCCGCCGGACTGGCCCGGCGCGGCATCGTGCGCGGCACGCGCACCGTGGTCATGGTGCGGCCGACGCCCGAGTTCTTCCTGCTGATGTTCGCCCTGTTCAAGGCCGGCGCGGTGCCGGTGCTGGTGGACCCGGGCATCGATCGCCGCGCGCTGAAGCAATGCCTGGGCGAGGCGCAGGCGGAAGCGTTCATCGGCATTCCGCTGGCGATGCTGGCGCGGCGGCTGCTGGGCTGGGCGACGTCGGCGCGCACCTGCGTGACCACCGGCGCGCGCGCGTGGCTGGCTGACGCCACGCTGGCGCAGGTCGAGCATGACGGCGCCGGCGCCGGGCCGCAGCTGGCCGACACCCGGCCCGACGACATCGCCGCGATCCTGTTCACCAGCGGCTCGACCGGCGTGCCCAAGGGCGTGGTCTACCGGCAGCGGCATTTCGTGGCCCAGGTCGAGATGCTGCGCACGGCGCTGGGCGTCGAAGCCGGCGGCGTGGACCTGCCGACCTTCCCGCCCTTCGCGCTGTTCGATCCCGCGCTCGGCCTGACCTCGATCATCCCCGACATGGATCCCACGCGCCCGGCCGCGGCCGATCCGCGCAAGCTGCTGGCGGCGATCGAACGCTTCGGCGTGACCCGGCTGTTCGGTTCTCCGGCGCTGATGGGCGTGCTGGCCGCCCACGGTGCCGCGCTGCCGACGGTACGCCGCGCGACGTCCGCCGGCGCGCCGGTGCCGCCGGAGGTGGTGGCGAAGATGCTCGCGCTGCTGCCCGGTGACGCGCAGTTCTGGACGCCCTACGGCGCCACCGAATGCCTGCCGGTGGCGATGATCGAAGGCCGCGAGCTGCTGACCCTGCGCGAGCGCACCGAACGCGGTGCCGGCACCTGCGTCGGCCGCCCGGTGCCGCCGAACGTGGTTCGCATCATCCGCGTCAGCGACGAGGCGATCGAACGCTGGTCGGACGAACTGCAGGTGCCGGACGGCGAGGTCGGCGAAATCATCGTCGCCGGTCCCACCGCCACCGACAGCTATTTCAATCGCGACGCGCAGACGCGGCTGGCGAAGATCCGCGAGCAGCCGGGCGAAGCGGGCGGGCGCATCGTCCATCGCATGGGCGACCTGGGCTACTTCGACGCCGACGGCCGGCTCTGGTTCTGCGGCCGCAAGTCGCAGCGCGTGGTCACCGCCGCCGGCACGCTGTGCACCGAGCAGGTCGAGCCGGTGTTCAACACGCACCCGGACGTGCGCCGCACCGCGCTCGTGGGCCTTGGCGCGCGCGGCGCGCAGCGCCCGGTGCTGTGCGTCGAGCTGAACCACGGCATCGCCCGTGCGCAGCGGCCGCGCATCGCCGACGAACTGCGCGGAATCGGCGCGCGCTTCGCGCACACGTCCTGCATCGACACGGTCGTGTTCCACCCGCGCTTCCCGGTCGACATCCGCCACAACGCCAAGATCGGGCGCGAAAAACTTGCCGCGTGGGCGGTGAAGCAACTGCGGAGCAAACAATGAAGATCCTGGTTACCGGCGGCGGTGGATTCCTCGGCCGCGCGCTGTGCCGCGGCCTGGTGCAGCGCGGGCACGAGGTGGTGAGCTTCAACCGCGGCCTGTACCCGGTGCTCGACACGCTGGGCGTGCAGCAGCTGCGTGGCGACCTGGCAGACCGCGATGCGGTGGTGGCCGCGGCAGCCGGCTGCGAAGCGGTCTTCCACAACGCCGCCAGGGCCGGCGCCTGGGGAAGTTACGACAGCTACCACCGCGCCAACGTGGTCGGCACCGACAACGTGCTGGCCGCCTGCCGCACCCACGGCATCGACCGGCTGGTCTACACCTCCACGCCCAGCGTCACCCACCGCGCGACCCATCCGGTCGCCGACGGCACCGCCGACACCGTGCCCTACGGCGACGGTTTCAAGGCAGCGTATGCCGCCACCAAGACCATCGCCGAAAAAGCGGTGCTGGCCGCCAACGACGCCGGGCTGGCGACGGTCGCGCTGCGCCCGCGCCTGATCTGGGGGCCGGGCGACAAGCAGCTGTTGCCGCGCCTGGTCGAGCGTGCGAAGGCCGGGCGCCTGCGCTTCGTCGGCGACGGCAACAACGTCATCGACACCACCTACATCGACAACGCGGCGCAGGCGCACTTCGACGCGTTCGATCACCTCGGCCCCGGCGCGGCCTGCGCCGGCCGCGCCTATTTCATCAGCAACGGCGAGCCGAAGACCGTGCGCGAAACCGTCAACGCCCTGCTGCGCGCGGCCGGTGCGCCGGAGGTCGACGGGACGCTTCCGTTCCGCGCCGCATATGCCATCGGCGTCGCCTGCGAGGCGGCGTGGACGCTGCTGCCGCTGCGCGGCGAGCCGCCGATGACGCGCTTCCTCGCCGAGCAGCTGAGCACCACGCACTGGTACGACATGGCGCCGGCCACGCGCGACTTCGGCTACCGGCCGCGGGTGTCGTTTCACGATGGAATCACGCAGCTGAAGCATTCATTCCAGCGCGCGTCGTCCGTCACCCGCTGACGACCGCGCACCGTGGATGATGGCTGGCAATTGAAAGCCACCATCCCTCGGAGCTCCGCATGCTGCACTACGCCATCGTCTTCTTCGTCATCGCCATCATTGCCGCGGTGCTTGGTTTTTCCGGCATTGCCGGCGCGGCCAGCAACATCGCCTGGATCCTGTTCGTCGTCTTCCTGATCCTGGCAGTGGTGTCGCTGCTGCGCGGCAAGCGTCTCTGACGCCGCGCGTTGCGTGATCCGCGGGCCCGTCTCCGGACGGGCCCGCGGTCGTTTGCAGCCGGGCATTTCCCGTAGGAGCGGCTTCAGCCGCGAGCTTTTGCGGCTGCCATGTCCACTGCGACGCCGGGGTATCGCTCTTGCGGGCAGTGCCAACGGCAGCCTTCCACGATCTCCCGGCCTTTGCAGGGCGGGGCGTAGAGCTCGCGGCTGAAGCCGCTCCTACTAGAACCCATTTGGCCTCCGCGGCCCGGCATCGGCCCACGGCTACAATGGGCCATGACCGACGCCAACGCCCCCACCTCGCCGCTGGACGCCTTCAAGCCCGCCGCCGGGCGGGTGCTGGAAGCCGCGCTCAACCGCGCCGTCGCGCTTGACCCCGACACCCACGAAGCGCTGCGTGCGCTGGACGGCCGCCGCATCGAACTGGCCCTGCAGTCGCCGCCGCTGGCGCTCGAACTGCGCGTTGACGACGGCCGGCTCGTGGTCGGTCCGGCCGGCAGGCGCGAGGACGAAGCCGACCTGTCCGTGCGCAGCACGCTCGGTGCGCTGCTCGGACAGCTGCCGTCGCTGCTGGGATCGCGCGGCGACGAAGCACCCCCCATCGGCGGCATGCGCATCTCCGGCGACGCCGACCTCGCGCGCCGCCTGCAGCGGCTGGCCGAGCGCTTCGATCCGGACTGGCAGCAGCCCTTCGTCGCGGTGCTGGGCGACGTGGTCGGCGTGCAGGTCGCCAACGGGTTTGCGGCGGCGCTGAAGCAGGCGCGCACGCTGGCCGGCGGGCTGGCCGGGAACGCCGCCGAGTACGTCGTCGAGGAATCGCGCGACGTGGTCGGCCGCGACGAACTCGATGCCTTCCACGACGACGTCGACGCGCTGCGCGACGACGCCGAGCGCCTGGCCGCGCGCGTCGCGCGTCTCGCGGGGGCGGCGCGATGAAGGGCGCCCTGCGCGCGCTGCGCATCGGCCGCGTGCTGGTGCGCCACCGCCTCGACGACCTGTTCGACGACACCCCGGCCGAGCGCTGGCTGAAGCTGATGCGTCCCTTCGTGCCGCGCGCCCCGCGCGAGCTGGCCGCGCAGTCGCGCGGCGCGCGACTGCGCCTGGCGCTGCAGGAGCTGGGGCCGATCTTCGTCAAGTTCGGCCAGATCCTGTCCACCCGCCGCGACCTGGTGCCGCCGGACGTGGCGGACGAACTGTCGCTGCTGCAGGACCGCGTTGCGCCGTTCGACGGCGACACCGCGCGCCGCATCATCGAGCAGTCGCTGGGCCGCGGGATCGACGAGGCGTACGCGGACTTCGACACCGTGCCGCTGGCGTCCGCATCCATCGCGCAGGTGCATGCCGCCACGCTGCGCGCGCAGGACGGCGCCCCGGCGCGCGAGGTCGTGGTCAAGGTGCTGCGCCCGGGCATCGAGCGCCAGATTGCCGCCGACATCGCGCTGCTCAGGAACGTCGCCGGCCTGGTCGACCGGACCCATCCGGCCGCCGACAAGATCCGCCCGCGCGCGATCGTGGCCGAGATCGAGAGTACGCTGGCGGCCGAACTCGACCTGCAGCGCGAGGGCGCCAACGCCTCGGTGCTGCGGCGCTTCTGGGAGGGCTCGGACGACCTCTACGTGCCCGAGCCGATCTGGAGCCACAGCGCCGGCCGCGCGCTGACCATCGAGCGCGTGCGCGGCATCCCCAGCGACGACATCGCCGCGCTCGACGCCGCCGGCATCGACCGCAAGGCTCTTGCCGCCAAGGGCGTGCGCGTGTTCTACACCCAGGTGTTCCGCGACAACTTCTTCCACGCCGACGCGCACGCCGGCAACATCTGGGTCGACAGCGACCCGGCGCGCAAGGCCAACCCGCGCTTCATCGCGCTCGACTTCGGGATCATGGGCCAGCTCTCCAGCGAGGACCAGTACTACCTCGCCGAGAACTTCATGGCGATCTTCAACAAGGATTACCGTCGCATCGCCGAGCTGCACGTGCAGGCCGGCTGGATGCCGTCGCACATCCGCATCGACGAACTCGAGGCCGCCGCGCGCACCGTGTGCGAGCCGTACTTTACCCGGCCGCTGTCGCAGATTTCGCTGGCCGAAGTGCTGATCAAGCTGTTCCGCACCGCGCAGCGCTACGAGCTGACCCTGCAGCCGCAGCTGATCCTGCTGCAGAAGACCCTGCTCAACATCGAAGGCGTCGGCCGCCAGCTCGATCCGCAGATCGACATCTGGGCGGTGGCGAGGCCGGTGCTCGAACGCATCCTCGCCGAGCGCTACAGCCCGCAGCGGCTGATGGGCGAGTTCCGCAAGCGCCTGCCCGAAATGATCACCCAGGCGCCCGAGGTGCCGCGGCTGGTGCACGCCTGGCTCACCCAGCAGGTCGAGGGCCGGCACGAGCTCGCGTTGCGCTCGCGCGACCTGTCCGAACTGGTGCACACGATCAAGAGCGTGCAGCGGCGCACGGTGGCGGCGATCTTCGGCAGCGGCCTGCTGATCGTCGCCGCGATCCTGTACGGCCTGGAGGCCGGCGGCCCGCGCCTGCTGTCGATCCCCGCCGCCGCCTGGATCGCCGGCCTCGGCGGCCTCTGGGCCGTCGCCGCCGCGTGGCCGCGCCGCTGAAAGCTTCCTCCCCGAAAATGCAGGAAAAGGTCGCTTGGCTCCCTCCCCTGCCGTCGAGGGGGCAAGAGCTCTCTGTCCTTTACCGCGACGAGTTCCTCGCCGTCGTCGACAAGCCCGCCGGGCTGATGGTCCACGACAGCAAGCTGGCGCGCGGGGAGACCGACTTCGCCGCCGATCGCCTGCGCGAGCAGTTCGGCACGCAGATCTTCCTCGTCCACCGCCTCGATCGCGCCACCAGCGGCTGCCTGCTGCTGGCGTTCGACCGCGACAGCGCGTCGGCACTGGGCAGGATGCTGATGTCGCGTGAAGTGGCCAAGGACTATCTTGCGATCTGCCGCGGCTGGCCGGCGGAAACGGCGTTCACGGTCGACCACCCGCTCGACGGCGGCCCCGGCAAGCCGGAGAAAAAGCCCGCGGTCACCGGCTTCGAGCGGCTGGCCACGACCGAACTCGATGAACCGTCATCGGGTTTCCCGACCTCGCGCTACGCGTTGCTGCGCGCATGGCCGCAGACCGGGCGCTTCCGCCAGATCCGCCGCCACCTCAAGCACCTGTCGCACCACCTGATCGGCGACACCAGCCACGGCGACGGCCGCCACAACCGCATCTTCCGCATGCGCGGGATCCATCGGATGCTGCTGCATGCGCAGCGGCTGGAGTTCGCGCACCCGCACGAGGGCCGCCGGATCATCGTCGAGGCGCCGCCCGACGCGCAGTTCGCGCGGGCGCTGGCGTTGTTCGCGTCGACCGCTTCGATCTCCCGGTAGGAGCGGCGGAAGCCGCGATCACGGATCGTGACGAAAGCGATCGCGGCTCCCGCCGCTCCTACCGGGAGCACGCGCGGAAGCAGGGCAGGGCAACGACGCGGAGCGCGCCCTACAATGCCCGCCGGAGGCTCCCATGACCCAGCCGGCGATCACCATCCCGGAACACGAAATCGTCGAGCGCTTCGTGCGCGCCGCCGGCCCGGGCGGGCAGAACGTCAACAAGGTGGCCACCGCGGTGGAGCTGCGGTTCGACGTCGCCAACTCGCCGACGCTGCCCGAACCTGTGCGCGAACGCCTGCTGGCGCGGCGCGACCGTCGCGTCACCGCAGATGGCGTGCTGGTGCTCAGCGCGCAGCGCTTCCGCACCCAGGACCGCAACCGCCAGGATGCGCGCGAGCGGCTGGCACACTTCATCGAATCCGGGTTGTACGCGCCGAAGAAGCGGGTCGCCACCAAACCCACGCGCGCCGCGAAGCAGCGCCGCCTCGACGCCAAGCGCGAACGCAGTAACATCAAGCGCGGTCGCGGCCGCAGCCGCCGCGACTGGGAATGACGCAACGCGCCGAGGGGAACGCATGACGCCAACGCACGACGACGTGGTCCTGCCACTGCCGCCGAACGCGCCGCGGGTAAAGCCCAATCGCTTCACCCGCTGGCTGGGGCGCACCATCCTGAAGCTCGGCGGCTGGCGCATGGTCGGGCAGATCCCCGACATTCCGCGGCTGGTCCTGATCGGCGCGCCGCATTCGTCCAACTGGGACGGGCTCTGGGGCTTTTCCGCCAAGCTGGCGCTGGGTGTCGACATCCGCGTGCTGGGCAAGGACTCGCTGTTCCGGATCCCGGTGCTGGGCTACCTGCTCAAGCGCCTGGGCGTGATCCCGGTGGACCGGCAGGCCGCGCAGGGGGTGGTCGAACAGGCCGCGGCGCTGATCCGCGGCAGCGAGAAGTTCTGGTACGGGCTGGCGCCGGAAGGCACGCGCAAGCGGGTGGAGCGCTGGAAGACCGGCTTCTGGAAGATCGCCAGGGCCGCCGACGTGCCGGTGCTGCGGATGTACTTCCACTATCCCGACCGCGTCATCGGCTTCGGCCCGCTGTTCCACCTGTCCGACGACATGGCCGCCGACATGGCCGCGATCCGCGCGTGGTACCGGCCGTGGATGGGCAAGAACCGCGGCACCACCTGAGCGGCGCGCGCGGCGGCGAGGGTTCCCGCAGCGAGTGATC
Organism: Luteimonas lutimaris; assembly: GCF_039537065.1. Classification (NCBI taxonomy): domain Bacteria; kingdom Pseudomonadati; phylum Pseudomonadota; class Gammaproteobacteria; order Lysobacterales; family Lysobacteraceae; genus Luteimonas; species Luteimonas lutimaris. Next base: position 61,758 of record NZ_BAAAZU010000001.1, on the reverse strand, counting down.
GCGGCGCGCGGCCCGGACGTGCGGCCCGCCGCCTACTTCGCCGGATCGGCCTTGCGTGCCCCGGTACCGGTCGCCCGCGGGCGGCGCTCGCGCGGTTTCGCCTTGCCCGGTGGCGGGGCGCTGATCCGGGAGGGCGCGGGAGCCGGCGGCTCGTCGCCGTGCAGCGTCATCAGCGATTCCAGCAGTTGCTCGTCGGCGCTGGAACACACGCCCAGCAGCAGTGCCTCGTCGCAGCCTTCGGCGACGGTATAGGCGTGGCCCATGTTCGAATCGATGTAGACCGACTCGCCGGGGCCGAGCACGATCGGGTCGTAGAACTCGGTGTGCACCCCGACCCGGCCTTCCAGCACGTGGATGTACTCCTCGCCGGAGTGTCGGACCAGGTCGCCGAACTCGCGGATGCTCTTGGCGCGTACCCGCGTGAGCACCGGGATCATGCGCTTGCGGCGCAGCTCCGGGCACAGATAGTAGTAGTCGTAGTTGGGCGTGTTGACGCGGACCGCATCCTCGATCCGGCCGATGCTGCGGCGCGCGGTCACGGCCGGTTCGGAGGCCTCGGCCTGTTCGGCGAACAGTTCGGACATGCGGATGTTGAGGCGCTGGCTGAGCTGCAGCAGCTTGTCGTAGGTCAGGGTCAGGCGGTCGTGCTCCACCTTCGACAGGGTCGACAGCGGGATGCCGCAGCGTTCGCTCATCTCCTTGAGCGTCCAGCCGTTGCGCGCGCGCAGCGAGCGCAGCAGGCCGCCGATGGTGGGGTGTTGCGGGGTCATGCGTGGGTTCCTGCCGTTCGTCCGCGCCGCCGACGCCGGCGACGCCGGGCATCCACCTGCCCGTGGAATACATGATCACCGCTCGGGGCCGGATTTGCCAGACGGGTTGACAATTCTCTGATCAGGATGTTTATTGCGGAACGGGATATTTCTCCGGCCAGCGGTGCGGCATGCCGCGCGGCCGGTCCGGCACACGGACATGAGGGGAGAAGGGCGATGCGTGGGATCTGGATGATGGCGGGACTGCTCGGGCTGGTACTGGCGCACGCCGCGCCGGCGCAGGTGCCCGACCCCCTGCCGCCCGAAGCCGTGGAAGCGGCGCCGGCGCCGACGCAGGCACAGGAGTCGCCATCCGATGCCGGCGACGGCGTCGCACTGACCCGCGCCGACGCCGAAGCCTGGCTGGACGGCTACCTGCCCTACGCGCTGGCCGCCGGCGACATCGCCGGCGCCGTGGTCGTGGTGGTGAAGGACGGCCGGGTGCTGCTGCAGAAGGGCTACGGCTACGCCGACGTGGCCGAGCGCACGCCGGTCGACCCGGCCAGCACGCTGTTCCGCCCCGGCTCGGTGTCCAAGCTGTTCACCTGGACCGCGGTGATGCAGCTGGTCGAGCAGGGCAAGCTCGACCTCGACGCCGACGTCAACCAGTACCTCGACTTCGAAATCCCGCCGCGCGACGGCAAGCCGGTCACGCTGCGCAACGTGATGACGCACACCGCCGGCTTCGAGGAACAGATCCGCGCGCTGATCACGCCCGACGCCGATGCGATCACGCCGCTGGGCGAGGCGCTCAAGCACTGGGTGCCCGAGCGCATCCATGCCCCGGGCAGCACGCCGGCGTACTCCAACTACGCGACCGCGATGGCCGGCTACATCGTCGAGCGCGTTTCCGGCGAATCGTTCGACGACTACATCGAGCGCCACATCTTCCAGCCGCTGGGGATGGCGCATTCCAGCTTCCGACAGCCGCTGCCGCCGGCGCTGCTGGCGAAGATGTCCAAGGGCTATGCGAAGGCCTCCGACGGCGAGGCGAAGGACTACGAGTTCATCAGCCTCGCGCCCGCCGGCAGCCTGGCCTCGACCGGCGCCGACATGGCGCGCTTCATGATCGCGCACCTGCAGCGCGGCGCCTACGACGGCGCGCGCATCCTCCGCGGCGACACCGCGCGCATGATGCACACCACCGGGCAGGCGTCGGTGGGCCCGCTCAACCGCATGATGCTCGGCTTCTACGAGACCTCGGTGAACGGCCACCGCGCGATCGCGCACGGCGGCGACACGCAGTGGTTCCACAGCGACCTGCAGCTGTTTCCCGATGACGGCATCGGCGTGTTCGTGTCGATGAACAGCTCCGGCCGCGACGGTGCGACCGGACACATCCGCAACGCGCTGGCGCGCGGCTTCGCCGACCGCTACCTGCCCGGCAAGGCGGCGCCGGCCAAGGGCGTGCCCGCGCAGGACGCGAAGCAGCATGCGCAGCAGATCGCGGGCACCTACACCAGCAGCCGGCGGCCGGACAGCAACTTCATGTCGCTGGTCAACCTGCTCGGACCGGTCAAGGTGGTGGCCAACAAGGACGGCACGATCAGCGTGACGCTGGCGCTGGGCCCTGGCGGTGCACCCAAGAAGTGGCGTGAAGTCGCGCCGTACCTGTGGCAGGACACCGCCAGCACCGACCGGCTCGCGGCCGACGTGGTCGACGGCAACGTCACGCGCTTCACCATGGAGCCGTACGCGCCGATCATGGTGTTCCAGCGCCTGTCTACCTGGCGGGCGCTGGCGATGCCGCTGTTCGTCGCGAGCCTGGCGATCCTGCTGCTGACGGTGCTGGCATGGCCGGTGTCGGCACTGGTGCGGCGCTACTACGGCGTGCAGTACCGGCTCGCCGGCAACGACGCGCGCGCGCATCGCCTGGTGCGGATCGCGGCATTGCTGATGCTGGTGGCGATGGGGGCAATGCTCGGTCTGGTGGTGTCCATGCTCGGCGACCTGGCGCTGACCAGTGCCAGCATGGATGGATGGATCATCGCGCTGCGGCTGTTCGCCACGGTGGTGCTGCCGCTCGGTGCCTTGATCGCGCTCTGGAATGCCTGGCACGCGCTGCGCGGCCAGCGCCGCATTCTTGCCAAGCTGTGGGCGGTGCTGCTGGCGCTGGCCTGCCTGTTCCTGCTGTGGATCGGCTTCGCCGACCACGTGATCGGGTTCGGCGCGAACTACTGATCGATGCACGGCCGGCTGCCTTCGCAGCCGGCCCTCCAACCGCACATCCTCCCGGAGCGCGTGAACCGTGCCGATCGAACTTGAATTGCACAACGAACCATTGCCGCTGGCGGCGCCGTTCCGCATCGCCGGGCACGTCTTCGAGGCGATGCCCGCGACCGTGGTGACGCTGCGCGACGGCACCTGCACCGGCCGCGGCGAGGCGGCCGGTGTCTACTACAACGACGACCATCCGGACGCGATGCTCGCCACGCTCGAGGCGCTGCGGCCGCGGATCGAGGCGGGCCTCGACCGCGAAACGCTGCGCACGCTGCTGCCCGCCGGCGGCGCGCGCAACGCGCTCGACTGCGCGCTGTGGGAGCTCGAGGCGCAGCGCGCGGGCGTGCCGGTCTGGAAGCTCGCCGGCCTCGACGCCGTGCGCCCGCTGCTGACCACGTTCACGGTCGGTGCCGACGATCCGGGCGTGATGGCCGACCACGCCGCGGCCTTTGCCCAGGCGCGCGCGCTGAAGCTGAAGCTCACTGGCGATCCGGCGCTGGATGCCGCGCGCGTGCGTGCGGTGCGTGCGCGCTGCCCGGACCCGTGGATCGGCGTCGATGCCAACCAGGGCCATGGCGCGGCCACGCTCCCCGCATTGCTGCCGGCGCTGCTCGAAGCGCGCGTCTCGCTGCTCGAACAGCCCTGCGCCCGCGGCCGCGAGGACGAACTGGACGGCATCGAACGCGTGCTGCCCTTCGCCGCCGACGAAAGCATCCTCGACCTGGCCGAACTCGAGGCGCGCCACCACCGCTTCGACGTCATCAACATCAAGCTCGACAAGTGCGGCGGCCTGACCGAAGGCCTGCTGATGGCCCGGCGCGCGCGCGAACTGGGCAAGCAGGTGATGGTCGGCAACATGTGCGGCACCAGCCTGGCGGCGGCGCCCGCCTTCGTGCTGGGCCAATACTGCGACGTGGTCGACCTCGACGGCCCGATCTTCCTGGCCGCCGACCGCACGCCCTCGGTGCGCTACGAGGACGGCTACATCGCCTGCGGCGACGAGGTCTGGGGCGCGAAGGCGGCCGCGTGAGCGCGGTGGCCGACAGGGACGGTGCCACCTGGTTCGGCCAGCCGCGCGGGCTGACGATCCTGTTCCTGACCCAGATGTGGGAGCTGTTCTCCTACTACGGCATGCGCACGCTGCTGGTCTATTACATGACCAAGCAGCTGCTGTTCGCGCAGGACAAGGCGTCCTTCATCTACGGCACCTACACCGCGATGGCGTACTTAACGCCGATCCTCGGCGGCGCGATCGCCGACCGCTGGCTGGGCAAGCGCAACGCGGTGGTGATCGGCGGCAGCATCATGGCCATCGGCCATTTCGTGATGGCGTTCGAGCCGATGTTCTACGTCGCGCTGGCCACGATCGCGCTGGGCAACGGCCTGTTCCTGCCGAGCCTGCCGAGCCAGATCAACGATCTCTACGCTGCCGACGATCCGCGTCGCGGGCGCGCCTACAACGTCTACTACGTGGGCCTGAACGTCGGCGGCCTGCTCGCACCGCTGGTCTGCGGCACGCTCGGCGAGCTCTACGGCTGGCACTACGGGTTCGGCGCGGCGGGCGTGGGCATGTTCCTCGGGCTGGTGATCTACCTCGCCGGGCGCCGCTACCTGCCGCCGGAGCCGCAGCGCTTCGTGCAACCGGTGGCCACGCCGCGGGACGTGCGCCGCGGCCATCACAAGGTCTGGTGGCTGCTGCTCGGCGTCGGCATCGCGGCGACGATCTTCCGCGGCGCGTACGAGCAGATCGGCAACACGCTGCCGCTGTGGATCGACACCGGCGTCGACCGCGCGTGGCTGGGCTTCACGATCCCGATGACCTGGTTCCAGTCGCTCAACCCGCTGCTGGTGATCTCGATGACGCCGCTGCTGCTGATGGCGTGGCGGCGTCGCGCCGATGCCGGCCGCGAGAGTTCGCCGGCAACGCGCATGGCGATCGGCGCGCTGGTGGTCGCGGCGGCCTACGTGCTGCTGGCGACCGTGACCGCGCTGGCCGGCGGGACGCGCGTGGACTGGCTGTGGGTGGTGGCGTTCTTCGTCATCCTGACTCTCGGCGAGCTGTACATCCTGCCGACCGGCCTGGGCCTGTTCGCCAAGCTGGCGCCGCCGCGGCTGGGCGCGACCACGGTGGCGTCCTGGTTCCTCGCCATCTTCAGCGGCAGCCTGCTGGCCGGCCTGGTCGGCACGCTGTGGTCGAAGGCCAGCCACCCGGCGTTCTTCCTGCTGCTGGCGGGGCTTGCCACCGTCGCCGCCGCGCTGCTGTGGCGGCTGGACCGGCCGATCCGCTCGCTGCCATGACCCGATCGCGCAAAGGAGTCCCGACCATGCCGCGATTGACGCTCGCGCTGGCTGCCTGCGGCACGACGCCGGCGCCCGACGCGCCGTCGCAGCGCTACGACGGGCCGGGCTGGCGCGGCGACCGCGCGGCCGGCGGTGTCGAGGGGAATAAATGATTTTCCGCTTGTATTGACAATTCTCTGATTGGGATCATCATCCCCGATCAGGATCGAACATCGGGCGCCGCCGAGCGGTCGCCCGCCCATGTGCACTTCCAAGCAACGACCCGGGGAGAACGACCATGACCGCATCCACGTCCACCGGATGTTCCCGCCGCTCACGGCTGGCCCTCGCCATTCTTGCCGCCATGGCATTGACGACCACCGGCGCCGCGCTCGCCCAGGACGCGGATCCGGGCCGGACCGCGACGGCCGACGCCACCGAGCTGGACCGCGTGATCGTGACTGCCAACAAGCGCGTGGAGAACGTGCGTGAAGTGGCGGCGGCGATCAGCGTGATCGGCGAGCAGCAGCTGGAGAACATGGGCGCGAACTCGCTCACCGACTACGCCGACCTCGTGCCCGGCCTGCAGGTGCAGGACGCCGGCGCGCCGGGCATGACCGCGGTCTCGATCCGCGGCATCGCCGCGATGTCGTCCGGTGCCACCGTGGCCACCTACATCGACGAGGTGCCGGTGGGCTCGAGCGGCGTCTACCAGGCGGCGAACATCTTCAACCTGGACCTGCTGCCCTACGACATCAGCCGCATCGAGGTGCTGCGCGGGCCGCAGGGCACGCTGTACGGCGCCGGCGCGATCGGCGGCCTGCTCAAGTACGTGACCCGCGAGCCGGACCTGCTCTCGCGCGAAGTCCGGTTCGGCGCGGGGCTGTCCTCGGTGGCCGACGGCGACCAGGGCTGGAACGTCCGCTTCGGCGCGAGCCTGCCGCTGCAACAGGATCGGCTCGGCCTGCGGGTGAGCTACGCGCGCAACGAGCTGCCCGGCTATACCGACAACATCGTCGACGGCCGCAAGGACATCAACGGCGGCAGCCAGACCGGCGCGCGCGCGGCGCTGGCATGGGATGGCGACGCCTTCGACCTGAAGCTCTCGGCGCTGCGCCAGACCATCGACAGCGACAACAGCGCCAGCGTGGCGCTCGACCCGGTGACCGGCGCCCCGATGTTCGGCGACCTGACCGGCCAGGTGTGGCAGCCGCAGCCGTTCACCAAGGACCTCGACCTGTATTCGCTGACCCTGGACTGGGACCTGGGCTGGGCCGATTTCGTCTCCGCGACGGGGTGGTCCGATACCCGGACCATGTACCAGCTCGATTCGTCGATCCAGTTCGGCGAGTTCGCCAACCTGCAGCTGGGCCTGCCGGAGCCGGGGCAGTCGAGCATCCGCTACACCCTCGACCTGGACAAGTGGACGCAGGAATTCCGCCTCAGCTCCAAGAGCGGCGGCCGCTTCGAGTGGCAGGTCGGCGTGTTCCACACCCGCGAGGACGCGATGCAGCGGCAGTACGTGCGCCTGCTGCAGGGCGATGGCTCGGCGCTGCCGGCGCCGCTGGACGACATGTTCGGCGTGCTGGCGGTGGTCGAGCTGCCCAGCGACTACAAGGAGACGGCGCTGTTCGCCAACGGCTCCTGGCGCATCGGTGACCGCTTCAAGATCGACGCCGGCGTGCGCCAGGCGCGCAACGAGCAATGGTTCAGCCAGAACGTGCCGGCCGGCGTGCTGGTGCCGATCGGCGACGCGCCCGGCGAGTCCGACGAGGACGTGTTCACCTGGAGCCTGAGTCCGCAGTTCCAGCTCAGCGACGACGTGATGGTCTACGCGCGCGCCGCCACCGGCTACCAGCCCGGCGGGCCGAACGTGGCGCTGCCCGGCATGCCGTCGAGCGTGGATTCGTCGATGCTGTCGAGCTACGAGGTCGGGCTGAAGTCGCAGTTCGCCGACCGCCGCGTGCAGCTGGACCTGGCCGCGTTCCGCATCGACTGGGACGACATCCAGGTGGCGGCGCAGTTCAACGGCATCGGCGGGCTGGTCAACGGCGGCGAGGCGACCAGCGAGGGCCTGGAGCTGGCCGCGCTGTTCCGCCCGGTCGACCGCCTGCAGCTGGGCCTCAACGCCGCGTACACCAGGGGCAAGGTGAAGAACGACTTCGCCGCGAGCGTGATCCCGCAGCCGGGCTTCGACGTGGTCCTCAACACCGGCCTGGCCGGCGACCGCATGCCCTACATCCCGAAGCTGGCATGGTCGGCGACTGCGGAATACCAGTTCGACCTGGCCGGCGGCGCGCAGGGCCAGGTCGGCGCCGCGCTGCGTTGGGTCGGCGACCGCGTCAACGACACCACCGAGCGCCAGCGCATCACCGCGCCGGGGGATCCGTCGACCATCCTGGACGAACAGATCACCCCGCCGGTGAAGCTCGATTCGTATCGCGCGCTCGACGTGTACGCGGGGATCGGCAAGGGCGGCTGGTCGCTGCGCGCCTACGCCAACAATGTGACCGACGAACGCGCCTGGTCTTCGGTTACCCCGGCTGCCAGCGCACTGACCGGCGCCACCGTGCACAACGCCGCGGTGCCGATCCAGCCGCGCACCCTCGGCCTCGAGTTCGACTACCGCTTCTGATCCGTCCCGCAGCCCCAAGGACGAACCGCCGCATGCCCAGTGCCGATCCACCGCCGCGCGAACCCGATGTCCTCCCGCAGCCCTACCTGCTGTTCCTGGGCGACATCGTCGAGCCGGCGTACGCGAAGACCGCGTTCGGCCTGCGCGACTGGGCTCGCGAGCGCTGCATCGGCGAGTTCGCCTGTGCGGACGGCAAGGTGAGCGTCGGGCTGCCATCGCTGACGCCGGCGCAGGCACACAGTGCCGGCGCCGGCTCGCTGGTGATCGGCGTCGCCAATCCGGGCGGGCGGATTCCCGACAGCTGGCTGCCGTCGCTGCTGCAGGCGCTGGAGGCCGGGCTGGACCTGGTGGGCGGCATGCATGCGAGGCTGGGTGGGATCGCGGTGCTGCGCGAGGCGGCGGCGCGGCTGGGCAGGCGGTTGATCGACGTGCGCGAACCACCGCGCGAGCTGCCAATGGCCAGCGGCCGCAAGCGCAGCGGCAAGCGACTGCTGACGGTCGGGACGGACTGCGCGATCGGCAAGAAGTACACCGCGCTGGTGCTGTCGCGCGCATTCGCGCGGCGCGGCATCGACGTCGATTTCCGCGCCACCGGCCAGACCGGCATCCTGATCGCCGGGCGCGGCATCCCGATGGACGCCGTGGTCAGCGATTTCGCCGCCGGTGCCGCGGAAGCGCTGTCGCCCGACGCCGGCGCGGACCACTGGGATGTCATCGAAGGGCAGGGCTCGCTGTTCCACCCGGCCTACGCCGGCGTGTCGCTGGCGCTGCTGCACGGCAGCCAGCCCGACGTCATCGTCGTCTGCCACGAGCACGGCCGCGCGCACGTGCTGGGCTACCCCGACTATCCGCTGCCCGGCGTCGAGGACACCATCGAGCTGGCGCTGCGCCTGGGACGGCGCACCAACCCGGCGATCCGCTGCGCCGGCGTCAGCCTCAACACTGCGACGCTGGCGCCGGACCAGGCCGCGCGCGTAATCGCCGCCGAGGGCGAGCGGCTGGGTTGCGCCGTTGCCGATCCGATGCGCGAAGGCGCGGCGCTGGACCGGCTGGTGGAGGCGTGCCTGGCATGAGCGGCCCCGCCACGTGGTTCCAGCGCTACCTGTTGCCGGGCTTCGTGTTCCAGGCGGCGGTGATCGCCGGCGGCTATGCCACCGGGCGCGAGCTGGTGGAGTTCTTCCTGCCGGCCGGGCCGTGGGGCGGGCTGCTGGCGATGCTGGTGAGCATGCTGGTGTGGAGCGCGGTGCTGATGGCCAGCTTCGAGCTGGCCCGGGTCGCGCGCGCCTACGACTACCGGTCGTTCTTCAAGGTCCTGCTCGGCCGCGGCTGGTTCGTGTTCGAGATCGGCTATTTCCTGCTGATGATCATCATCCTGGCGGTGATGGGCGCGGCCGCCGGCGAGATCGTGTACAGCCTGTTCGACCTGCCGCGGCTGGTCGGCTCGCTGGGCATGATCGCCGCCACCGGCGCGATGCTGGTGTTCAACAGCGCGGTGATCGAGAGGTTCCTGACGATTTCGGTGGGCTACCTGTACCTGGTCTACGCCGTGTTCGTGGTCTGGAGCGTGGTCGCGTTCGGCGACCGCATCGAGGCCAACTTCGCCTCGGAGCCGGTCACCGGCAACTGGGTCAAGGCCGGTGTCACCTATGCCGGCTACAACGTGGCCACCATCCCGGCGGTGCTGTTCTGCATCCGTCATCTGGCTCACCGCCGCGAGGCGCTGGTCGCGGGTGCGCTGGCCGGTCCGCTGGGCATGTTGCCGGGCGTGGTGTTCTACATCGCGATGATGGGCTACTACCACGAGATCGGCGCCGAGGCGCTACCGTCGGCATTCCTGCTGGCCAAGTTGCAGGCGCCGTGGTTCGAGTGGGCGTTCCAGGTCGCGGTGATGCTGACCCTGGTGGACACCGGCGTGGCGCTGCTGCATGCGATCAACGAGCGGGTAGCGAAATCCTACGAGGAGCGGCAGCGGCCGATGCCACGTGAATTGCGCCCGGCCATTGCAGTGGGCGTGATGCTGGCGGCAGTGTACGCGGCAAGTGCTGTCGGCCTGGTCGACCTGATCGCCAAGGGCTACGGCACGCTGACCTGGGTGTTCCTGGCGGTGTATGTGCTGCCGCTGATGACCTGGGGCGTGTGGCTGCTGTGGCGTCGTCCGCATCGCATCTCGGCGGCGTGAGCAGGTGCCTTTGTGGCAGGTCCCTTGCAAGCAGGGCCCCTGTGGGAGCGGCCATGGCCGCGATTCCGGCCGATCGCGGCCATGGCCGCTCCCACAGAAGCAGTCAACCAGCGCGTCCCGAGGTTGCCGCAACGTCCAGGAGATCATGATGGTGTCCATCCCGAAATGCCTGCAGTCCGCCGCCGTCGCGACGGGCCTGTTGTTCTCGACGGCCGCGTTTGCCGTGCCGCCACCGGACCTGGACGCACGCATCGATGCGGTGATCCACGAACGCGGCGTGCCCGGCATGGCGGTCGCGATCGTCGAGCAGGGCAAGGTGACGCACGCGAAAGGCTACGGCGTGCGCCGGCTGGGTTCGCCCGAGCCAGTCGATGCCGACACCATCTTCCCGACCGGCTCGACTGGCAAGGCGATCACCGTCGCGGCGCTGGCGGTGCTGGTCGACGAAAAGAAGATCGGCTGGGACGACAAGGTCACCGACCACCTGCCGGGCTTCCAGATGTACGACCCGTGGGTGACGCGCGAGATGACCATCCGCGACCTGCTGGTGCACCGCAGCGGGCTGGGGCTGGGCGCCGGCGACCTGATGTTCGTGCCGCGTTCCTCGCGCAGCCGCGCCGAGACCGTGCACGCGTTGCGTTACATCAAGCCGGCCACCAGCTTCCGCAGCGGCTACGCCTACGACAACGTGCTGTACGCGGTCGCCGGGCAGCTGATCGAGGACGTCACCGGCAAGACCTGGGAGGCGTTCGTCCGCGAACGCGTGCTGGCGCCGGCGGGCATGCGCTCGTCGACCACCGACGAGGCCGACCAGTTCGCCGATCCCAATCGCGCGCAGCCGCACGCGCGCATGGACGGCGGCTTCCGCGGCATCGGCCAGCAGGAAGTGCTCGACGAGCGCGCCGGCCTGGGCCGCAACGCCGCGCCCGCGGGCGGGATCGCATCGAGCGCGAACGACCTCGCGCGCTGGCTCTCGATCCAGCTCGGGCACGGGCGGCTGCCCGGCGAGCCTGAAGGTGGGCGCCGGCTGTTCAGCGCAGATGCCTCGCGCGAGATGTGGACGCCGCAGGTGCTGGTGCCGATCGCGCAGTTCCCGGAACCGGTCGCCGATGCCACGCCGCAGTTCTCGTCGTACGCGCTGGGCTGGGGCGTCCGCGACTACCGCGGGGTGAAGATCATCGAGCACGGCGGCGCGGTGTTCGGCGTGCAGACCATGGTGGTGCTGGTGCCCTCGAAACAGGTGGGCTTCTCGCTGCAGATCAACTCCGAGGACGGCGAGGTCCTGTACGGGATGATGTACGAGCTGCTCGACCACTACCTCGACGCGCCGAAGCGCGACTGGATGGCCGACTTCATCGCCTTCAAGCAGGCCAGGCAGGAAAAGATACTGGCCGCTTCGCGCGCCACCGACACGCGCAATGCGGATTCGCGTCCCTCGCTGCCGCTGGCCGGCTACGCCGGTGGCTACGCCGACCCGTGGTACGGCCCGATCGACGTCCGCCACGAAGGCGGCAAGCTGCGGATCGACTTCCGGCAGACGCCGGACATGGCCGGCACGCTCGAGCACTGGCAGTACGACACCTTCCGCACCATATGGGACGACCGCACCCTCGAGCCGGCCTATGTCACCTTCAGCCTCGATGCCGCCGGCAAGGTCGCCCGGATCACGATGAAGGCCGCCTCGCCGCTGGCGGATTTCAGCTACGACTACCAGGACCTGCTGCTCACGCCGGCACGCGGCGACTGAGCCACGGCGAACTCGCCCCGGCGTGTGGTCGCGTCGGGGCACAGGCCAGGCGCCGTGAGCGGCACTCCTGAATGGCCGCCTGAACCAATTGCACATGCCCGGACCCGGTTCGGGCGTTACCCTGTGCGGCTTCCGGCCCATCGCCCCACAGGAGATCCGCTCCATGACGCGACCGCTCGTGCTCGCCGCCGCCATCAGCCTCGCCCTCGCGGCGTGCAACGGCCAGGCCCCAGATTCCCAGGCCTCCCAATCCCAGTCCCCCGAACAGCCGACCGAAGCCGCCGACGTGACGCCAGACGCCTCCGAGAACCCGCTGCTGGTCGCCAGCACCCTGCCGTTCCAGGCGCCGCCGTTCGACAAGATCAAGGATTCCGACTACCTGCCGGCGTTCGAGGCGGGCATGAAGCAGCACCTGGCCGAGATGCGCGAGATCGCCGACAACCCCGAGCCGCCGACCTTCGAGAACACCATCGAGGCGATGGAAAAGACCGGCGAGACGCTCAGCCGGGTCGCCCACATCTTCTTCGGCCTGGTGCAGGCCGACACCAACGACGAGCGCCAGAAGATCCAGGAAGAAATCGCGCCCAAGCTGGCCGCGCACCAGGACGAGATCAGCCTCGATCCCAAGCTGTTCGAACGCGTCAAGGCGATCTACGACCAGCGCGACACGCTCGACCTCGACCCGGTGCAGAAGCGCCTGGTCGAACGCGACTACGACGAGCTGGTGCGCGCCGGCGCGCAGCTGTCGGACGCCGACAAGGCGACGATGCGCAAGCTCAACGTCGAGGAAAGCTCGCTGTCGACCAAATTCCACGCGATGCTGGTCGCCGCCGCCGCCAAGGGCGCGGTGGTGGTGGACGACAAGGCCAGGCTCGACGGCCTGTCCGAGGGCGACCTCGCTGCCGCGGCGCAGGACGCCGCCGCGCGCAAGCTCGACGGCAAGTGGCTGTTCGCGCTGCAGAACACCACCCAGCAGCCGGTGCTGGCCTCGCTCAAGGACCGCGACCTGCGTGCGGAGATCCTGGAAGCCTCGGAAACCCGCACCGAACACAACGACGAAAACGACACCCGCAAGACCATCCAGCGCCTGGCCCAGCTGCGCGCGCAGAAGGCCAAGCTGCTCGGCTTCGACACCTACGCCGCCTACAGCCTCGGCGACCAGATGGCCAAGACGCCCGACCAGGCGCTCAAACTGCTGACCGACACCGTGCCGGCGGCCACCGCCAAGGCCAGGAGCGAGATCGCCGAGATGCAGAAGGTGATCGACGCCCAGGGCGGCGACTTCAAGCTGGCCGCGTCCGACTGGGACTTCTACGCCGAGCAGGTGCGCAAGGCCCAGTACGATCTCGATGAATCGCAGATCAGGCCCTACTTCGAGCTCGACAGCGTGCTCCAGAACGGCGTGTTCTTCGCCGCCAACCAGCTCTACGGCATCACCTTCAAGGAGCGCAAGGACATCCCGGTCTACAACCCGGACGTGCGCGTGTTCGAGGTGTTCGACAAGGACGGCAGCTCGCTGGCGCTGTTCTACTGCGACTACTTCAAGCGCGACAGCAAGTCCGGCGGCGCATGGATGGACGTGTTCGTCGACCAGAACGGCCTGACCGGCACCAAGCCGGTGGTCTACAACGTCGCCAACTTCACCAAGCCCGCGCCCGGCAAGCCGGCGCTGCTGTCGTTCGACGACGTGACCACGATGTTCCACGAATTCGGCCACGCCCTGCACGGCATGTTCTCGGACGTGAAATACCCGTCGATCTCCGGCACCAGCACCTCGCGCGACTTCGTCGAGTTCCCGTCGCAGTTCAACGAGCACTGGGCGACCGATCCGAAGGTGTTCGCCAACTACGCCAAGCACTACGAAACCGGCGAGCCGATGCCGCAGGAGCTGGTCGACAAGATCAAGAAGTCGCTGACCTTCAACCAGGGCTACGCGACCACCGAATACCTCTCCGCCGCGCTGCTCGACATGGCCTGGCACACCCTGCCGGCCGACGCGCCGCTGCAGGACGTGGACAAGTTCGAGGCCGACGCGCTGAAGAAGTACAAGGTCGACCTGCCCGAGGTTCCGCCGCGCTACCGCACCAGCTACTTCGACCACATCTGGGGCGGCGGCTACTCGGCCGGCTACTACGCCTACTTCTGGTCCGAGGTGCTGGATGACGACGCGTACGAGTGGTTCAAGGAGCACGGCGGCCTGACCGCCGAGAACGGCCAGACCTTCCGCGACAAGATCCTCTCGCGCGGCAACACCGTCGACCTCGCCACCCTGTACCGCGACTTCCGCGGCAAGGACCCGAGCGTGGAGCCGCTGCTGGAAAATCGCGGGCTGAAGTAATCCGGGAACGAGGGCCCTTCTCCCGCACGCGGGAGAAGGGCTGGTTCCGGCTGGGTCTCAGGCTATTTCCGGTGCCGTTTCGATCCGCGCCAGCTTGTCCGGGTTGCGCATGATGAACACGTCGGTGAGCAGGCCGTCCTCGTCGTAGGCGAACGACACCGTGGAGGCGATGGCGTCGCCGTCGTACTGGATGAAGCCGCGGTTGCCGTTGATCGTCGTTTCCTGCAGCCGTTCCGAGCCCCACCAGGCATGCAGGCCGCTCTGGATGAAGCGCAGCACTTCCTCCGGCCCGTGCATGACGCGGCGCGCGGCGGACACCTTGCCGCCACCGTCCGCCGACAGGCGCACGTCGGCGGACAGCAGGCCGGCGAGCGCATCCACCGAGCCGGTGGCGATGGCGGTGCCGAATGCGGCGAGCAGCCGGCGTTGTCGTTCCGGCGGAGTGACGTGCCTCACCTTCGCCTCTTCGATATGCGCACGTGCGCGCGCCACCAGCTGGCGGCAGGCCGGTTCCTGCAGCTCCAGCGTGCGCGCGACCTGCGGGTAGGGCAGGTCGAAGATCTCGTGCAGCAGGTAGGCCGCGCGCTCCTTCGGCGTGAGGCGCTGCAGCGCCAGCAGGAAGGCGGTGGTGAGCGAGGACGCGAGCGTCGCCGCATGCTCCGGCGAGGCCTGTCCGAACGCTTCGTCGTTGGCGGTCTGCACCGGCTCGGGCAGCCACGGGCCCACGTATTCGACCCGTGCGCGGTCGGCCGAGCGCAGGATGTCGAGACAGTGGCGCGTGCACACGGTGGTCAGCCACGCGCCGGGATTGTCGATGCCGCTGCGGTCGTTGGCCTGCCATTTCAGGAACGTGTCCTGCACCGCATCCTCGGCGTCGGCGCGCGAGCCGAGGATGCGGTATGCCAGGCCGAGCAGGCCGGGGCGGGCCTGCTCGAACTGCGCGAGGCAATCGCGGGCCTGCATCGTCACTGGTTGGGGCTCATTGGTTCGAGATGGAGATGCGGTTCCACAGGTTGATCATCGCGATGTCCGCGCCGAGCGCGGCGACCTCCTGCTCGGTGAAGTGTTCGCGCAGCGCGGCGCGCAGCCCGGGAAGCACGGACTGGTCGTCGAGCCGCGTCATCGCCTCGGTGAACGCCAGCGCGGCCTTCTCGCGCGGGGTGTAGTCGTCCACGTGTTGCCACACCACGAGGCGGTCGAGGCGCTCGCTGGTCTCGCCGGCCTTGCGCGCGTCCTGGGTGTGCATCTTCACGCAGTGCGCGCAGCCGTTGATCTGCGAGGCGCGCAGGACCACCAGGTGGTGGAGTCCGGGTTCGAGCCCGAGGGCGTTGATGGCCGGGTTGACCTGGGCCAGGGCCTGCATGACGGCAGGGGCCTGCTGCGGATAGCGGATGGTGTTGCTGTCTTTCATGGGGGAAATCCTCGTATCAGGCGGAGTGCCTTGCCTGTTCGACGATCTACGCTGCCGGCCTGTGACATCTCCGCGATGTGTGGTTGTGTGGGAGCGGCCATGGCCGCGATGCCCTGGCGATGCGGGTGCACGCCATCGCGGCCATGGCCGCTCCCACAGGGTGTGCGCAGTTCAATAGCCGCCGAAGCTGCCCGCCGCCCCCGGAAACACCACCGGGCTCTCCGAGCCGTCCTTGCCCACAGCCGCCACGCCGAAGAAATAGTTGTCGATCACCACGTTCTCCAGCGTGTGCTGCGTCACGTCGCCGACATAGACGCTGTGCGTCCACTGCGGCTCGGTGGTCAGCCGCCAGTACACCTTGTAGCCGGCAAGGTCCGGCGCCTGCGACGCCGGCGGCCGCGTCCACTTGAGCGTGGTGTCGGCCGTCACCGCGCCTTCGATCGACACCTCCGCCGGTGGCGGCGGCGCCGATGCCATGCCGGCCAGGCTGACGGCGTTGAGCGCAGTCAGCTTTGCCACGTAGTCGAAGTCCACGCCTTCGATCACGTCGCCGTAGGCGACGCCATCCTCGGTGCGCAGGTCCTGGTGCTGGCGGTTGTAGTTCTCGTTGGTTTCCATCACCCGCACCGCCGGCCAGCCGAGGTCGTTGAACGGGCGGTGGTGGCCGCCGCGGCCGAAGCGGTCGAGACGGTAGACCATCATCACGTCGAGGTTGGGCACGTACAGGTCGGCCATGCGGTCGATGTAGCGCGCCAGGCTGCGCGTGGGCGAATCCAGCTCGCCGCCGGTGAAGCGGCGCTGCTTCGCTTCGTCCGCGGTTTCGTTGGCGCGCGTGCCTTCGGCGAAGACGCGCGCGGTGGCATTGTCGATCACGCCGTTGAGCCCGGCGATGTTGCCGATCATGTCGTTGTTGAGCATCGCCTCGATGCGCCAGCCTTCCTTCTGCGCTCTGGCCGCTACAATCTTGCCACCAAACAGGCCCTGCTCCTCGCCCGACAACGCGGCATAGACGATGGTGCCGGCGAACCGGTGCTTCGACAGGATCCGCGCGGCCTCCAGCGTGCCGGCGACGCCGGAGGCGTTGTCGTTGGCGCCGGGCGAGTCGGAGGTGAAGTCCATCACGTCCGATACGCGCGAGTCGATGTCGCCGCTCATGATCACGTAGCGGCCGGGGTCCGCGGTACCGCGCTGGATCGCGAGCACGCTGACCACTTCGGTCGGCTCGGGAATGCGCTCCTCGCCGGAAATCGTGTCGCCGACGTCGATCACTTCCAGGCAGCCGCCGCACTGCGCCGAGATGCGCTCGAACTCCGCGTGGACCCAGCGCCTCGCGGCACCGATGCCGCGCGTGTCCGACTGCGTGTCCGACAACGTGTGCCGCGTTCCGAACGACACCAGCTTGCGGACGTCGGCCTCGATGCGCGCGGCCGAAGGTGCGGTGCCGATGTCATGCAGCAGCGCCTGCGTGGCGGGCGGCGCGGCGGGCGCTTCGGCGGCGGCGGCGGGCGCGACGAGGCATGCGGACAGGGCGATGGCGAGTGGACTGCGCATGGGGGACTCCGGGACGCGTGAAAGGCGTCCACCGTACGATATTTCTGCCACGGACCTCAGCGCTGCCCGATCGCCTCGCGCACCGGCAGGTTGTCCGGCCAGCCGCCGGCCAGCGCGGTGTACAGCGACACCGCGCCGATCGCGCTGCGGCTGCGCGCGGCGGCGAAGGCGTCCTGCGCCTGCAGCTGGGTGCGCTCGGCGTCGAGCACCTCGAACAGGTCGACCGCGCCGGCGTCGAACCGCACCCGTGCCAGCCGCGCGGCGGTGGCGCTGTCGATGGCCGCGCGCTCCAGGTGCGCATCCTCGCTGCGCGCGCGGCCGTAGCGCACCAGCGCGTTTTCGGCGTCCTCCAGCGCCAGCAGCACGGTCTGCTCGTAGCGTGCCAGCGCGCCTTCGGCGTCGGCGTCGGCCGCGGCGATGCGCGCGCGCACGCGGCCGATGTCGAGGAACGACCAGTCGATGCCCAGCGCGACGAAGCGCGTTTCGCTGTCGCGTTCGAACAGGGCGCCGGTGTCGACCGCCTGGCTGCCGATCAGTCCGCCCAGGGTGAAGCGCGGGAACAGGTCGGCAGTGGCCACGCCGATGCGCGCGGTGGCCGCGTGCAGGCGCTGTTCGGCGGCGGCGACGTCGGGGCGCCGGCGCAGCAGGTCGCCGGGCGTGCCCGCGTCGAGCTTTGCCGGCAGTTCGGGCAGCGCGCGCGCCGGCGCGAGCTCGGCGACCAGCGCGTCGGGCGTCCTGCCGACCAGCACCGCGAGCCGGTGCATGTCGAAGGCGACCTGCGCCTCCAGCGCGGGAATGCGCGCGGCCGTGGTCTCCAGCTGGGCGCGGGCGCGGGCAGTATCGAAGTCGGTGCCGCGTCCGGCGTCCAGGCGCGCATCGACCAGGCGCAGCGTCTCGCGCTGGTTGCCGGCGTTCTCCTGCGCCACGCGCAACCGCTCCTGCAGGCCGCGCAGGTCGAAGTAGGTGCGCGCGACCTCGCCGACGATCGCCACCTGCGCCGCCGCCAGGTCCGCCGCGCTGGCCGCGGTTCCGGCGCGGCCGGCCTCGACGCCGCGGCGGATGCGGCCGAACAGGTCCAGCTCCCAGCTGGCGTTGACGCCGGCGCTGTAGCTTTCGCCGTCGCGGTCATCGCGCGCCACGCCCGGCGCCTGGTCGGCGCTGGCGCGGCTGTCGCTGCCCTCGGCGCTGGCGGTGATGGTGGGAAAGTAGTCGAACTTCGATCCGCGCAGCAGCGCGTTGGCATGGTCGAAGTTCGCCAGCGCGATGCGCAGGTCGTGGTTGGCCGACAGCGCCTGTTCGACCAGCGCCGTCAGCTGCGGATCGCCGAAACCCTGCCAGAACGCGGCGTCGGTCGCCGGCACGGCGTCGTCCGTGGCGACATCCGGCGACTGGATGAAGGTATCGGGCACCGCCATGTCGGGGCGGACGAAATCGGGGCCGACGGTGCAGGCCGACAGCGCGACGGTCAACGCCGCGACCTTCAGCAGCGCGAACGCCGTGGACTTGTGGTCAATCATGGGAGGTCTCCTCGTGTCCGCCGGCGGGCGGCGGAGGCGGGGTTTTCGGCCCGCCTTCTGTCTTGGGGTCGATCTGCAGCTGTTCGAACAGCCAGCGGATGTCGTCGATCGACGGGATGCGCGGCGTGGGCTCAGCCATGGGACACCTCCGCGTAGCCATCGGACTCCGGCTTCGGGTCCGCCGCCACGCTGCGCGTCACCAGCTTGCGCAGCGCGACGTAGAACACCGGGGTCAGGAACAGGCCGAACACGGTCACGCCGATCATTCCCGCGAACACCGTGATGCCGGTCGCCGAGCGCACCTCCGCGCCTGCGCCGTGCGAGAGCACCAGCGGCACGGTGCCGGCGATGAAGGCGATCGAGGTCATCACGATCGGGCGCAGGCGCAGGCGGCAGGCTTCCAGCGCCGCTTCCACGATGCCCTTGCCCTGCAGTTCCAGCTCGCGCGCGAACTCCACGATCAGGATCGCGTTCTTGCACGCCAGCCCCATCAGCACCACCAGCCCGACCTGCACGAACACATTGTTGTCGCCGCCGGTCAGCCACACGCCCAGCAATGCGGAGAGCATGCACATCGGCACGATCAGGATCACCGCCAGCGGCAGCGTCCAGCTCTCGTACAGCGCGGCCAGCACCAGGAAGGCGAGCAGGATCGCCAGCGGGAACACCACCAGCGCGGCCTTGCCCTGGGTCGACTGCTGGTAGCTCAGGTCGGTCCACTCGATGGCCATGCCGTTGGGCAGCACCTTCGACGCCAGCGCGGTCAGCGTGTCCATCGCCTGCGCGGAGGACAGCATCCGCGGGTCGGCTTCACCAGCGAGGTCCGCGGCCGGATAGCCGTTGTAGCGCAGCACCGGGTCGGGGCCGTAGGTCTCGTGGATCTTCACCATCGAGCCGATCGGCACCATCTCGCCGCGGTCGTTGCGGGTGCGCAGGTTGCCGATGTCCTGCACGTCGTCACGGAAGCTGCTGTCGGCCTGCGCGATCACCTGCCAGGTACGGCCGAACTCGTTGAAGTCGTTGACGTAGGCCGAGCCCAGGTAGGTCTGCAGGGTGTCGAACAGCTCGGTCAGCGGCACGCCCTGTGCCTTGGCCTTGACCCGATCCACCTCGGCGTCGAGCTGCGGCACGTTGGCCTGGTAGCTGGTGATCGGGAAACCCATGCCGGGCGTCTGCGACACCGCGCCCTGCATGCCCGCCACCGCGTCCTGCAGCGCGCCGTAGCCGAGGTTGCCGCGGTCCTCGATGAACATCTGGTAGCCGTTGCCGTTGCCCAGGCCGAGGATCGGCGGCGGCATCAGCGAGAAGGCAAAGCCTTCCTGCAGCCCGGCGATCTTCTGGTTGATCTCGGCGTTGATCTCGGCCGCGCTGCGGTGGCGCTTGTTGGCCGGTTCCAGCGGCAGGAACACCACGCCGGTGTTGGGCGTATTGGTGAACTGCAGCGCGTTGAGGCCCGGGAAGGCGATCGAGTGGGCGACGCCCTCGGTGTGCATCGCGATGTCCGCCACCTTCGACAGCATCTCGTCGGTGCGCGCGATCGACGAGCCTTCCGGGAGCTTCACGCCGGCGATCAGGTACAGCTTGTCCTGGGTGGGGATGAAGCCGGCCGGCACCGCCTTGAACATCAGGCCGGTCGAGGCCAGCAGCACCGCGTAGACCACGAACACCGCGCCGCGACGGCCGAGCGTGCGCGAGACCACGCCCTGGTAGCCGTCGGAGCTGCGCTTGAAGAAGCGGTTGAACGGCCGGAACAGCCAGCCGAACAGGCGGTCGATCAGCCGCGTCGGCCGGTCCTTCGGCGCGTCGTGCGCCTTGAGCAGGCGTGCGGCCAGCGCCGGCGACAGCGTCAGCGAGTTGATCGCCGAGATCACCGTGGAGATCGCGATGGTCACCGCGAACTGCTTGTAGAACTGCCCGGTCACGCCCGACAGGAACGCCATCGGCACGAACACCGCGCACAGCACCAGCGCGATCGCGATGATCGGCCCGGACACCTCGCGCATCGCCTGGTGGGCGGCGGCGAGCGGACTCAATCCTTCCTCGATGTTGCGCTCGACGTTCTCCACCACCACGATCGCGTCGTCGACCACGATGCCGATCGCCAATACCAGGCCGAACAGGCTCAGCGTGTTGATCGAGAAGCCGAGCAGGTGCAGTGCGGCGAACGTGCCGACGATCGACACCGGCACCGCGATCAGCGGGATGATCGATGCGCGCCAGGTCTGCAGGAACAGGATCACCACCAGCACCACCAGCACCACCGCTTCGAGCAGGGTGGTCACCACCGCCTTGATCGAGTCGCGCACGAAGATGGTGGTGTCGTAGACGGCCTCGTACTTGATGTCGTCGGGGAAGCGCGCGGACATTTCGTCCATGGTCGCGATCACCGAGTCGCGGATCTCCAGCGCATTGGCGCCCGGCGCCTGGAAGATGCCGATGCCGACCGCGTTCTTGCCGTCGAGCTTGGAGCGCAGGGTGTAGTCGCCGGCGCCCAGCTCCAGCCGCGCGACGTCGGACAGGCGCACGACCTCGCCGTCATCGCCGGCCTTGAGCACGATGTCGCCGAACTCCTGCTCGCTGTGCAGCCGGCCCTGGGCGTTGATCAGGGTGAGAAAGTCGCTGCTGGGCATCGGCTCGGCGCCGAGCTGGCCGGCCGAGACCTGCACGTTCTGCTCGCGCATCGCGCGCACCACGTCGCCTGCCGTCAGCCCGCGCGAGGCGATTTTGTCCGGGTCGAGCCAGGCGCGCATCGCGTAGTCGCCGCCGCCGAACACCTGCGCGTCGCCCACGCCGGTAATGCGCGAGAGCGCGTCCTTGACGTGCAGGCGCGCGTAGTTGCGCAGGTACAGGGTGTCGTACTTGCCGTTGGGCGAAGTCAGGTGCACCACCATCAGGAAGGTGGGCGACTGCTTCTGCGTGGTCACGCCCTGGCGCCGCACGTCCTCGGGCAGTCGCGCCAGCGCCTGGCTGACCCGGTTCTGCACGCGCACCGTGGCGTCGTCGGCGTCGGTGCCGGGGCGGAAGGTCACCGTCATCTGCAGTACGCCGTCGGAGCCGGCGACGGACTTGGTGTACATCATGTCCTCGACGCCGTTGATCGCTTCTTCCAGCGGCGTGGCCACGGTCTCGGCGATCACCTTCGGGTTGGCGCCCGGGTACACGGTGCGTACCACCACCGACGGCGGCACCACTTCGGGGTATTCGCCGATCGGCAGCAGCGGGATCGAGATCAGGCCGGCGGCGAAGATCACGATCGACAGCACCGCGGCGAAGATCGGCCGGTCGATGAAGAATCTGGAGAAGTCCATGGTGTGTTCCTTGCGCGGCCATCCGGCGCGCGGCGTTGGGAATGGGGCGCCCGTCCCCGCGTGCGGCGGGGCTGGCGTATTGCTTCGGAGGCCCTGGCCGATCCTCCCCGCGAGAGGGGAGGGACGGGGAGGATCGGCGGCCTCTGCACCGCGGCCGGCGTTGCCCGACGAGGGGGAAGCGTCGTCACCGCGCGGGCGCGCCTTCGCGCCCGTGCTTCCGCGGCTTGCAGCTCTTGGCTACTTCATCGCGACCGCTTGCCCGGGCGCGGGCGCGTCGTCGCCCATGGCGATGGTCTTGGGCGCCACCGGCATGCCCGGCATGAACACCTTCTGCACGCCGTGCACGATCACCTTGTCCTTCGCGTCGAGGCCCGACTGCACCACGCGCAGGCCGTCGATCATCCGGCCCAGCTGCACGTCCTTGCGCACTGCGGTGTTGTCCGGCCCGAGCACGTAGACGTACTTGCGGTCCTGGTCGGTGAGCACGGCCTTGTCGTCGATCAGCTTGGCCTCGAACTCGCCGCTGCCCTGCACCTGCACGCGGGCGAACAGGCCGGGGGTGAGCACGCGGTCGGGGTTGGGCAGCACCGCGCGGGCGCGGATGGTGCCGGTGGCCGGATCGACCTGGTTGTCGACGAAGTCCACCGTGCCCTCGTGCGGAAAGCCCTGTTCGTCAGCCAGGCCCACGCGCACCGGGTTGCTCGAACGCGTGCGCTCGCCCTTGCGCGCCAGGTCGCCGTAGCGCAGGTAGGTCTGCTCGTCGCTCTCGAAGTACACGTACATCGGGTCCTGCGAGACCAGGGTGGTCAGCAGGGTTGCGTCGGCCTGGGCGAGGTTGCCCTCGGTGACCATGGCGCGGCCGATGCGGCCGTCGATCGGCGCGCGGACCTGGGTGAACTGCAGGTCGAGCTTCGCCGCCGCGACCGCGGCTTCGGCCGCTTGCACGCCGGCGTTGCCCTGCGCGCTGGCGGCCTTGCGGGTCTCGAACTCCTCGCGCGAGATCGCCTTGGCCTCGATCAGGGTCTGCGCACGCGCGTCCTGCGCCTGCGCGAGTTTCGCTTCGGCACGGGCGCGCTGCAGCTGCGCATTGGCCTGGTCGAGTGCCGCCTTGTAGGGGCGCGGGTCGATCACGAACAGCAGGTCGCCCTTCTTCACTTCCTGGCCTTCCTTGAACGCAACGCGCTGCACGTAGCCGCTCACGCGCGGGCGCAGCTCGACGCTTTCGACCGCGGTGACGCGGCCGTTGAAGCTGTCCCACTGGTGCACGGGCTTGCTCAGCACGGTGGCGACGCTGACTTCGGGCGGTGGTGGCATGCCTTCGCCGGGGGCGGCCTCGCTGCTGCTGCAGGCGGAAACGGCGATCGCGATCATCGAGGCGAGCGTGAGTACCGCCAGCGAAGTGCGCACCGGGGCGCGACGGGCATATCCGCCGGGCGCACCCGAGCGGATCGCGGGGGGAAAGGCGGGGGAGACGCGATTGGGGGAGGGGGTGGCGTTCATCGGGGGGAGGTTTCCTGATTGGGATTCGGGTGGGGGGCGCCGAGCTGGTCGAGCAGGGTGCGCGCGTCCTGCAGACAGCGTGCTGGCAGCAGGTCGTGCTGGCGTTCGGGTTCTTGCGGCGGTATCGGCGGAGGGCGGTCGGCCCGCGGCGCGGCATGCGCGGCCGGCCGGGAAGGCGCGTGGTCCGGCGCGGGCGGCAGATCAAGGTCGTCGCTCCACGGATCGAAGCCCAGCGGCCGCGCGGCGTAATCGACGACTGCGCGTACCGGCTGGCGCTCATGCGGATCGAGCATGTCCAGGGCGCGCCGCGCGATCGAGGCCGCGCTCGGCCACGAATTGCAGGCGTGGCGTGCATTGGCGTGGGTGCGCGCCGGCGAGTCGACCGCCAGCAGCTGCACCTGCACCGGGAACGCGCGCGCCTCGTCGTGCAGCACCCGTGCGAGCATGCGCAGCGCCGCCGCGCCGATCGAGCGGTGGCCGTAGCCGGCCCACGGATGCTGCGCGCCGGGCCCGCCGATCAGCACGTAGCCGGGGACCCGGCCATCGTCGTGCCCGGCCAGCAGCGGCAGCAGGTGGCGGGCGGCGAACAGGTGCGGCAGCAGGTCTTCGTCCAGGCGCTTGCGCAGGAACTCCGCCGGCTGGTCGAGCACGCGGCCGCGGCCGCAGTCGCCGCAGATCGCGGCCACCACGCCCGACAGCGGGCGGTCGAGTTCGCGCAGCCGCCGGGCCAGCGCAGCCGCCTCGCCGTCGCTGCCGACCGAGGCGTCGATCGCGGTGAAGTCGGCGCCCGGGTGGCGTTCGCGCAGGGCCGACAGCGCATCGGCGTCGCGGCCGACCGCGACGACCGATGCACCGGCCTTCAGCGCGGCCTCGACCACGGCGCCGCCGATGGTGCCGGTCGCGCCCAGGACCACAAGACTGTGACGAGGGACAATGCTCATTGTCCCGCTCCCGGGATTTTGTCTCCCGAAAAGTCGTCGTTGGCCCGGGACTCGAGGCTTGCCAGCACCGTGTCGACCAGGGGCATCGCCAGCATGGTCAGCGGCAGCGCAAGCAGGGCGGCCAGGCCCCAGGCCTGCCCGGCAGTGACGTCAAACCATTGATTGAAAACGAAAGAAGCCAGTAACAGCAGGTCCGCGAGGACCAGCAGGACCAGGCTGGAACGGAGCAGGGGATGGAGGACGGGGGCGCGCATTGCGGGGCTCGCTTGGCGGGATGCGGCACAAGGTAAGCCTTCGACCGGCACTTGATTAGCCGGCAAAACGGGGAATAATTGTCCCCCGTCTGGGCCAATGCCCGGATCCATCCCCCACCCTTGTCCTTCCCCGCCATGCGGGGGAGGCAAGCCGGAAGCCACTCGAATCGATCATCGAGTGCCGCGTCCACAACGGAGCACTCCCATGGCCCGTGACCTCAACGACACCCTCGTCTTCGTCAAGGTAGTGGAGCAGGGCAGCTTCATCGCCGCCGCGCGCACCCTGCGCCTGCCCAAGACCACCGTCAGCCGCAAGGTGCAGGAACTCGAAGCGCGCCTGGGCGCGCAGCTGTTGCACCGGACCACGCGCAAGCTCGGCCTCACCGAGGCCGGCAACGTCTACTACGAGCACAGCCAGCGCATCGCGCGCGAACTCGACGAAGCCGAGAGCGCGGTGAGCCAGCTGCAGGGCGGCCCGCGCGGCTGGCTGCGCGTCACCGCGCCGTATTCGCTGGGCATCGAACGCATCGCGCCGCTGCTGGGCGAATTCCATGCCCGTCATCCGGAGGTGCGGGTGGAAATGCTGCTGGCGAATGAATCGCTGGACATGATCGACAAGGAACTCGACGTCGCCCTGCGCATCGGCAACCTGCCCGACTCCAACCTGGTCGCGCGCAAGCTCACCGTGCTGCGCACCCAGGTCTACGCCAGCCCGGCCTACCTCGAACGCCACGGCGAGCCGCTGCACCCGGACGACCTGCAGCACCACCGCACCCTCGGGATGCAGAAGATGCATCGCAACAACCACTATTTCTGGCCGCTGAGCGACGGCGAGAACACGGTGGAATACCCGATCGAGCCGATCATGGTCGCCAACGACCCGGCCGCCGTGCGCGGCGCGCTGCTGTGCGGCGAAGGCCTGATGCTGGCCAGCGACATCATGGTCAAGGCCTACGCCGAACAGGGCTACATCCGCCGCGTGCTCGCCGGCTGGACCGGACCGGAATACGCGCTCAATGCGCTGTTCCCGCGCGGCCAGGTCACCTCGCCCAAGATCCGCGCCTTCGTCGACTTCCTGGTCGAGCGGCTGAGCTTCGACTCGGACTACATGCAGGTGCTGTGCCCGGACGCGCGCGCGCGCTGCCTTGCGGCGAAGAAGGCCGCCGAGACCGCGACCACGGTCAACGCCGAACTGGCGCGCGCGTCCCGGCGCGAGTTGCCGGCAGGCGACGCGGACGCCGACGACACCCGCGAAGACCACGATGCGCAGGTGGCCTGACGGCACGCACGCCGCGTGCGCCCGGCCCCGGCCGCAGGACGCGGACGTTCGTCGCGACCTGGCGGCGATTGCCGCCCACGCCCGCCGCACGCTGCTGTTCTGCGCGGCAGCGCTGCTGCCGCTGCTGATGCTCTGGTGCGACGTGTACTGGCTGCGCGATGGCGTGGGCGAGAGGTCGCTGGTCGAGCTCACCCAGGAGTGCTTCCTGGCGGCGACGGTGCTCGCCTTCGCCAGGCTGGCCCGACACGCCCGCGACGAACGTGCGTTTGCCGTGCTCGCGGCCGGCCTGTTCGCGTGCATGCTGGTGCGCGAACTGGATGCGGTGTTCGACGTGCTGCTGTTCCACGGCGCCTGGGTCGTGCCGGCCGGGCTGCTGGCGGTCGGCTGCTGCCTGTACGCGCTGCGCGACTGGCGTGGCGCGCTGTCGAGCCTGGCGCGGTTCGTGCAGTCGCGCCAGGGCGCGGTGCTGACGCTGGGCCTGGTGGTGGTGGTCGCGTACTCGCGCCTGTTCGGCGTGTCCGCGATCTGGCAGGGGCTGCTCGGCGACCAGTACCTGCGGGTGTTCAAGAACGCGGCCGAGGAAAGCATCGAACTGCTCGGCTACACCTGCATTGCCGCGGCGGCGCTGTCCTACGTCACGGTGCGGCTGCGCGCGTCCCGCCGTGGCGCCCTGCCGGTGCCGATCAAGGCATCGCTGTAAGCCGAATCCTCCCCGCTTGGCTGGAGGAGAACCGCAGTGCCCGGAATTTGCAGTTGCGGGAGCGGCCATCGCCGCCCCCACTGCCCCGGCCACTGCCCCGGCGTCGGCTACCGCGCCGAATGCCCGACCCGATCGTGCTCGCGGGTGAACAGGTCCGGCTTGATCAGGTCCACGAACGCCCGCGCCTGCGGTGACAGGTACTTGCCCTTGCGCATCACCACGCCGTAGCTGCGGCGCGGGAACCAGCGCGCCAGCGAGCGCGCGGCCAGGCGCTCGCGGTCGGCGTCGGTCAGGCAGATCGCGGTGACGATGCTGATCCCCAGTCCCATCGCCACGTACTGCTTGATCACCTCCCAGCCGCCGACTTCCAGCGCCACCGTGTACGGCACCCGGTTCTGCTGGAACACCAGGTCGACCAGGCGGTAGGTGGTCAGGCGCCTGGGCGGCAGGATCAGGCCGTAGGGCGACAGGTCGGCCAGCGCCAGCTCGCGCTTGTCCGCCAGCGGATGGCCGGGCGGGGCGATCAGCATCGGGTCGAAGCGGTAG
The DNA here is from genome assembly GCF_039537065.1 of Luteimonas lutimaris. Classification (NCBI taxonomy): domain Bacteria; kingdom Pseudomonadati; phylum Pseudomonadota; class Gammaproteobacteria; order Lysobacterales; family Lysobacteraceae; genus Luteimonas; species Luteimonas lutimaris. Next base: position 34,543 of record NZ_BAAAZU010000001.1, on the reverse strand, counting down.
ACCGGCGCGTAGTCCAGGTCGGCCGGCACGTCGAGCATCGAGCCCACGGCCAGGTCGACTTCGTCCGAGCGCAACAGGTCCAGCCCGCCGGCGCCGGTGACGTTGTGCAGGATCAGGCGCACGTCCGGCTGCGTCGCGCGGAAGGCTTCCACGATCTTCGGCAGCAGGTAGAGGATGGTCGAGCTGCCGGCGGCCACGTGCAGTTCGCCGGCATCCAGCCCGCGCAGCTTCTCGCGGAAGGCGCCACCGAGGCCGTCGATGCCCTCGACCAGCGGCCGCGCCAGTTCGTACAGGGTCTCTCCCTCGCGGGTCGGCACCAGGCGCCGGCCGCTGCGTTCGAACAGGCGTACGCCCAACTCGCGTTCCAGCGCCTGCAGCTGCTGGGTCACCGCCGGCTGGCTGACGTACAGCGCCTCGGCCGCGCGCGACACCGAGCCCAGCCGCGCCGTCTGGCAAAAGGCGCGCAGCGGCTTGAGGCGGTCGCCCTTGTAGGCAAAACGGGGCGCAGACGCCCGGTTTTCGGCCATTTCCAAGCCAGTTATTAGTTGAACTAATGATTAGCATTGAAAAAACTGTGTTGTCAAATACATTGCCCGGGCGGATGTTCGGGTTCCTCTCCATCGACAGGAACCCGCCATGTCCGCAGTGCTCAGCGAATCCCCCACCGACGCCGGCATCGAGGTCATCGCCCGCGCCGAAGGCCAGGACGCGCTGCTGACGCCCCCGGCGCTGGCCTTCCTCGCCGGCCTGCACGCCCGCTTCGACGCTCGCCGCCGGCAGCTGCTGGCCGCCCGTCGCGAGCGCCAGGCGTTCTTCGACCGCGGCGGCCTGCCGGACTTCCGCAGCGACACCCGTGCCATCCGCGACGGCGACTGGCGGGTGGCGCCGATCCCGAAGGCGCTGCTCGACCGGCGCGTGGAGATCACCGGGCCGGTCGACCCGAAGATGGTGATCAACGCGCTGGGCTCGGGCGCCAACTGCTACATGGCCGACTTCGAGGATTCCACCGCGCCGACCTGGGCACGGCTGGTCGAGGGCCAGCGCGCCCTGCGCGCGGCGGTCGCCGGCACGCTCGCGTTCACCGCCGGCAACGGCAAGGCCTACGCGCTCAAGCCGTTCGCGCAGCAGGCGGTACTGATCGTGCGCCCGCGCGGCTGGCACCTGGACGAGAAGCACGTCCTGGTCGAGGGTTGCCCTGAGCAAGGCCGAAGGGCCTGCCCTGAGCAGAGTCGAAGGGGCGGACGCCTGTCCGCGAGCCTGTTCGACCTGGGCCTGTTCGCCTTCCACAACGCCACCGCGCTCGCGCGCAAAGACCGCGGCCCGTACTTCTACCTGCCCAAGCTGCAGTCGATGGAAGAGGCCGCGCTGTGGGACGACGTGCTCGCGCACATCGAATCCGCGCTCGGCCTGCCGCGCGGGCAGATGAAGGTCACCGTGCTGATCGAGACGCTGCCGGCGGCGTTCGAGATGGACGAGATCCTGCACGCGCTGCGCGACCGCATCGTGGGCCTGAACTGCGGCCGCTGGGACTACATCTTTTCCTACATCAAGACCCTGCGCGCGCATCCCGACCGGGTGTTGCCCGAGCGCGGCCAGGTGACGATGGCGCAGCCGTTTTTGCGCGCCTATTCGGAGTTGCTGATCCAGACCTGCCACCGCCGCGGCGCGCACGCGATGGGCGGCATGGCCGCGCAGATCCCGATCGCCGGCGATGACGACGCCAACACGGCCGCGCTCGGTCGCGTGCGCACCGACAAGCTGCGCGAGGTCGGGGCCGGGCACGACGGCACCTGGGTCGCGCACCCGGCGCTGATCCCGGTCGCGCGGCAGGTGTTCGACGAGCGCATGCGCGGCCCGCACCAGCACCACGTCGGCCGCGACGAAGTGCTGGCGAGCCGCGACGACCTGCTGCAGCCGTGCACCGGCACGATCACCCGCGCCGGCTTCGACAACAACGTCGAGGTCTGCGTGCGCTACCTGGCCGCGTGGCTTGACGGCAATGGCTGCGTGCCGATCCACCATCTGATGGAGGACGCCGCCACCGCCGAGATCGCGCGCGCGCAGCTGTGGCAGTGGCTGCATGCCGGCGATCGCGGCGGCGCTCCGTTGCACCTGGACGACGGCACCGCGATCGACGAGGCGCTGCTGGATCGTGCGCTGTTGGGTTTGCCTTCGCGGTTGTCGGGGCAGGGAGTCCCGGGCGCGGCGCGCGTGGGCGAGGCGATCGCGCTGCTCGAGGAGTTGACCCATCGCGACACGCTGGAGGACTTCCTGACCTTGCCGGCCTACGAACGCTTCGACTGAAGCCCGCTTTTCCCCCTCCCCTTCAAGGGGGTGAGGTCGGCCTGTTTGTGCGGCATTGCCGCACAGGCCGACCGAACGCCCGGCGCGCTGCGCCGGGCCGGACGGGCCGGGGAGGGGATGGGTTTCCCATCCGCTCCCGGAAAACCAAACAACCCATTGGATCCAGTTCCCTCCCGCCGCACCGAAACCCATCCCCACCCAAACCCTCCCCTTGAAGGGGAGGGCTTCAAAGCCCCGGTCTCTTTTGACGGGAACGACTTCAACATCCCGAGGATCGCTGCCATGAAGACGCAAAGCCTGCCAACCGCCGACCAGCTCAACCTCGACTGGAGCAACAACCCGCGCTGGAACGGCATCACCCGCAGCTACTGCGCGCAGGACGTGGTGCGCCTGCGTGGCACCGTGCACGTCGAGCATTCGCTGGCCAGGCTCGGCGCCGAGAAATTGTGGAAGTCGCTGCATTCCGAACCTTTCGTCAACGCGCTGGGCGCGCTCACCGGCAACCAGGCCATGCAGCAGGTGAAGGCGGGGCTGAAGGCGATCTACCTGTCCGGCTGGCAGGTGGCCGCCGATGCCAACCTCGCCGGGCAGATGTATCCGGACCAGTCGCTGTATCCGGCCGATTCGGTGCCGGCGGTGGTCAGGCGCATCAACAACACGTTGCTGCGCGCCGACCAGCTGCAGCACGCGGAAGGCCAGGGCGACGGCATCGACTACCTGCAGCCGATCGTGGCCGACGCCGAGGCCGGCTTCGGCGGCGTGCTCAACGCCTTCGAGCTGATGAAGGGCATGATCGAGGCGGGCGCGGCCGGCGTGCACTTCGAGGACCAGTTGGCATCGGTGAAGAAGTGCGGCCACATGGGCGGCAAGGTGCTGGTGCCCACCCGGGAGGCGGTCGAGAAGCTCACCGCCGCGCGTCTTGCCGCGGACGTGATGGGCGTGCCGACGCTGATCGTGGCGCGTACCGACGCCGAGGCCGCCGACCTCGTCACCTCCGACGTCGACGACAACGACAAGCCGTTCTGCACCGGCGAGCGCACCGTCGAGGGCTTCCACAAGACCCGCAAGGGCCTGGACCAGGCGATCAGCCGCGGCCTGGCCTACGCGCCGTACGCGGACCTGGTGTGGTGCGAGACCGGCAAGCCGGACCTGGCGTTCGCACGGAAGTTCGCCGAGGCGATCCACGCGAAGTATCCCGGCAAGCTGCTGGCCTACAACTGCTCGCCGAGTTTCAACTGGAAGGCCAACCTCGACGACGCCACGATCGCGAAATTCCAGCGGGAGATCGCTGCGTATGGATACAGGTTCCAGTTCATCACCCTGGCCGGCTTCCACGCGCTGAACTATTCGATGTTCCATCTGGCCCACGGCTACGCGCGGCGGCAGATGAGCGCGTTCGTGGAGCTGCAGGAAGCGGAGTTCGCCGCCGCCGACCGGGGCTTCACCGCGGTCAGGCACCAGCGCGAGGTCGGCACCGGCTACTTCGACACCGTCACGCAGGCCATCCAGGGTGCGCAGTCGTCGACGGTGGCGCTGAAGGGCTCGACCGAGGAAGCGCAGTTCGAAACCCGCGCGGCCTGACGGTCGCCGCGGGGGCCCGGTGCCGCGTAGCGCCGGGTTTCCCGTGATTGATTCGGGGTGACTCCCTCATGCTCCGGGGGTATCGTCGGCCTGGCAGGGCGGCAGTGCCGGGCCGGCGCCGCCTGCCCCGGATGCCCGATGGAGGGAGAGGTCATGAAAGGCGGAACAAAGCGGGCCGGACTGGCGGGAATGCTGTTCGCGCTGGTCGCACTTGCGCTCGCCGGCACGGCGCAGGCGGGCAACGATGACAGTCGGCGCATAGCGGACATCGTGTCCGAGCAGCAGCAGATCCGCGCCGATGCCGAGGCGGAAAGGAACGGTTGGGACAACATCCCGCTTTTGAAACGGCAGGAGTTGATCACCACGCAGGACGAGCTCATGCGCCTGATTGACGGCAAGCAAACGCTCGGCGACCTCGACCCGCTCGAGCGGAAGGCCGCCTACCGCACGCTCGACCGGCTCGATGCACTGGCCCTGGAGGCCGAGAACGAGCGCATGGTCTGCATTCGCGAAAAACTGACCGGCACGCACCGCACGCAGACCGTGTGCCGCAGCGTCGGCGACATGAAGCGCTGGCGCAAGGGGGCGAGCGATTTCATGCGCCAGGGCCAGCAGAATTCGACCATGGGTGCGCAGGCGGGCGCCAATTGACAGGCGCGCGCTGACGCCAGCCGTCCGCGGGGCGGCGGCAGGGCACGCGTTTCTGCCATGGGCCGCGCGCGCCGCGACTGCCTGAATGGGCGTCACGGCCCGCCGAGCGCTGCAAGGTGCCGGCGAAGATGGAAAAGCCGTGGGCGAAAGGCTATCGTCGAACCGTCGGCAACGTCGGCAATACACAGGGGCGTGCGCCTGTCCAGGGCGTCGGCGTCCGCGTGATCCATTCCGCGAGGCAATACAGCACCCATGAAGACGCAATTCCTGAAGGCCGGGCTGTTCGCCCTGGCCGCAGTCGCATTTTCCACGGCCGCCCAGGCCGGCAGTGGCACCAGCAACCGCGTGTCCGACATCGTGTCGCAGCAGGCCCAGATCCGCGCATCGGTCAAGGCCGAGGAGGGCGGCTGGGACAACATTCCCGCCGCCAAGCGCCAGGAGCTGCTGGGCAAGCAGGACCAGCTCATGCTGCTGATCGACGGCAAGCAGACGCTCGACGAACTGGCGCCGGCCGACCAGGCGACTGCCCGGCAGACGCTCGGGTGGATCGATGCCTTGGCCACCGAGGCTGACGGCGAACGGAAGGTCTGCCGGCGCGAGCGCGCCACCGGTACGCACCGGACCACCACCGTGTGCCGGAGCGTGGCCGACATGAAGCGCCAGCGCGACCAGGCGCAGGACGCCTGGCGGCAGGGCCGACAGGGCTTGATGCCGCCCAAGCCGCCAAGTTCCGGGATGGGGTCGGGCGGCTGATCCCGGGCCCCGTCGCCGTGCCTGTCGGCATGGCAACGGACCAGTGAGGCGCGCAGATGCCGACGTCCTGCGGGGACCCGATGGGATTCCCGCGCGGTGGCAGCGGTGCGCAGTCAGCGGGAGATCGAACGCCGGGCATGTCCCGGCGTTTCTTCGTGCCGGCGCGCGTGCGTCGCCGCGCGGGCGCCTGGCTCAGGCCGCCCGCACCGACTGCCGCGCGTCCATGCCGCGGTAGCCCAGCGCCTCGGTCAGGTGCGCGGTAGCGATGGCTTCGCTGCCGGCCAGGTCGGCGATGGTGCGGGCCACGCGCAGGATGCGGTGCATGGCGCGGGCGGACAGCTGCAGGGCGTCGATCGCGCGTTCGAGCAGCTGCTGGTCTGCGTCGGACAGGCGGCAGGCGGCCATGGTGGCGGCCTGGCCGAGGCGCGCGTTGGGCTGGCCGGCACGGCGCAGCTGCGATGCGTGCGCTGCCTCGACGCGGGCGCGGATGTCGGCGCTGCATTCGCCTTCCGGTGCGTCCGGGCGCAGCTGCGCAGGCGGCAGCCGCGGGACGTCCACGTGCAGGTCGATGCGGTCGAGTAAAGGACCCGAGATACGGCCGCGGTAGCGGTTGATCACGTCGGGGCTGCAGCGGCAGCGCCCGGAGACGTCGCCGGCCCAGCCGCAGGGACAGGGGTTCATCGCCGCGACCAGCTGGAAGCGCGCCGGGAACTCGCTCTGCCGCGCCGCGCGCGAGATCGTCACCACGCCCGACTCCAGCGGTTCGCGCAGCACTTCCAGCGCGCGCCGGTCCCACTCGGGCAGTTCGTCGAGGAACAGCACGCCGTTGTGCGCCAGCGAGATCTCGCCCGGTCGCGGCTCGCCGCCGCCGCCGACCAGTGCCACCGCGCTGGCGGTGTGGTGCGGCGCGCGGTACGGGCGTTCGCGCCAGCGCGCCGGGTCCAGGCCGCGGCCGCTGATCGAGGTGATCGCGGCGGTTTCCAGGGCCTGGGCTTCGTCGGCTTCGGGCAGCAGGCCGGGCAGGCGCGAGGCGAGCAGGGTCTTGCCGCAGCCCGGCGGGCCGACGAGCAGCAGGTGGTGGCCGCCGGCGGCGGCGATCTCCAGCGCGCGCCGCGCGCGCAGCTGGCCGCGCACGTCGCGCATGTCCGGCCCCGGTGAGATGGCCACGGGCGGCGCGACCGCGGCGGGCAGTTCGCGGCTGCCGCCGAGCATCGCGCAGACCTCCAGCAGCGTGCGCGCGGTGCGCACGTCGAGGCCGTTCGCGAGCGCGGCCTCGCTGCCGTTGGCCACCGGCACCACCAGCCGCCGCCCGGCGCGCGCGGCCGCCAGCGCCGCCGGCAGTACGCCGTCGACCGCGCGCAGTTCGCCGGTCAGGGCCAGCTCGCCGAGGAACTCCCACTGGGCCAGCGCCTGCACCGGCACCTGGCCGCTGGCGGCGAGGATGCCCAGCGCGATCGGCAGGTCGAAGCGGCCGCCGTCCTTGGGCAGGTCGGCGGGGGCCAGATTGATGGTGATCGCGCGCTGCGGGAATTCGAACTGCGCGCAGCGGATCGCGGCGCGCACGCGGTCGCGCGATTCGCGGACCGCGGCCTCGGGCAGGCCGACGATGTTCATCCGCGGCAGGCCGCCGGCGAGATAGACCTCGATCCGGACTTCCGGCGCGTGGACCCCTGCGCGCGCACGTCCGTGCACGAGCGCAAGCGACATGGCCGCCGGCCTAGTTGGTCGGCGGCGGGGTGCGCGCGCCGGACAGCCCGCCTTCGAGCTGCGCGAGCTGGCGCTCCAGCGCGTCGAGCTTCTCGCGCGTGCGCAGCAGCACCGCGCGCTGCACGTCGAACTCCTCGCGCGTGACCAGGTCCAGCCGGGACAGGCCCGACTGCAGCACGGCCTTGAAGTTCTGCTGCATCTCCTCGCGGCCATCGCGCAGGGACGGCGGCACCAGGCTGCTGAGCCGGCGGGCGAGGTCGTCGATGTGGGTGAGGTCGATCATTCCTGGATTCCTGTTGGGTGACCGGGGGACGTGGGCAGCTTGGCGCAGCGGGGGTGGCGATGCCATCGGCGCACGCCGCGTGTTCGGGTAGGGAAATCCCGACGTTGCCGCCGGCATGCGTGTTCGCCGCGGCGGGCCGCCGCGCTATGCTGGCCGCATCCAGGCCGGGGACCGCAAGCGATGAAAATGGTGGTGGCGATCATCAAGCCGTTCAAGCTCGACGACGTGCGCGAGGCGCTCGCCGACGCGGGCGTGGCCGGGATCACCGTCACCGAGGTCAAGGGCTTCGGCCGCCAGAAGGGCCACACCGAGCTGTATCGCGGTGCGGAGTATGTGGTCGACTTCCTGCCCAAGATCAAGCTCGAGGTCGCGGTCACCGACGACCAGGCCGACGCGGTGGTCGAGGCGGTCATGAAGGCCGCTGGCACCGGCAAGATCGGCGACGGCAAGGTGTTCGTCTGGGACCTGGACCGGGTGGTGCGGATCCGCACCGGCGAGCTGGACGGCGACGCGCTGTAGCGGCGCGGCCGCTCAGGCCTTGCCGCGGTACAGGCGCTTCCAGGCGTTGCGGATCGTGCGCACCCAGCGCGGTTCGGCCAGCACCGCGGCCTCGGCCGGCGACGGCGGCGTGCCGGTCAGGCGCGACTGCAGCTTCACCACGTTGGCCAGGTCGCTGCGGCGCAGCTGGCGGCCCAGCGGGCTGTGCGCCAGCCAGGCCGGCATCAGCAGGGCGGAGGCGAAGTCCACCACCATCGGCATGCCGCCGTTGACCAGGATGTTGGAGCGGTGCAGGTCGTTATGGGCGATGCCGGCCGCGTGCAGGGTGGCGACGGCGGACTTCAGGCGCCGGAACACCTCGTCCGACACCATCGCCACGTCGTGGCCGAGCACCTTGCCGTCGATGAACTCCATGCCCAGCACCAGCCCGCCGATGGTGCCCAGCAGCGCGGGTGCGTAGCCCCAGCCGGACAGGCGGTCGAGGATGCGCGCTTCGCGGCGCACCAGCAGGCGCGCCAGCGGCGAGAGCGGCGTCCAGCGGTAGCGGCGGTAGTCCTTGAAGACGGCCTGGCGCGTGCCGACCGAGGCCACGTAGACGTCGGGTTCGAGCAGGCGGGTGCCGCGCTTGAGCATGCGCACGTGCGCATCCGGCGCGTACGGCACGAGGGAATGGGTGCAGGTGTTCATCGGTTTGTCTGCGCGGCGCCGTCTCGGGCGCGCCGCACGAGGCTCGCGTTGGGGGAGGGCACGTGGCCATGCTGTACCGCGTGGTTCACTAAATATAACGCGATTTCAACATTTTTCCGACATATTCGCGTGCTACCACGGACACACACTGTTCAGCCGGACGCGACGATGCCTGCCCGCACGGACCCCGCCCGGAGGCGTGGCTGTCGGGCTGCCAGGCAACCGGTGGCTGGCAAAGTGCCCGGGAAGGCCGCGGACAGGGGGCTACAGGTCGAGCGCCCCGGCCACGAACGGCGGCAGCGTGGCCGCGCCCCTGTGGATGTCGGCGCTGTAGTACTTCGTCGCGAACGCCTTGCCGCGGGCGTCGGCCTCGCGGAATTCGAAGCCATCGGCCTTGCGCGCCAGGGTGCAGCTCCACCAGCCCGTCGGATAGCAGGGCTGCGGGAACGGCAGGGTCTGGAACGCGGTGAACCCGGCCTTGCGCATCTCGCCGCGCATCTCCTTGATGAGATCCAGCAGCACCAGCGGCGACTCGGACTGCTGCACCAGGATGCCGTCGCCGGCCAGCGCGCGGAAGCAGCTTTCGTAGAAGGCCTTGTTGAACAGGCCCTCGGCCGGGCCGACCGGGTCGGTGGAGTCGACGATCACGATGTCGACGCTGCCCGGTGCGCAGTTGGCCATGTACGCGATGCCGTCGTCGAACAGCAGCTGCGCGCGCGGATCGCCGTTGGATTCGCACAGCTCGGGGAAGTACTTCTCCGACATCCGCGTGACCTGCTCGTCGATGTCGCACTGCACCGCCTGCTCCACGCCCGGGTGGCGCAGCACCTCGCGCAGGGTGCCGCAGTCGCCGCCGCCGATGATCACCACCCGCTTCGGCGCGGCGTGGGTGAACAGCGCCGGGTGCGACATCATCTCGTGGTAGAGGAAGTTGTCGCGCGTGGTCAGCATCATCGCGCCGTCGATCAGCATCAGGTTGCCCCAGTCGGTCGACTCGTAGATCTCGATCTTCTGGAACGGCGACTGCACCTCGTCCAGCTTGCGGGTCACGCGGTAGCCGATCGCCGAGCCGGCGGGCTCGAAGTTCTCGTACATCCAGGTCGTGTCGGTCATCGGTGGCAACGTGCGCGAGTGGGGCTGGGATTGTAGCGAACGCCGTGCAGCGCCAGCGTGCGCGCCGCCCCCGGCATGGTCTGCGCGATCACCGCCTTCTTCGCGGGCGAGCCGCTAAACTGCGCGCCTGCTTTTCCAGGATGCCGCCATGACCGCGTGGTCGCCCGACCAGGCCCGCAAGACCTATTCGATCCCGCACTGGGCCGGCGGCCATTTCGACGTCGACGACCGCGGGCGCGTGCTGGTGCGCCCGCGCGGCGCGGGCGGCCCGACGGTGGCGCTGCCGGAAGTCGTCGACCGGGCGCTGGCGCAGGGCGCCAACCTGCCGCTGCTGGTGCGTTTCCCGGACATCCTCGGCGAGCGCCTGCGCACGCTGCAGGCCGCCTTCGCCCAGGCGCGCGCGGACTGGGAGTACGCGGGCGCCTACACCGCGGTCTATCCGATCAAGGTCAACCAGCACCGCGGCGTCGCCGGCACGCTGGCCGCGCACGCGGGCGAGGGCTTCGGCCTGGAGGCCGGCAGCAAGCCCGAGCTGATGGCGGTGCTGGCGCTCTCGCGCCCGGGTGGCCTGATCATCTGCAACGGCTACAAGGACCGCGAGTACATCCGCCTGGCGCTGATCGGCCGCAAGCTGGGCATGAACGCCTTCATCGTGATCGAGAAGCCCTCCGAGCTGCGGCTGGTGATGGAGGAAGCGCAGGCGCTCGGCGTGGACCCCGTGCTCGGGGTACGCATGCGGCTGGCCTCGCTGGGCGCCGGCAAGTGGCAGAACTCCGGCGGCGACAAGGCCAAGTTCGGCCTCAGCCCGCGCCAGCTGCTGGACCTGTGGAAGTCGCTGCGCGACGCCGGCATGGGCGACGCGCTGAAGCTGCTGCACTTCCACATGGGTTCGCAGATCTCCAACGTGCGCGACATCGCCCGCGGCATGCGCGAGGCGACGCGCTACTTCGTCGAGTTGTCGCAGCTCGGCGCGCGGATTGACTACGTCGACGTCGGCGGCGGCCTGGGCGTCGACTACGAGGGCACGCGTTCGCGCAGCTACAACTCGGTCAACTATGGCGTCGCCCAGTACGCGTCGAGCATCGTGCAGCCGCTGGCCGACGCCTGTGCGGCCAACGACCTGCCGGCGCCGCGCATCGTCACCGAATGCGGCCGCGCGATGACCGCGCACCATGCGGTGCTGGTGGCCAACGTGTCCGAGGTCGAGCCCGCGCCCGAGGGCCGCGTGCCCGACGAGCACGACGACGAGCCGGCGGTGATCCGCCACCTGCGCACCATCCACGCCGAACTCGACGAGCGTCCGGCGGTGGAGCTGTTCCACGAGGCCCAGCACTTCCACGCCGAGGGCCTGTCGCTGTACGCGCTCGGCCAGCTCGACCTGGTCCACCGCGCGCGCATCGACGACCTGTTCTACGCCATCGCCCACGCGGTCCGCGCGCGCCTGACCTACGCCGAAAAAAGCCACCGGCCGGTCCTGGACGAGCTCGACGAGCGGCTGGTCGACAAGTACTTCGTCAACTTCAGCGTGTTCGAATCGATGCCCGACGTTTGGGCGATCGACCAGGTGTTCCCGATCGTGCCGATCGAGCGCCTCGACGAGGCCCCCACGCGCCGCGGCATCATCGCCGACCTGACCTGCGACTCGGACGGCAAGATCGACACCTACGTCGAGAACGAGGACCTGGATACCTCGCTGCCGCTGCACGAGCTGCGCCACGGCGAGAGCTACCGCATCGGCTTCTTCCTGGTTGGCGCCTACCAGGAGATCCTGGGCGACATCCACAACCTGTTCGGCGACACCGACGCGATCGAGGTCACCCTCGACGGCGACGGCTACGCGATCGTCCAGCAGCGCCGCGGCGACACCACCGACGTGATGCTCGATTACGTCGGCTACGTCATCGACGACCTGCGCCGCGCCTACCGCGACAAGGTCGCCGCCGCGGACCTGCCGGCCGACGAGGCGCAGCGGCTGAACGACGCGCTGGAAGCAGGGCTGACCGGCTACACCTACCTCGACGACACGCCGCTGGCGTGAGCCTCGCCAACCGACCGCCGCCTCGACCGCCCGTCCATCCCGGACGGGCCGGGGTGCGCAGCCGCGACCTTGCCGGCTTGCCATTCCATTGCAGCGGGGCATCGCCTGCGCTGCCCACGGCGCGCGGCCAGAAGGCATGAGTGGATCGCGGCCGCGCCTGCCCGGCCTGGACCTGCTGCGCGCCATTGCGGTGCTGTGGACGATGCAGTTCCACAGCTTCGTCGTCGGCGGGCTCGGGCCGGACTGGAGCTGGCTGTCGCGCTACGGCTGGATGGGCGTCGACCTGTTCTTCGTGCTCAGCGGTTACCTGATCGGCGGCCAGCTGCTGCGGCCGCTGGCGCAGGGCACGGCACCCTCGCTGCGTACGTTCTACCTCAAGCGCGTGTTCCGCATCCTGCCGGCGTTCTGGGCAGTGCTGGCGATCTACCTGCTGTGGCCGGGATTCCGCGAGGCACCGGGGATGGAGCCGTGGTGGAAGTTCGCGCTGTTCATCGTCAACGTTTCCATCGATTACGGCAGCAACAGTGCGTTCTCGCATGCCTGGTCGCTGTGCGTCGAGGAGCATTTCTACCTGCTGTTCCCCGCGCTGGCGCTGTTGCTGTCGCGGCGGCCTTCATCGACAAGATTCTGGGCGGCCTGCATTGCCATCCTGCTCGGTGGCATTGCCATCCGCACCACGGTGTGGCTGCACTTCGACGCGCTGCAACCACCGCGCAACTGGTTCGTCGAGGACATCTACTATCCGACCTGGAGTCGCCTCGACGGATTGCTGATGGGGGTGATGCTGGCGGCGTGGCAGGCTTGGCGGCCGCAGTCGTGGGCGCGTGCCGCCGCGCACGCCAACCTGTTCGCGCTGCTGGGCGTGGCAGTGCTGGTGCTGGCGTTCTGGCTGTTCCGCGACCGCGTGGGGCTGCTCGCCAACAGCATCGGTTGGCCCGTGCTGTCGCTGGCGCTCGCCCTGCTGGTGTTTGCCGGCGCGCAGCCGCGCGGCGCGCTCGGTGCACGTGCCGTGCCGGGCGCGGGCTGGATCGCAGCGATCTCCTACAGCCTGTACCTGGTGCACAAACCGGTCTATGGCGTGGTGCAGGCGCACTGGGGCAGCGTGCTGGAAGGCAGCGGCATCCTGGCGTGGCTGGCATACGGCGCGGCCTCGATTGCCGCGGCCGCGTTGCTGTATTACGCGGTGGAGCGGCCGTTCCTGAAGCTGCGCGGGAGTTTCCTGCGCGGATACTACGCCCGCCCGCATACGCCGGCAGTGGCGGGGATTCCACCTGCCGGAAACAACTCTCCTGCAACACTGCGCAGCGATGCGCTCGAGGCCGGGTTGACCGGCTATGGACCGGACGAGGCCACGCGAAACCGATGAAACGCTACCTGGTGCTGACCCTGCGCAAGCCTGCATTCGACCCGGCAATGATCGAACCGCATTACGCGCATCTGGACCGACTTCGCGCGCAGGGCCGGCTTGAACTCGCCGGTCCCTTCAGCGATCGCAGCGGCGGCGCCTACCTGTTGCTCGCCGGCAGCCTGGACGATGCGATTGCGGCCGCGCACGCCGATCCGCTGCACGAGAGCGGATCGTCGGAGGTCATCGTGCACGAGTGGGACGCGAAGTAAGCGCCCCGGATCGCAGTGATTCAGGGGTCGCGGTGGATCTGCAACCCCGCCAGCGACTGGCTCACCGGCATCAGCTCGAAGCGGTTGACGTTCAGGTGCGGCGGCAGGTTGGCGATCCACCACACCGACTCGGCGATGTCGGCGGCGGTGATCGGATGCGTGCCGGCGTACAGCGAATCGGACGCGGCCTGGTCGCCGCCGGTGCGCACCAGGGTGAACTCGGTTTCCGCCAGTCCCGGTTCGATCGAGGTCACGCGCACGCCGGTGCCGTGCAGGTCGGCGCGCAGGTTGAGCGAGAACTGGGTGACGAAGGCCTTGGTCGCGCCGTAGACGTTGCCCCCGGGGTAGGGATAGCTGCCGGCGATGGAGCTGATGTTGAAGATCGCGCCGCACCGTTCGATCAGGGTCGGCAGCAGGCGGTAGGTCATCGCCGCCAGCGCGGTGACGTTGGTGTCGATCATCTGCCGCCACTGCGCCAGGTCCGCGCGCTGCGCCGGCGCGGTGCCGAGCGCGAGGCCGGCGTTGTTGACCAGCACGTCGATGTCGCGGAACGGGGCGGGGATGGCGTCGAGCGCGGCCTGCATCGCATCGAGGTCGCGGATGTCGAAGGCGGCGGCATGCACCCGGTCGGCGCCGTGGCGGTTCACCAGCGCCTGCAGGCGGTCGGCGCGGCGGCCAGTGGCGACGATGCGCCAGCCGTTGGAGACGAAGCGCTCGACGATCGCGGCGCCGAAGCCGGCGGTGGCGCCGGTGACGAGGAGGGTCTTGGTCATGCGGGGATTCTAGTCCCCGCCGTGCGCCGGGGCCCGCGGTTCACCAGACGTACGGGAGCAGTCGCTTGGTCGTGCGCGCGTACGCCGGGTAGCCGTCCGGGAACGCCGCGGACAGCGCGCGCTCCTCAACCTGGATCCGCCACATCAGGGCGAGCACCACCGGTGCCATCGCCGCCAGGGACAGCCAGTTGCCCAGGCACAGGGCGAAGCCGGCGAACGTCATCAGCAGTCCGGTGTACGACGGGTGGCGCAGCAGCCGGTACGGGCCGCTGCGGATGAGCTCGTGGTCGGGCCGGATGGCGACATCGACGGTGAAGTGCCGGGCCAGGACATGGATCGACCACCAGCGCAGCGGCATCCCCGCCACCATCAGCGCGATGCCCAGCCACCACAGCGGCGCCTGCAGCGGCCGCGCGAAGCGCGCCACGTCGAGCCCGTCGAAGCCGGTGGCCAGCGCGATGCTGGCGAAGATCACTACCACCAGAACGCGCAGCGTGCCGCCGTCACGACGGCGGCCGGCGTCGCCGGAGCGCAGCCGCAGCAGGATCCAGCATTCGCTGGCGAACCACGCCAGGCACAGCGCGGGGAAGAGTTTGTCCATGCGGCGGATAGTGCGCGGCGGCCGGCGTTCGCGCCAGCGGCGTGGCTCAGGCCTTGCCGGCGGTTTTCTTCGCTGCCGTCTTCTTCGCCGCGGCCCTGGTGGCGGCCTTCTTCGCCGTCTTCCTTGCCGCCGGCTGCGCGGCCTTCTTCGCAGGGGCCCTGTCGGCGGCCGGCTTGCGCTTGCGCCCGGTCGCGGCCTTGCCGCGGGTGCGGGCGCTGGCCGCGCGGGTCTTGCGCAGCATGTCCTCGGCCAGCACCACGTCCTCGGACAGGATGCCGGCGGCCTTGGCGATGGCAATGCGCGCCTCGGCCTTGTTGTCGTCCGGGCTGGCCAGCAGCAGCTCGCGGATCGCCTCGCGCAGCGCGGCCTCGGCGTTGCGTTTCAGGCGCAGGTTGTCGCCCTGCTTGAACAGCCCCATCAGGGCATCGACGACGGGCTTGATCAGTGCGGCTTCGATCGGCATGGACGTGCCCTCTTCCCTTGGGACGGCATTGTGCCGCGGGCGCTTCTCATCGGTCGCGACCGCACGGGGCGCCGCGGCCCGGAACCCGGGCCTTGCGCGGATGCAGCCGCCGTATTCGCCTTTCCCGAGTCCCGAGTCCCGAGTCCCGAGTCCCGAGTCCCGAGTCCCGAGTCCCGAGTCCCGGGTCCCGGGTCCCGAGTCCCGGGTCCTACTTCGCCTTGATCGCCATCGCCGGCAGCCCGCCGTTGGCGAGCTTGTCCTTGGCCGCGGCCAGCTCGGTGGCGGTGCCGTAGGGTCCCATGCGCACGCGGTAGACGGTCTTGCCGTTGATCGCGGCCGATTCGACGCGCGCGTTCAGGCCGAGCAGGGCGATGCGCGCCTTGACCGCTTCGGCGTCGCCCGAGGCGCCGAAGGCGCCGGCCTGCAGGATGTAGCGGGCCTGGGTTTCCTGGCTGGCCGCAGCGGTGGCGGTCGCCGGGGTTGCAGGGGTCGTCGCGGGCGTCGACGCAGGCGCAGGCGCCGGCGTGGCGGCCGGGGTTTCCGTGATCGGTGCCGGCAGGGCGGCATCGCCCGAAGCGGCGGCGGCCGCGGCGGCCCGCTGCTGTTCGAGCTGCCGCTTGCGGACCTCCTCGGCGCGCGCGCTGGCGGCGAGCTCGGCGTCGGACATCGCCACTTCCTGGCCGGGCAGCACGGTATAGAAGTCGTAGTCGCGTTCCTGGTCGCTGGCCGGCCTGGCGTCGGGCTTCGGCGCGGCGGCGACCGGCTCCGGCAGGTCGGCGTCGTCCGCGTCGTTGCCGGACGGGGACGGCTGCGCGTCCGGATTCGGGCGCGGCAGGATGAAGCCGTCGCTGCCGTCGGACTTGAACACCCGCGGCAGCGCCAGCACCGCCAGCAGCGCGATCACGATGCCCAGGATCAGCCAGGCCCAACCCGGCAGCCCGCCGGTGTTGCCCGAGTTGCGTCGCGCCTGCGACTTGCCGCGTCTTGCTGCCACTTACATTTTCTCCGGTGCATGTACGCCGACGAGGTCCAGGCCGTTGGCCAGCACCTGGCGGACCGCCAGGGCCAGCGCCAGGCGCGCGTCGCGCACGTCGGCCTCGTCGACCAGGAACTGGTGGTCGTTGTAGTACGTCTGGAACGCCTGCGCCAGTTCAAGCAGGTAGGTCGTCACCAGGTGCGGTTCGAGCTGCTCACCGGCGGCGGCCACCACTTCGGGCCAGCGCGCGAGGTCAGTGAGCAGGTCGCGCTGCGCGGCGTCGGCGGGATCGAGCGGCTGTGCCAGACCGTTGTCGATGTCGAAGGCCAGGCCACGTTCGTCCACCTGCCGCAGCAGGCCGCAGATGCGCGCGTGCGAGAGCTGCACGTAGTAGACCGGGTTGTCGAGCGACTGGCTGCGCGCCAGGTCGATGTCGAACACCAGCTGCGAATCGGGCCGGCGCGCGACCAGGAACCAGCGCGTGGCGTCGCGCCCGGCTTCCTCGATCAGGTCGCGCAGGGTCAGGTAGCTGCCGGCGCGCTTGGACAGCTTCACTTCCTCGCCGCCGCGCATCACGGTGACCATCTGGTGCAGCACGTATTCGGGGTAACCGGCCGGGATGCCGGCGTCGAGTGCCTGCAGGCCGGCCTTCACCCGCGCCAGCGAGCCGTGGTGATCGGCGCCCAGCTCGGTGATCGCGCGCTCGTAGCCGCGCTGCCACTTGGACAGGTGGTACGCCACGTCCGGCACGAAGTACGTATACGTGCCGTCGGACTTGCGCATCACGCGGTCCTTGTCGTCGCCGAAGTCGGTGGTGCGCAGCCACAGCGCGCCGCCGTCCTCGTAGGTGTGGCCGTGTTCGACCAGCCCGCGCACGGTTTCCTCCACCTTGCCGTCGGCGTATAGCGACGATTCGAGGAAATACACGTCGAAGGCCACGCCGAACGCGGCCAGGTCGCCGTTCTGCTCGTTGCGCAGCCAGGCCACGGCGAAGCGGCGGATCGCGTCGAGGTCGTCGGCGTCGCCGTTGCCGGTCGCCACCTGGCCCTCGACCTCGACACTGGCGCCGTCGAGGAAGGCGCGGGCGACGTCGGCGATGTAGTCGCCGCGGTAGCCGTCCTCGGGCCAGCCGGCGTCGTCGGGCGTCAGGCCGCGGGCGCGCGCCTGCACGGACTTGGCGAGGTTTTCGATCTGCACGCCGGCGTCGTTGTAGTAGAACTCGCGCTTCACGCCCCAGCCGTTGGCGTCGAGCACGCGCGCGATGCAGTCGCCGATCACCGCCGCGCGGCCGTGGCCGACGTGCAGCGGGCCGGTCGGGTTGGCCGACACGTACTCGACGCCCGCGGTGCGGCCATTGCCGCCGTCGTTGCGGCCGTAGCCGGCGCCCTGCGCGTGCACCGCGCGCAGCTGCCGCTGCCAGGCGCCGGGCGCCAGGCGGAAATTGAGGAAGCCCGGCCCGGCGATCTCGACCGTGGCGATGTCGTCGTTGGCCGGCAGTGCCTCGATCAGCGCCTGCGCCAGCGCGCGCGGATTGCTGCGCGCGGGCTTGGCCAGCAGCATCGCGGCATTGGTCGAGAAGTCGCCGTGGCTGCGGTCCTTCGGGCGCTCGACGACGAAGTCGGGCGTGGCGAGGTCGGCGGGCAGGGTTCCGGCGGCGCGGAGGGCATCGATGCCCTGGGCGACCAGGGCGCGGAGCTGGGATTTCACGGTGACGGTGGTGTCGCGGTTCAACGGCCCCGCATTGTACGCGAGAGACCCTGCCAGGCCGGCCAAAGCCGGGCCAGTGCTGGCGAAGGGCCAACAGCGGATCCCTCGCTGCGCTCGGGATGACAGGGTCGTGTTCTGGTCCTTTCCGTCACCTCCACACACGCTCCCTGCCCCCTGCTGTCATCCCGAGCGCAGCGAGGGTTCCGCTGTGCCCCAAGCGGTCAGCCGTACCAATCCGCGGCCAGGTCCTCCCAGGTCGGATTGTCGGTCGCGATCAACGCGACCTTCTTCTCGCGACGCCAGCCCTTGATCTGCTTCTCGCGCGCGATGGCCGCAGCCGCGTCGGCCCCGGCCTCTTCGCAGTAGACCAGGCGCGTGATCCGACAGCGCTGCGTGTGGCCGGGCACCAGATGTTGGCGGTGCTCGTGAATGCGGCGCAGCAGGTCGCTGGTGACGCCGACGTAGAGCGCGCGCGAGCGGCTGGCGAGGATGTAGACGTGGAATGTCTTCATGCGTTGTGACGAAGGGCAAAAGCAGATCCCTCGCTGCGCTCGGGATGACCAGGTTGTGCGCTGGCTCTCCCTGTCATCTCCCCTTTCCTGTCATCCCGAGCGCAGCGAGGGATCTGCTTTCCGGGCGGCCAGCGGGGGCCTACACCCACCCGCGCGCCGCCAGCGACACCGGCGCGCCGTCGCCGATCACGAAGTGGTCCAGCAGGCGCACGTCCACCAGCGCCAGCGATTGCTTCAGCCGGGCGGTGACCGCGCGGTCCGCGGCGCTGGGCTCGGCGCTGCCGCTGGGATGGTTGTGGCCGACGATGATCGCCGCGGCGTTGTGCGCCAGCGCGCGACGGACGACCTCGCGCGGGTGCACCTCCGCGCCGTCGACGGTGCCGCGGAACAGCTCCTCGAACGCCAGCGCGCGGTGGCGGGTGTCGAGGAACAGGGCGGCGAAGATTTCGCTGGGATGGCCGCGCAGGCGCTGGGCGAAGTAGCGGCCGGCGGCGGACGGGTCGGTCAGCGCCTCGCCGCGCTCCAGCCCCGCGGCCAGGTAGCGGTTGCACAGCTCCAGCGCCGCCGACAGCCGGCAGGCGCGCGCGGGCCCCAGGCCGGGCAGCTTCGCCAGCGCCGGCGGTGCGTGTTCGAGCAGCCGGCGCAGCGGGCCGTGGTCGGCCAGCAGCCGGCGCGCGGTGGCCACCGCGTCCAGCCCGCGCAGGCCGGAGCCGAGGAAGATCGCCAGCAGTTCGGCGTCCGACAGCACGGCGGCGCCGCGCTTGAGCAGTTTTTCGCGGGGACGTTCGCCGGGGGGCCAGTCGCGGATGTGCATGGGGATCCTTTGCAATGGGGTCGCCGGCGGCTGCAGCGCCAGGGGATGGGGCGTTGCCGTTCAGCAGCCGTCGGCGATGGGGCCATTGCAGCGCAGCGCGCGGCCCGGCGCAGTCGGGCCAGGCCGGGGGTTCGGGTAAGCTGTCGCCGCGTTCGCACGTAGGAATTTCCTGACATGGCCGAAGCCAGCGACAAGCTCCGGGAGCGCCGGATCCTGCTGTGCGTGTGCGGCGGCATCGCCGCCTACAAGGCGGCCGAACTGGTGCGTCGCCTGCGCGAGGCGGGCGCCACGGTGCAGGTGGCCATGACCGACGGCGCGCAGCACTTCGTCGGTACCGCGACCTTCCAGGCCGTGTCCGGCCTGCCGGTGCGCACCAGCCTGTGGGACGCCGCCGCCGAGGCCGCGATGGGCCACATCGAACTGGCGCGCTGGGCCGACCGCATCGTGATCGCGCCGGCCACCGCCGACACGCTGGCGAAGCTGGCGCACGGCTTCGCCGACGACCTGGTCAGCACCCTGTGCCTGGCCACCACCGCGCCGGTCTCCGTGGCGCCGGCGATGAACCACCGCATGTGGCTGCACCCGGCTACGCAGGCCAACATCGCCACCCTGCGCGAGCGCGGGGTGCAGGTGATCGGCCCCGACGACGGCCCGCTGGCCGAGGGCGAATCCGGCCCCGGCCGCCTGCGCGAACCCGGCGCGATCGTGGCCGAGCTGGCCGCGGCGATGCCCTGATGGCCGGCGCCGCGCTGGCCGGCCTGCGCATCGTGGTCAGTGCCGGGCCCACGTACGAGGACATCGACCCGGTCCGCTTCATCGGCAACCGCAGCAGCGGCAAGATGGGGTTCGCGATCGCCGCCGCGGCCGCGCGCCGCGGTGCGGACGTGGTGCTGGTGGCCGGACCGGTCGCGCTGCCCACGCCCGACGGCGTGCATCGCGTGGACGTGCGCTCGGCCGCGCAGATGCACGACGCGGTGTTCGCGCAGCTGCCCGCCGACATCTACATCGCCGCGGCGGCTGTGGCCGACTTCACCCCGCGCCAGGTCGCGCCCGGCAAGATCAAGAAGCGCGACGGCGAAGACGGGCTCACGCTCGAACTGGTGCGCACCCGGGACATCCTCGCCGAGGTCGCCGTCGACCCGCGGCGGCCGCGGCTGCTGGTCGGCTTCGCCGCCGAGACCGGCGACGTCGAGACCTACGCGCGCGGCAAGCTGGCGAAGAAGAAGCTCGACCTGATCGCCGCCAACCGGGTCGGCGTCGAAGGCAGTGGCTTCGAGAGCGACGACAACGCGCTGGCCGTGTACTGGAACGGCGGCGAACGCGCGCTGGGCCCGGCACCCAAGACCGAACTGGCCGAGCGGCTGCTGGACCTCGTGGCCGAGCGACTGCGGGCCTGACCGCCGGCGGCACGCCCGGCCCGCGATGCCCGGCGGCGTGACCGCGACGCCATTGCGGGCCGGCCGCTTGCGCTACCCTCGCAGGTCGCGCCGACCGACCCGCCATCTCCAGGACCGCCGATGCACCACACCCTGCAGCTGAAGATCCTCGATCCGCGCATGGGCGGGCAGTGGCCGCTGCCGGCCTACGGCACCGAGGCCAGCGCCGGCCTGGACCTGCGCGCCGCGCTGGATTCGGCGCTGGTGCTGCGGCCCGGCGACGCCGCGCTGGTGCCGTCGGGGCTGGCGATCCACATCGACGACCCGGCCCTGTGCGCGGTGGTGCTGCCGCGCTCGGGGCTGGGCCACAAGCACGGCATCGTGCTCGGCAACGGCACCGGCCTGATCGACGCCGACTACCAGGGGCCGCTGATGATCAGCGTCTTCAACCGCGGCCGCGAGGCGTACACGATCGAGCCCGGCGACCGCATCGCGCAGCTGGTGCTGCTGCCGATCGTGCGCGCGACGCTGCAAGTAGTGGATACTTTCAACCAGAGCGCGCGCGGGGCGGGTGGCTTCGGCCACACCGGCGTGCGTTGACCAATGGCAGTCGGGGGGCAGGCCATGAACACTGAACACGAACCGGGCAAGGCGCGCGTCGCACTGGCGCACGCACGGCCGTGGATGCCGGTGCTCGCCGTCGTCTGCGCGCTGCTGGCGCTGTGGCTGGCGTGGAGCGGCTGGCGGCAGATGCAGGACGACAGCCGGCGCGGCGCGCTGGAACAGGGCCGCGACACGGCGGCGCAGTCCACCCAGCGCGTGCTCAAGGGCGACCTGGACAAGCTGGCCGAGCGGCTGGCCTCGGACGCGGTGCAGTCGGCGCTGGCCGCCGGCGACCTGGCCGCGGCCGGCAAGGCGCTCGGCGACGGCTGGAATGGCGTGCAGGAAGCCGCAGTGCTGCCGCCCGACCTGCAGGACGCCTATGCCGGCCTGCCCAGGAGCGGCTACGGCCGCGTCGCGGCGCTGGAGGCGGCGCAGGCCGAGGACAAGCCGGTGCTGTGGGCGATCGGCGGAGCCGGCAAGCCGGAGATCGCGCTGGCCGCGCCGGCACGCGCCGGCGACGCCACCGTCGGCATCGCCTTCGTGCGCCTGCCGCTGGCGCGCGCAATCCTCGGGCTGGAAAACGCCAGCCTGCCCGAAGACAGCTACCTCGCCCTGCGCCAGGGCAGCTTCACCCTGTTCGAACGCGGCGACACCGCACTGTCGCAGGGCGCCGAGCGGCGCGCCGTGCCGATCACCGGCACCAGCCTGCGCGTTGCCGCGGCGGTGCCGGCGCCGGTGACCAGCCCGTTCGGGCTGGGCGTGCTGGGGGCCTTCATCGCGGCGCTGGTGCTGCTTCTGCTGGGCTACGTCCTGTGGCGCCTGCCCAGCCGCATCGGCGGGCTGCACGCCGTCGACGACGGCAGCGCGCCGACGCTGTCGCAGGTGCTGGTCGACAGCCCGCCGGAGGCGCAGGAAACCGCGCCGGTCGCGGTGCGCGACGCGCCGAAGGCGGCGCCGGTGCGCATCGACCGCGGCATCTTCCGCGCCTACGACATCCGCGGCGTGGTCGGGCAGACGCTCGACGCGGGCGTGGCCGAGCTGATCGGCCAGTCGGTCGGTTCGCTGATGCAGGAAAAGGGACTCGAGGACATCGTCGTCGGCCGCGACGGCCGGCTGTCCGGGCCGGACCTGGTCGAAGGCCTGTCGCGCGGCCTGCGCAAGGCCGGCCGCAACGTCATCGACATCGGCATGGTGCCCACGCCGGTGGTGTACTTCGGCGCCTTCCACCTCAACACCGGCTGCTGCATCTCGCTCACCGGTAGCCACAACCCGCCCGACTACAACGGCTTCAAAATCGTGGTCGGCGGCGAGACGCTGCACGGCGAGGCCATCACCGACCTGCATGCGCGCATCGCCGACAACCGGCTGCATGAGGCGATGTCGCCCGGTGGCCACAGCGAGCGCGACATTTCCGGCGACTACGTCAACCGCATCGCCGAGGACGTGCAGATCGCGCGGCCGCTGAAGGTGGTGGTCGACGCCGGCAACGGCGTGGCCGGCGAGGTCGGCCCGCGCGTGCTGGAGGCGATCGGCGCCGAGGTGATCCCGCTGTTCTGCGAGATCGACGGCAACTTCCCCAACCACCATCCCGACCCCAGCGAGCCGCACAACCTCCGCGACCTGATCGACACGGTCGCGCGCTTCGAGGCCGACCTGGGCATCGCCTTCGACGGCGACGGCGACCGCCTCGGCGTGGTGACGCGCGACGGCCAGAACATCTTCGCCGACCGGCTGCTGATGCTGTTCGCCGCCGACGTGCTCGAGCGCAACCCGGGCGCGGTGATCCTGTTCGACGTCAAGTGCACCGGGCGCCTGCCCGGCCACATCCTGCGCCACGGCGGCAGCCCGCTGATGTGGAAGACCGGGCATTCGCTGGTCAAGGCCAAGATGCGCGAGACCGAGGCCGAGTTGGCGGGCGAGATGAGCGGTCATTTCTTCTTCGGCGAGCGCTGGTACGGCTTCGACGACGGCATCTACGCCGCCGCGCGGCTGCTGGAGATCCTCGCCACCGATCCGCAGTCGCCCAGCGACGTGCTCAACGCGCTGCCCAACGGCGTTTCGACGCCGGAGATCAAGGTCGACGCGCCCGGCGGTGATCCGCATGCGTTCGTCGAGCGCTTCGTCGCGCAGTCGCACTTCGACGGCGCGCGCCTGTCGACCATCGACGGCCTGCGCGTGGACTGGCCCGACGGCTGGGGCCTGGTGCGTGCGTCCAACACCACCCCGGTGCTGGTGCTGCGCTTCGACGGCGACTCGGCCGAAGCGCTCGACCGCATCCAGCAGGCCTTCCGTGAGCAGCTGCTGGCGCTGGACCCGGAGCTGCAGCTGCCGTTCTGACGACACCCGCGCCACCCCGCCCTCGGTAGGAGCGGCGGAAGCCGCGACCGGGTTTTGCCCGACGGCGCGCGGGGTCGCGGCTCCCGCCGCTCCTACAACGGAATGTCGGTGGGCCGCCCCTGCTACTTGCGCGTCGGGATGAACTCCTCCTCCACCGCCTTGGCCAGCAGGTCAGGCGGCAGCAGCCCCTGGTCGAGCAGGAAGTTGTTGAACGCCAGCCGGTCGAACTTCGCCCCCAGCGCCAGCTCGGTGTCCATGCGCAGCTGCAGGATGCGGCTGTAGCCGTAGAAGTAGCTGCCGGCCTGGCCGGGAGCATTGAACATGTAGCGGTCGAGCTCCTGCTTGGCCATCGCCGGCGACACGCCGACCTCGTCCTCCAGCACCCGGCGCGCGCTTTCGCGGTCGATCAGGCCGAGGTTGAGCATCGGGTCGAGCACCGCGCGCGCGCCGCGCAGCAGGCGCAGCTGCAGGGCGATCATCTGTCCGTCCAGCGGCTCGTACGGCACCATCTCGGCCTCGGCGTACAGCGCCCAGCCCTCGACGTTGACCGAGTTGAAGGCGAACAGCGTGCGCGCCAGCGAGATGCCGCGCTCCACCATCGCGGTGAACTGCAGCTCGTGGCCCGGCCGGCCCTCGTGCGCCGACAGCGTCCACGCCGCGGACTCGAAGTTGAAGTCGTCGTACTGCAGCGACGAACCGTCGGGGTTGGGCACCGACACCGGCAGCACGAACTGGCCCTGCTGCCCGGTGTTGCCCACCAGCGGCGCCGGCAGGAAGTGCGGCGCCGGCTGCGCCGCGGACTCGGCCGGGCTGCCCAGGCGCATCACCATCGGCCGCTTCGGCACGTCGACGATGCGCTGCTTGCGGATGATCGGGTCGATCGCGTCGATCACGGTGCGGTAGCGCGCCTCGAGCCGGTCGTTGGGGATCTGCGCCTGCTTCAGCGCGCGGATCACGGCGATGTAGTCGCCGTCGTCGATGCCCTTGAGTCCCTTGGCCTTCGCCACCAGCGGCGCGAGCTGCGCCATCGCCGCGCGGGTTTCCATGAACTCCACTTGGGCGCGGTCGATCAGCAGCTGCGGGTCGATGTCGATGCCGTACTGCTTGAGCTGGAACGCGTACAGCTCGGGCGGGAGCTTCGCATCCGCGCGCGCCTCGGGCAGCACCTCGGCGCGCGCCCATGACTGGTACGCCTTGAACTGCGTCGCCATCGCGTCGAGCGCGGCGTCGGCACCGGCGATGTCGTACTTGGCGAACAGCTTGCGGATGCCGTCGACATAGGTGTCGACGTTGCCCAGCGCCTGCTCGACTTCCAGCCTGGTCGGCCGCAACAGCGCCTTGTCGCCGGCGCGTTCCTCGTAGCGCTGGCGCGCCAGTTCGGTGATCGGCGTGGTGTCCGGCGTCATGCCGACGTAGGCCTTGAGCCGGTCGAGCGCGCGGGCACGGCGCTCGGGTGGGGTCTGGTCGGACAGCAGCCCCTGCAGGCCGGAGAACACCAGCTGCGGCGCGTCGGTCCACGGCAGCAGCAGGCGTTCGCCCAGGGCGCTGCCCTCGATGCTTTCGTCGGCGGCGTGGATCATGATCTGCAGGTCCTGGCGCACGTTCGGGTCGCGCTCGACCTGCAGCTTCTGCTCCAGCGTCGCCTTGGCGTCGGCCACCGCCGCGCGGAAGCGCTCGCCGTTGCCGGGCCGCAGGTCGGCGACCTTGTCGTCGTAGCCGGGGATGCCGAAGAACGAGAAACCCTCGGGCTGGAACTGCGCCTGCGCGGCGACCAGTACCTGCGCGTCGGCGTTGCTTTTCTCCACCCAGGCCGGCGTGGCGGGCGCCGCGGCGGCCGTCGGCGTGGCGGGTGCCTGCGCGATGGCGGCGGGCGCGGCGAGGGCGAGGGCGATGGCAAGCGCGAGCGTTTTCATGGCGGAATCCGTGTGCGGGGACCGCGTGACCCTACGCCGCGCGCCACGGGCGGGCAATCGGCCACAGGTCACGAGGGCAGGCCGCGGCGGCGCGGGTTAGCATGGCCCGCGACGGCGCGCCGCGGTGCGGATGCGCCACTTTCAACAAGGGGTGGGGCTGCATGCATTCGATGATCGTTGGCGGGCGCAAGCGCGCGCTGGTGCTGGCCGGATGGCTGGCGATGGGGGTTCCGGCGGCTGCGTTCGCGCAGGCGCCGGCGGTGACGGCGGACGACTACGCGCGGGCCGAACGGTTCCTGCCGCACAACACCGCGCCGCTGGTCGACCACGTGCCGGCGCAGCTGGCGTGGCTCGACGACGGCCAGTTCGCGTACCGCGACCACGATGCCGACGGGGACCGCTTCCTGCGCGTGGACGCGACCAATGGCGGCGTCGTGCCGGCCTTCGATCACGTCAGGCTGGCCCGCGCGCTGGGCAAGGCCGCCGGCAAGCCCGTGAAGGCGGAGAAGCTGCCGCTCAAGCGCTGGTCGATCGAGGACGACGGCCGCGTCGCGCTGTCCGCGTTCGACAAGGATTACCGCTGCGACCTGTCCGGCAAGGGCGAATGCGTCGAGAAGATCGGCGAACCCGGCGTACGCTCGCCCGACGGCAGGCGCGAAGCCTTCGTCCGCGACTGGAACCTGTGGGTGCGCGACCTGGCCAGCGGCGCGGAAACACAGCTGACCACCGACGGCAGCACCGACTACGGCTACGCCACCGACAACGCCGGCTGGAAGCACACCGACAACGCCATCCTGGTGTGGTCGCCGGACTCGATGAAGATCGCGACGTTCCGGCAGGATCAGCGCAGGACCAGCGAGATGGTGCTGGTGCACACCAACGTTGGCGCGCCGAAGGTCGAGCGCTGGAAGTATCCGTTCGTCGGCGACGAGCACGTCACCATGATCGAGCGCGTGATCGTCGACGTGCCCGCGCGCAAGGTCGTGACGCTGCAGATGCCGCCCGACCAGCACCGTTCGACCCTGTGCGACGACGTCAGCTGCGACGGGGGCTGGGAGGACGTGCAGTGGGCGCCCGACGGCCGCACGCTGGCCTTCGCCTCCACCTCGCGCAACCACCGCGACACCTGGCTGCGCATCGCCGACGCGGACACCGGCGCGGTGCGCACGGTGTTCGACGAGAAGGTGGAAACCTACTTTGAAAGCGGCAACGGTGCGGTCAACTGGCGCTACCTGCCGCGCTCGGGTGAAGTGCTGTGGTTCAGCGAGCGCGACAACTGGGGCAACCTGTACCTGTACGACGCGGGCAGCGGCAAGCTCAAGCACGCGGTGACCACGGGCGAGGGCAACGTGACCGAAGTGCTGCGCGTGGATCCGCAGTCGCGCACGGTATGGTTCCGCGGCGTCGGCATGGAGGCCGGGCGCAACCCCTACTACCAGCACTTCTACAAGGTCTCGCTCGACGGCGGCGAACCGGTGCTGCTCACGCCCGAGGACGCCGACCACAAGGTCGAGCTGTCGCCCGATGGCACGTATTTCGTCGATACGTATTCGACGACCGATACCGCGCCGGTGACCGTGCTGCGCGGTGCCGCCGATGGCGCGCTGGTGCGCGAGGTCGCGCGCGGAGACATCTCGCGCCTGCAGGCCGCGGGCTGGATCGCGCCGGAACCGTTCACGGTGAAGGCGCGCGACGGCAAGACGGATCTGTACGGGCTGATGTTCAAGCCGACGAACTTCGATCCGTCGAAGCGATATCCGATCATCAACTACGTCTATCCCGGCCCGCAAACGGGCTCGGTGCGCAGCCGCAGCTTCCTCGCCTCGCACGGCGACAACCAGGCGCTGGCCGAGCTGGGCTTCATCGTGGTCGCCATCGACGGCATGGGCACGCCGTGGCGCTCCAAGGCCTTCCACGACGCCTACTTCGGCAACATCGGCGACAACACGCTGCCCGACCAGGTCACCGGCATGCAGCAACTGGCGCAGCGTTTCCCATGGATCGACCTCGACCGCGCCGGCATCTGGGGCCACTCCGGCGGCGGCAACGCCACCGCCGGCGCGATGTTCCGCTACCCGGACTTGTTCAAGGTCGGCATCGCCGAGAGCGGCAACCACGACAACCGCAGCTACGAGGACGACTGGGCCGAGAAATGGCAGGGCCTGCCGGTCATCGCCAAGGACGGGTCGAGCAACTACGACGACCAGGCCAACCAGAACCACGCCGGCAAGCTCAAGGGCCACCTGCTGCTGATCCACGGCCTGATGGACGACAACGTCCCGCCGACCAACACCCTGCTGGTGGTGCAGGCGCTGATCGAGGCCAACAGGGACTTCGACCTGCTGCTGCTGCCCGAGGCGCGCCACGGCTACGGCAGCGGCGGAGTGGGCATGTACGTCACCCGGCGGCGCTGGGATTATTTCGTGCGCCACCTGCTGGGGGCGGAACCGCCGGCGGGGTACGAGATCAAGCCGGGCAGCCAGTAACGGTTCCGCAGGCGCTGTTTTTGTAGGAGCGGCGGAAGCCGCGATGGATTGCGGGACGTCGGCTGAAGATCGCGGCTCCCGCCGCTCCTACGGGACACGGGGTGTCGCCCGGGCTGCGACCGGCCCTCGCGTAGAATGCCGCGATGGATGTTTCCCACCTGCTCGACGGGCTCAACGACGCCCAGCGCGAGGCCGTTTCCGCGCCGCCGGGGCACTACCTGGTGCTGGCCGGCGCCGGGTCCGGCAAGACCCGCGTGCTCACCCACCGCATCGCCTGGTTGAACGAGGTGTTCGGCGTGCCGGTGCACGGCATCTTCGCGGTGACCTTCACCAACAAGGCCGCCGGCGAGATGCGCCAGCGCGCCGATGCGCTGCTGCGCAACGGTTCGCGCGGGCTGTGGATCGGCACCTTCCACGGCCTCGCCCACCGGCTGCTGCGCCTGCACTGGCAGGACGCGAAGCTGCCGGAAGGCTTCCAGATCCTCGACAGCGACGACCAGCTGCGCCTGGTCAAGCGCGTGGTCAAGCAACTGGAACTCGACGAGGCGCGCTTCCCGCCGCGGCAGATCGCGTGGTGGATCAACGCGCAGAAGGACGAGGGCCGGCGCCCGCAGCACATCCAGAGCGACCGCGACGAATGGTCGGACGTGATGCTCAAGAGCTACGCGCTGTACCAGGAGCGCTGCGACCGCGCCGGGCTGGTCGACTTCGCCGAGATCCTGCTGCGCGCGCACGAGCTGCTGCGCGACACGCCGGCGCTGCTGGCGCACTACCGCCAGCGTTTCGGCCAGCTGCTGGTGGACGAATTCCAGGACACCAACAGCATCCAGTACGGCTTCGTGCGCCTGCTCGCCGGCGACAGTGGGCAGGCCGATTCTGGAAAGGTATTCGTGGTCGGCGACGACGACCAGGCGATCTACGGCTGGCGCGGCGCGAAGGTGGAGAACGTGCAGAAGTTCCTCCAGGACTTCCCCGGCGCGCAGACGATCCGCCTGGAGCAGAACTACCGTTCCAGCGCCAACATCCTCAACGCCGCCAACGCGGTGATCGCGCACAACCCGGCGCGCATGGGCAAGCAGCTGTGGACCGACAGTGGCGAGGGCGAGGCCGTCGATCTGTACGCGGCCTACAACGAGGTCGACGAGGCGCGTTTCGTGGTCGAGCGCATCGGCCAGTGGGTGCGCGACGGCGGCAGCCACGGCGACTGCGCGATCCTGTACCGCAGCAACGCGCAGTCGCGGGCGTTCGAAGAGACGCTGCTGGCCGAGCAGATCCCGTACCGCGTCTATGGCGGCGTGCGCTTCTTCGAGCGCGCCGAGATCAAGGACACGCTGGCCTACCTGCGGCTGGTGGCCAACCGCGCCGATGACGCGGCCTTCGAGCGCGCGGTC
The DNA here is from genome assembly GCF_039537065.1 of Luteimonas lutimaris. Lineage (NCBI taxonomy): Bacteria > Pseudomonadati > Pseudomonadota > Gammaproteobacteria > Lysobacterales > Lysobacteraceae > Luteimonas > Luteimonas lutimaris. Next base: position 5,359 of record NZ_BAAAZU010000001.1, on the reverse strand, counting down.
AACACGCCCACGCGCGGGATCGGCGAGCGCACGCTGGACGAGGTGCGCAAGCGCGCGCGCACCGATGCGGTGTCGCTGTGGGAGGCGTCGATCCGCGTTGCGCGCGGGAACGAGTTGGCCGCGCGCGCACGCAACGCACTGGCCGGCTTCCACGCGCTGGTCGACGCGATCGACGGCGAGGTCGCCGAGCTGCCGCTCAAGGACAAGATCGACCACGTGCTGATGCGCTCGGGCCTGCGCGAGCACTACGCCAACGAGTCGAAGGGCGCGCTTGAATCAAGGGTCGACAACCTCGACGAACTGGTGTCGGTGGCGTCGCGCTTCGTGCGCGGCGACGAGGAAGAGGGCGAGCGGCTGAGCGAACTGGTTGCCTTCCTCGCCTATGCCGCGCTGGAGGCTGGTGAGGGCCAGGCGCAGGCCGGCGAGGACGGCGTGCAGCTGATGACCCTGCACAGTGCCAAGGGCCTCGAATTCCCGCTGGTGTTCCTGGCCGGCATGGAGGAAGGCCTGTTCCCGAATGCGCGCTCGGTGGAGGAAAGCGGACGGCTGGAGGAGGAGCGCCGGCTGGCCTACGTCGGCATCACCCGTGCGCGGCAGAAGCTGGTGCTCAGCTACGCCGAGTCACGGCGCCTGCACGGCCAGGACATGTACGGCGTGCCCTCGCGCTTCCTGCGCGAGATCCCGGCGGCGCTGCTCAACGAGGTGCGGCCGAAGGTGCAGGTGTCGCGGCCGATGTACGCCAGCACGCTGCGGCGCAATCGCGGCCACGCGGTGGTCGACGAGACGCCGGGCATCCGCCTGGGCCAGAACGTGACCCATGTGAAGTTCGGCAACGGCATCGTCACCGACATCGAAGGCGGCGGCGCACACGCGCGCGTGCAGGTGAACTTCGAGGATGTGGGCAGCAAGTGGCTGGTGCTGGCCTACGCGAACCTGCAGCCGGTGTAGCTGCCGGGTCCGGTGGTGCGGGTGGGGGACACAAAGACTGACTTCCGCCGCTGATGGACATGTGGGAGCGGCCATGGCCGCGATGCTTTCCGCGGTGTTGCCGGCCATCGCGGCCATGGCCGCTCCCACAAGGCACTCCCACAATGGTGCTCCCGCTGTGGGTTGCGGGACGCGGTTACTTCGCGTGCCAGTCGCCGTCGTCTCCCTTCTCGTACTTCTCCTTCACCGCCGACCACGCCACGCGGTGCGCGGTCTCCTCGCGCGAGGCGTCGCCGCGGCGGTCGTCCGCGTCCTTGTATTCGTCCCACGCGCTGTTGAAGGCTTCCTTGTAGATCTCCTGCGCGTGTTTCGGCACGTGGTCGCGCACCGAATCTGGGAGTTCGCTGATGCGGTCGTAGGGCATGGGCTGCCTCCGCTGTGGTCTCGCGGCCACGATGCGGCGGGCGGAGTTAACCCGGTGGCAAGCCGTCGTGATGCGCCCGTGGGCGGGCGGCGCGCGACACGGATGCGCTACTCGCGGATCACCAGACCGGAGTTTTCGTTCAGGGTGCCGTCGGCTTCCAGCACCACGAAGCGCTTGCCGTCGCGGTGGAACAGCACCGGGACCGGGTCCAGGAACATCGGGCGGCGCACGAAGCGCAGGGTCCAGCCGAAATGCTCCAGCGTGCCGAGCGCGTCCAGCTGCGCGTGGGTCAGGCCCTCGCGCAGCGCGGCGTCGTCGAGGTCAGTGGATCGGCGTCGTTCACGGCCATACATGGCGCGCATGATCGTCCGCAGACGCTGAATCGCGTTTCACCGCGGACTCACCGCCGCCGCCGCACGATCGGGAACCCCGCAACAGGAGGCCGACCATGGCCCGCCCGATCTGGACCGGAACGCTGTCGTTCGGCCTGCTCAACGTTCCGGTGTCGCTGATGTCCGGCGAACGCAAGGTCGACCTGCACTTCCGCATGCTCGATTCGCGCGACAAGACGCCGATCCGCTATGAGCGCGTCAACGCCGAGACCGGCGACGAGGTGCCGTGGAAGGACATCGTCAAGGCGTTCGAGTACGACAAGGGCAGCTACGTCGTGGTCGAGGAGGAGGACATCAAGTCGGCTGCGCCGGAGGGCCACGAGACGGTCGAGGTCGAGGCCTTCGTCGATGCCGACGCGATCCCGCCGCAGTACTTCGAGAAGCCCTACGTGCTGGTGCCGGCCAAGAAGGCCGAGAAGGGGTACGTGCTGCTGCGCGAGACGCTGAAGACCACGAAGCAGGTCGGCATCGCGCGTGTGGTGATCCGCACCCGCGAATACCTCGCCGCGGTGATGCCGCGGGACGACGCGCTGTTCCTGATGCTGCTGCGCTACCCGCAGGAGCTGGTGGACCCGGCGGACTACAACCTGCCCGGGGGCAAGCCGTCTTCCTGGCGCATCACCGCAAAGGAAATGGACATGGCGAAGCAGCTGATCGGCTCGATGTCCGGCAAGTGGGCGCCCGACGACTACCACGACGAGTTCCGCGTGCGCCTGGAAGCGGTGATCAAGCAGAAGATGAAATCGAAGGGCGCGCTGGCCAAGGCCGATGACAACGAGCCGGAGCCCGCCGGGGACGCCGCCACCAACGTGGTCGACTTCATGTCGCTGCTGCAGAAGAGCATCGCCAGCAACAAGCGCACGCCTGCAAAGAAGAGCGCCGCGAAAAAGACGACGAAGAAGGCCGCGAAGAAGTCGTCGGCGAAGAAGTCTCCGGCGAAGAAGGCCGCCAGCGCGACGAAGAAAGCCGCGAAACGCAAGGCCGGCTGAGCCATGAGCCTGCGCGACTACACGCGCAAGCGCCGCTTCGACCGCACCCCGGAGCCGGCTGCCGACGCTGGCCGCATGCCGGGCCACCGGCCGATCTTCGTGGTGCAGCTGCACCACGCGAGTTCTCGCCATTACGATTTCCGCCTTGAAGCCGACGGCGCGCTGAAGAGCTGGGCAGTGCCGAAGGGACCGTCGCTGCGCGCGGGCGAGAAGCGGCTGGCGGTGGAGGTCGAGGACCATCCGCTCGACTACGCCACCTTCGAAGGCGATATCCCGGAAGGCAACTACGGCGCCGGCCACGTCGACGTGTTCGACCACGGCCACTGGGCGTGCGACGGCGATCCACTCGAGGCGCTTGCGGCCGGCAAGCTCGACTTCACCCTCAGCGGCGACAAGCTGCAAGGGGGCTGGAAACTGGTGCGCACCCGCATGCGCGGCAGGCAGAAACAGTGGCTGCTGATCAAGCGCGACGATGCGCATGCGGCCGATCTCGAGGCCGACGACCTCGTCACGACGCCCGCAACGGCAAAGGCGTCGGGGAAACGCAGGAAACCGGGTGCGAAGAAGACCGCGACCGGCGCGAAGGAGAATCGGGCGAGTTCGACCTGGCGCAAACGTGCCCTTGCGCTCGCAGGTGCACGCGACGGCCACATGCCGACCGGCTTCGCGCCCGAGCTCGCCGCGCTGCGCGCAGCGCCGCCTGCCGGTGACAATTGGCTGCACGAGATCAAGTGGGACGGCTACCGGCTGATGGTCGACCTGGTCGATGGCGTGGCGAAGCTGCGTTCCCGCGGCGGCCTGGACTGGGACGCGACCTTTCCAGAAGTGGCGAAGGCGGTCGCGGCGCTGCCCGTCGCCGACGCCTGCCTCGACGGCGAACTGGTGGTGCTGGGCAGGGACGGCCGCAGCGATTTTTCCGAACTGCAGCGGGTGATCGACGGCACTTCGAAGGCGCAGCTGCGCTACCTGGTGTTCGACCTGCCCGGACTGGCCGGCGTCGACCTGCGCAAGGCATCGCTGCAGGCGCGCAAGGCGCTGCTCAAGCAGCTGCTGGGCCGCAAGGTCGGCGTGCTGGCCTTCAGCGACCACGTCGTCGGACACGGCGCGGAGGTGTTCGCGCAGACGGGAGAGCAGGGCATCGAGGGCGTGGTCAGCAAGCGCATCGACAGCGGTTACCGCTCGGGGCGCAGCGGCGACTGGATCAAGGCCAAGCACGAGCAGGGCGACGAGTTCGTCATCGTCGGCTACACCGAGCCGAAGGGTGCGCGCAGCGGATTTGGCTCGCTGCTGATGGCCACGCGCGATGGCGGCGGCCTGCGCTACGTTGGCCGCGTCGGCACCGGATACGATGCCGAAGCGCTGCGGGCGATCCACGGACGCCTGCAGGCGATCGAACGCAAGACAGCGGTGGTCGAGCTGCCCGGTCACGTGCCGTTTTCGCCGCGCAGCGTGCACTGGGTTGCGCCGGAGCTGGTGGCCGAAGTCGCCTTCCGCGGCTGGGGCAAGGAGGGCCTGCTGCGCCAAGCCAGCTTCAAGCGCCTGCGCGCGGACAAGCGGCCGCGCGATGTCAGGCCACCCGAAACCGGATCGGAGAAACCGACGATGAAACACACGCCTGCCGCCGGCAACGCGCGGATCACCCATCCAGAACGCGTCGTCTTTGACGGCGCCGACTACACCAAGGGCGACGTCGCCGATTACTACCGCAGCGTGGCGAAGTGGCTGCTGCCGGAATTGATTGACCGGCCGCTGTCGCTGCTGCGCTGCCCCGACGGCAGCCAGGGCGAATGCTTCTTCCAGAAGCATCACGCCGGCAGCCTCGGCGAACACGTGCACGCGATCGCGCTGGCGCAGAAGAGCGGCAGCGAGCAGTACCTGTACGTCGACGATATCGAGGGCGTGATCGATCTGGTGCAGATGAGCACGCTGGAATTCCATCCCTGGGGTGCGCGCATCGACGATCCCGAACAGCCCGACCGGCTGGTATTCGACCTCGATCCCGGCGAAGGCGTGGGCTGGAAAGACGTGATCGCCGCCGCGCGCGACGTGCGCGACAAGCTCGGGCAGGCCGGCCTGCAGTCCTTCGTGCGCCTGTCCGGCGGCAAGGGCCTGCACGTGGTGGCCCCGATTGCGCGCGGGCCGTTGTGGGACGACGTGCGCGGCTTCTGCGAGGCGTTCTCCGCTGCGATGGCCGAACACGCGCCCGAGCGCTACGTGGCGACGATGTCGAAGGCCAAGCGGCCGGGGAAGATCTTCATCGACTGGCTGCGCAACACCCGCGGCGCGACCAGCGTGGCGTCGTGGTCGCTGCGCGCACGCAAAGGCGCGCCGGTGGCGGTGCCGCTGCGCTGGGAAGAGCTGGGACGCATCAAGCGCCCGGATGCATTCGACCTGGCCAGGGCGAAGCAGCGCGCCGCGCGGCTGCGCAAGAACCCGTGGGAAGGCTTCGACGGGCTGCGGCAGGCGCTGCCGGAGTTTCCGGAATAGCCCGGGTCCTTGTAGGAGCGGCTTCAGCCGCGAGCTTTTCAGCGTCGCGGCAAGAACGGGCCAAGAGCTCGCGGCTGAAGCCGCTTGTATGTTGTTGCCTGTCGGGGTGGAGGGACCAAAGCCGCATCTGGCCCGTGCTT